>JAHEXP010000032.1 GCA_023252055.1 Coriobacteriia bacterium
GCCAGGGACGCCGTGGTCGCGTCCACGATCACATCCAGTTTCTCGAGGTCGAGGACCTCATCGGCTCCCGCCGCGCCAAGAACGCGCGAGGCGACGATCGCCTCCGCGAGCTCGCGAGGACGCGCCACCAGTTCGGCGAGCGCTGACGCCTTCCACGTGCCGCCGGGCATGAGCATGCGCCGCGCCTCGTCCGGGGTCCTTCCCGCGACCGCGCTCCGCAGCAGGACCTTCGCGTTGACGGCGTCGATCTGCTTCGTCGCGAGTCGTTGCAACAGATCGATCCCAGAGGCGGCAGCCAGACGCGCGACCTCGCCGAACATCGCCGCATCGACCGCGGCACCGATCGCCTCCGCGCCGAGCGGCGGCTGTGCCGACGTCACGGAGCGCGCCACCTTGCCCATCGCACCGGGGAGGCTTTCCGGGCGCGCGAGATCTTCGGGCTCCAGTACGCCGAGCAAGATCTCGGGAAACTCGGGCTGCGTCCCGAGCGAACGGGAACGAAGCACCGATTTCAGCACGGCGAAGTCGTATGGAACGGTGAAGGTCTCGACGACGGCCGCGGGAAGCCCGGCACGCCGCAGGAAGTCGTCGAACAGGTCGAGCAGCGAGGCGTCGATCGCCCTCTCCACGTCGGTCGCATTCTGCGCATGCTCCACGAACTTGCCGAAATGCGTGTCGGACAGCACCCGGCGCTGGTCGTCGAAGGTGGGAGCGTCGACGAGACGCTCGAAAGCGGCGCGGCCGAGCAGCCGGGAGCGCAGGACCATGACCCGCCCCGTTGCGAACCCGTACGCCATGTCGCCGCGTGCCACCGCGCCCTACCCTTCCTCGCCGAACAGCGCCCGGTCCGCCTCGGCCTCGAGTTCGGCACGGCGCGCGTACACCAGCGACGCGGGTGAGACCTCGATGCGGACGCGGTCGCCAACGAGCACGACCCCGCGCTCTATGTCGGCCGGCGCACCTTCGATGCTCAGATCCATGGCGCATGACGTGAGCGCAGCCGGGAGTGTCGCCCGAAGACGGGCGAAGTCCGCCGACCCCAGCCGCAGCGTCCCGGCGGGGAGCGGCGCCGACGCGATCTCGCGAGCCAACAGCTCGGCGTACGAAGCGTCGGGCATGGCCGCGAGCGCGGACTCCAAACGAGCCAAGGCCTCGGCGCCGAGCGCCTGCCGCGCGGTCAGGGCCGCATCGCGGGCCGCGAGGCGTGCGCCGGCAACGAGCGTCTCGGCCTCGCGCTTTGCCTCCACGAGCCCGCGTTCGAGCGCCTGCTCGGCACGCGCCGCAGCGCGGGTGCGTGCTTCGGCGACCGTGCGTTCGGCGTCGGTGCGAGCCGATGCCAGCAGCGCTTCGGCCTCCGCCGCCGCGTCGCCCTCTATCCGCGTGACGATGTCGTCGATCGCCACGACGCTACGCTCCGTACGCGGCGCGGAGGCCGAGGAGCATGAGGATCGTGACGATGAGCGAGAGCACCGCGTAGGTCTCGACGAGTGCCGGGAAGATCAGCGCCGGCGCCTGCTTGTCGGCGGCGACGATCCCCGCAGCCGACGCACCGGCGCGACCCTGCCAATACGCGGAGATCATGCACAGCCAACCGACCGGCTGGCACGCCAGGAAGATCTTGAACCCGGCGACCGCGGGCAGGTCGACTTTGCCGCCGAGCAGCCCGAAGAAGATGATCACGAGCACCGCGGCGATGAACCCGTAGATGCCCTGGGTACCCGGCATCGCGGCCAGCGGCAGGAGCTTGCCGAACTTGGTGTCGTCCTCCGACAGGATGCCCGACACCGTCGAGCTCGCGATCGCGATGCCCCACGATGAACCGATGCCTCCGAGGATGGCGGCCATCCCGGCCCCGAGCAGGGCCCAGTCGGTACCTGCCATCCCCCACATGACGTCCTTCACTACCTAGCTCCTTCCTGCCGGGCGGAGCCGGCATCCAGCACGACGGACCGGGTCACGAAACGGAAGGGCTTGAGTGGACGGCCCCCTCCTGAGTAGAACTTGCTGAAGAACTCGACGAACTGCAACCGCGCCGGGTGCACGAACGCGCCGAGCAGGTTGATCACAACATTGAAGATGTGGCCGAAGACGAAGACCGCCCCGGCGAGCAACGCGACGACCACCGCACCGAGCCAGCCGACGCCCCCGGCCGCCCACAGGCCGGCCACCGGGCCCCACACAAGACCTGCGAGGATGTTGAACACCATGCCGACGAGCGCCCCCGACAGTCCCAGCGCAGCGAGTCGCGTGTAAGACAGGATATCTCCCAGGAACGCCGACATCCCGTAGACGGCGTACAGGCCGCCGAGAAGAGCAAGGACCGACTTCCGCCCCGTCTTGGTCACGAGCGCGACTGCACAGGCCCCCGCGAGCACTTCCAGCCCGAGGCCCACCGAAGTGGTCGCCATGAGGTACATGGATGTGGCCACGGCGGCGAGCCATGCCCACCCGACCGCCCGGTCCCACAGCGGCACGGAAGCATCGCCCAGCGCCGCCTCGAGGGCGCGGCCCTGCAACAGCATCGTCCCGACGAGGCCGATCACAAGCGCCCATGCACCGAGCAGCGCGTTCCCCGCCCCGAACGCAACGACGCACACCGCGATCATCACGAACAGGAAGATCGTCGATAGTTGTTCGGCGATGGCCGTGCCGGGATCGCCCGCCCTGAAAGAGTCGTAGGCGGCGATGCCGACGCCGAAGAACACCTGCACGACACCGAGCCCGATAGCGATGAGCAGGAACGTCTGCAGCTGCGCGAGCGGGTCGAGAAGTTGCATCGCTCTCAGGAACGGAGGAAGCGACTCGACGGGGATGGCGAAGTAGCTGGCGAACGCGACGCCCACGACCATCGCCCCCGCTCCGCCGATCATCATCAGATCGAGGAAGCGCTTCACGCCGGGCGCAACGTCCAGTTTCGTCTTGATCAGCCACGATCCGAGAATGAGCATCGCGCCGTACCCCACGTCGCTGATGCAGATGGCGAAGAACAGGAGGAAGAAAGGCGCGAGTAGCGGCGTCGGGTCGAGCTCGCGGTATCCAGGGCGCCCGTAGAGGTCGGTGAGGGTCTCGAACGCCCGCAGGAACCGCGGATTGTCGAGTTCTACCGGCGGATCCTCGTCGTCGGCGGGCTCGCGCAGCGTGATGTCCAGTTCGGACTCCCAGGGGCGGAGCATCTCGATGAGCGCGTCGCCGCGCGATGCGCGTATCCATCCGCTGAGGACGAACGCGCGCTCTGTGCGACCGAACAGGCACAGGGTCTCGGCGGCGTCCCGCGTGCTGTCCATCGCCTCGAGCAGGGCTACGGCTTGCTCGTAGTGGTCTCGTGCGACCAGCTCGAGTTCGGATTCCGCCTCCGCTATCTGCTGCTCGATCTGACCGATGGCCGCGCTCGCCCGGGCCGCCTCCTCCGCGGGGTAGTTCTCCAGCCCCGGGAACGACACCTCGCGGAACTTCGTGGACGCGAGCGTCGAGCGGACGTCGGCGAGAGCGCTCACGTGCGCGAGCACGATCCAGGCCTGTGTGACGCCGCTCGTCCCGTACTCGGCGACCGAGGCGAGTGGCGCGGCCTCGCGGAGACGCTCACGGATCGAAGGCGCGTCCGAAGAGGGCACCACGCCTGCGATCAGGGCGACGTGCTCAGTGCCCTTCCAGCGAGAGATCTCAAGGCGCACGCTCTTCCAGGGTTCGAGCTCCATGACGAGTGCGGCGAGCCGCGCCTTCTCCCGCTTGCCGGCGGCGATGCGGTCGGCGAGCACGTTGCACAGCTCATAGAGGGGCAGCAGCTCTCCCGCAACATCGAGCGTTGCGAACTCGTCGAGCCCCAGATGGAACTTCTCGGAGATGAACGCGGCGAATGGCTGGGTGGGGGTGTGATGTCGGGCAAGGAGGTCCTTGACGAACTTGGCGTCGGCCGAGAGCTCCTCGATGCGGCGATGGCGCTCGCTGCTCTGCTCGATCTCGCAGGTGGCGAGCCCTTCCGGGGCCGGTTCCACCTGCACCGCACCCGCGCGCTGGAGGGCATCGAGGACGTCATCGAGCACAGGTGCGTACCCGACGACCTCGACACGGCGCATCGGAGCGACGGCCACGGTCCTACCCTTCGAACCGGGACGCGAGGGAAACGACCACCGCGTCGAGCCGGCCGCGGGCCGTCTCGTCAGCCTTGGTGCGCGTCGCCTCCGCAGTCGAGGTGAGCCGCTCAGCTTCGGCGCGGGCTTCGGAAATGAGCGCATCGCGCTGAGCCGCCACCGCCGCAGTGGACGCGGCGGCGGAGTCGGCCTCGAGCGCCCGGGCCTGCTCTACAGCGGCCGCGCGGATGCCGGCGGCCTGTTCGACGGCGCCCGCAACAGCGTGGCGGGCGCTCTCCTCGACTGCGAGCACGCGTTCGAGCTTCTCCACACGGCCTCCCGGAAGCGGTGGGTCTCGGGGTGGTCGCAACCGCCCTGAGCGTGACCGAATCTTACACGAACAACGTATGCGCGCGGGAGGGGGATACGCCGCTTCTTCATATGACCGCGCAGCGCAGGGACGCCCGCGGTGCGGTGCGCCCGGCGTCGAGCCGTGGTACCGTTCCCGCGTGACACGAAACCATCGCACCCGTCGCGCGGATCCGCGCCGACCGGGCCCTGAACCAGCGTGGGAATCGCCGCGCGAAGATGACGTGCGCGCCATGGCCGGACGCGCCGATCGACGCCGCCGAGCCGCGCGCCCTCATCCGCTGCCGATCGTCACGGCCGTCGCCGTGGTGGTCCTCGCACTCGCGGGTATCGCTTTGATGGTTCCGAAGGGGAAGGCCGGCACGCCCTCTGCGGTTGCATCGTCGCCCGCAGCCGCATGGTCCGCCGTCGCCACGGGAGCAGCCGAAGCGGCGCCCACACCCACGCCCGCCTTCGCCTCGTTCCGGGGCAAGCAGCTGCTCCTGCCGGTCAGTCCCGCCGACCTGACGTGCGCGGCCTTCCACCCCACCTCGTTCCGCGACAGCTACCGCATGAAGCCGCTCACGCACATCCGGGCCGCATCCGCCGCGGCGGCAGCGGTCGCAGCACAGCGCGCCGGCGGGCCCGCAGCGTGGCCCCGCAAGGCCACCGACGCGGATGAGAACGGCGTGTGGACCGGGTCCGTACTCGACCTGTGGCGCACGAACACCGGAGGCAACAAGGAGACCGCGCTCGATTGTGGCGCGAAACCGGGCACACCGGTGTACTCGCCGGTCACGGGCACGGTGATGCGGATCCGCGCGTACAAGCTCTACGGGCGCGTCGACGACTTCGAGTTCCACATCAAGCCCGACGCCTGGAACGACGTCGACGTGATCATCCTGCACACGAAGGACCCGCTGGTGGCTGTGGGAGACCGCGTCGTGGCCGGCATCACCCAGATATCGAGTGTGCGCAACCTCAAAGCGCAGGTCTCCGGCCTGCAGCTGCGCACCTACACCGTCGAGGGCGGCGACCACACGCACGTCCAGCTCAACATCATCCCGAACCCGGACGAGGTGTGGCAGCTCGGACAGGACCCGCCCGGCTTCAAGCGACACGGCAACTAGGCCGCCCGTCGCGCGCGCTGAACGCCGCGCACCGCCGCGCTCAGCCTTCGGAGCCGCCGCTTCCATCTCCGCGACGGATGAACCCGCGGAACCTGCGGTCGAACTCGGCCCGCACGAGGCGCACCTTCCGGTCGCAAGCGAGGCACGTGAGCCCGATGTCCATGCCGAGCTTGGTCACTTCCCACTCGTTGGACCCGCAGGCGTGGGGCTTCTTCAGGCGCACGACGTCGCCGACCCGCACAGGTGTGATGGGAACCGCCACGTCGCGCCTCCTTCCGCCGTTGGTACTGTACGCTGCTCCCATTGTACGGGCGCGGAGCCAGCCGACGCGGACGAACGAGGATCAGATGTCGAGATACCACATGCGCAGGATCGACCGGGCGCTCGTCGAGCCGGAAGAGCTCGCCTCGATCCTGAAGCGCGGGAAGTATGCGGCCGTCGCGATGTGCCAGGACGGCGAGCCCTATGTCGTCACCCTCTCCTATGGCTACGACGAAGCGGCGAATTCTCTCGTCTTCCACCTGTCCCCGAGCGGCCGCAAGACCGACGCGTGGGCGGCGGACCCGCGGGTCTGCGCGACCGTGGTCATCGATGGCGGTTACGTGAAGGGCGAGTGCCGGCACCTGTACGAGTCGGTCGTGGTGAGCGGCCGCATGACGGTGATCACCGATCCGGACGAGGCGCGCGACGCGATGCGGACGTTGCTCGCGCACCTCGAAGAGGAGCCGGACGACGTGTGGGAGCGCCAGGCGCTCGACCGTCCCGAGACGTGGCGGCGCCTGGCCGTCGCGCGGCTCGTCATCGAGGACATCACGGGAAAGGCCGGGCACTAGGCCCGGCCTCCGTATCCTGATTTCGAAGCGCGCTCGAGGACGCTAGATGCCGACCGAGTCCCGGAACGCATGGATCTCGCGGCGCGCGACCGGTATGTGCGTCTCGTCGCGGTCGGTGGCGACCACGACGTAGCCGCCGTCGGCGCGCAGGATCTCCTTGATGCAGTTCAGGTTGATGATGTAGCTGCGGTGGATGCGGTGGAAGTTCTCCCGCAGGAGCCGCTTCTCGATCTCGCCGAGCGTCTGGTCCACGAGGTACTGGTTCTCGTACGTGTGCACGTACGTGGACTTGTTCTTCGCCGAGATGTAGATGATGTCGTCGATCGACAGCAGGACCGTGCGGCCGCCCTTGCGGACCGCGATCTTGCGGAACTCGCCCTCCCCGCCCGCCGCATCCACGCCACGGACCCGTGTGCTCACGAGCGAGCGCACGCGAGCCGAGAGTTCGAGGATGTTGAACGGCTTGGTGACGTACTGCTGCACGCCCTGCTTGAACGCGAGGATCTTGGCCAGGTCCTGCGTCTTGGCGGTCAGCATGATGACGGGGATGTCGGCGGTGGCGGGGTTGGTGCGGATCTCCATCAGCGCCATCCAGCCGTCCACGCGCGGCATCATGATGTCGAGCAGGATCACGTCCACGGGCTCGTGCTGCAGAACGTCGAGCGCTTCCGCGCCGTCGCCGGCACTCAGCACATGCATCCCGTCCGTCTCGAGTCCGAGACGGATCATGTCCACGATGGACGGGTCGTCATCGACGACCAGTACGTTGAGATTCGGTTCCACGGCACCCTCCAGCGGAAGAGAACGCGGCCCGTACGGTAGGCCGCGCCGTTCATCGGGATTATAGCCAAGCGAGCGGCGCGCCAATCCTGACCGTTCGGCCCCGCTCTTTCTCCGTTCGCGAAAGAAGCGCGAGCCTACGAACGGCGCAACCAAGCGTCCATCGCACGTGCAGCGTCCTTGCCGGCGCCCATGGCGCGGATGACGGTGGCGGACCCGGTCACGATGTCGCCGCCGGCGTACACGCCCGGCAGGTTCGTAGCGCCGTCCGCATCCGTGACGATGTAGCCGCGCTTGTCGAGTTCCAGATCCGGAGCGGCCTTGGCGAGCAGCGGGTTGGCCCGGGTGCCGAGCGCCATGATCACGGTGTCGCACTCCAGGTCGAACTCCGAGCCGATGACGCACATCGGCGCGCGCCTGCCGGACTCGTCAGGCTCGCCGAGCTCCATCCGCGTGACGCGCATGCCGGTGACGAATCCGTCTCGGCCCAGCACCTCTTGCGGCGAGCACAGCATCACGAACTCGACGCCTTCCTGCCGCGCGTGGTGGACCTCCTCGTGCCGCGCGGGCATCTCCTCCTCCGCACGCCGGTACACGAGCATCACGTGAGCGGCGCCGAGCCGCAGGGCGGTGCGCGCGGCGTCCATCGCGACGTTGCCGCCGCCGACCACGGCGACGGTGCGGCCGCGCCACACGGGAGTGTCGGATCGCGGGAACTCGTAGGCGCGCATCAGGTTGACGCGCGTGAGGAACTCGTTGCTGGAGTAGACGCCGTTCAGGTTCTCCCCGGGGATGCCGGAGAATATCGGCAAGCCCGCACCGGAGCCGATGAAGGCCGCGTCGAACCCTTCGGCTGTGAGCAGGTCGTCGATGGTGTACGTGGTTCCCACCACCGCGTCCGTGACGATGCGGACACCGATCTCGGCGAGCATGTCGATCTCGGCCTGCACGAGCGCCTTGGGAAGCCGGAACTCCGGGATGCCGTAGACGAGCACACCGCCCGGAACGTGCAGGGACTCGAAGACGGTGACCCCGTGCCCGCGCATGGCGAGCTCGCCCGCACACGCAAGTCCCGCCGGGCCGGAGCCCACCACGGCGACGCGCTTGCCGCTCGCCGGCGCGATCTCGGGACGGCATCGTTCCGCGGGAACGCGCGCGAGGTCGAAGTCACCCAGATAGCGCTCCAAGCGGCCGATGGCGATCGGCTGTCCGGTGCGCTGGAGCACGCACGACGCTTCGCACTGCTCCTCCTGCGGGCAGACACGGCCGCAGGCCGCGGGGAGCGCGTTGCGGGTCTTGAGCACCTCGACGCCGGCGCATTCGTCGCCCTCGATGATCTTGCCGATGAACCCTTTGATATCGATGTGCACAGGGCAGCCGTCGACGCACGGGGGCTTGGCGCACTGCAGGCAGCGCATCGCCTCGGTGTGGGCCTCGGCCGCGTCGTAGCCCAGACCGACCTCGGTGAATGATGCGATGCGTTCGAGCGGGTCGTTCTCCCTCATCGGGATGCGCGTGCCCTTCACGGGGCGGTGGCGCGGCTTGGGCGTCTCGTCTACAGGCCGCATGAGCACCCCTTGCTGAACTCCGCGTCCGCGACGCGCTCGTCGTCCACATACACACGCTGGCGGCTCATGAGCTCCTCGAAGTCCACCAGGTGGCCGTCGAAATCGGGACCGTCGACGCACCCGAACTTCATCTCGCCGCCGACGCTCACGCGGCACGCGCCGCACATGCCGGTACCGTCCACCATGATCGGGTTGAGCGACACCACCGTCGGGACCGCGAACTCCTTCGTGGTCGCGGCACAGAACTTCATCATGATCGCGGGCCCGATCGCCATCGCATGGTCGATCGCCCCCGTCTCGCACAGCTCCTTGAGAGGTGCGGTCACGAGCCCGTGCCGACCGGCGGATCCGTCGTCGGTCATGACGACGAGGTCCTTCAGCGGCAGGGCGCGGAACTCGTCTTCGAGGATGAGCAGCTCGGCGTTGCGGGCGCCCAGTATCACGGTCACCTCATCGCCGGCTGCGCACATTGCGCGCGCCACGGGGTACGCCACCGCTGCACCGACGCCGCCGCCCACCACAGCGACACGACCGAGGCCGCCCGCGTGGCTCGGCACACCGAGCGGGCCCGCGACGTCGGCGAGGAAGTCGCCGGCGGCCAGATGCGTGAGCTTGTGCGTGGTGAGCCCGACGCGCATGAAGATGAACCGGATCCAGCCCTCTTCGGCCGACCAGTCCGAGAACGTGAACGGGACGCGCTCGCCCTCGGCGTCGACGCGCAGGATGAAGAACTGCCCCGCGTGCGCCTTCGCGGCGACCGCCGGAGCGGCCACCTTCATCTCGAATACGGCGTCGGAGAGCTGTCTGGTGGCAAGGACCTCGAACATGGCCGCCTCAAAGGTGTCGTTGTCTGGGCCTCGCTGCAACAGCACGCCGATGAGGCACGCCCCGCGAGGTGCGGACAAGTATACAAGCGTCGCGGGAGCCGGGCATCCCGCTCCCGACACGCGTAGGGGCGGGCGCCCGGTACCGGACGCCCGCCCCTTGCTGCGATCGCAGCCCGCGTAAGGCTACTCGCCGATGTAGCTCTTCACGAAGCCGTAGAGGACCGGGACTTCGTAGTACTTCGCCTGCAGCGCGTTGATCATGCCGAGGATAGCGAACACGACCCATGCGATCCACGCCACGAAGCTGATGATCCAGCCGAGGACCGGCACCGCACTGACGATCCCCGAGACGATGAGGACCAGGGCCAGGCCCAGCGCCTGCACCGCGTGGAACTTCACGAACTTCTCGTCCTTATACGGGTCGATCAGCACCGCGATGAGGGCGATGATCGGAACGATGTAGCCGATACCAGCGAGGATCTTGCTCGTGTCGCTCGCCGGGCCTGGGCGGCCATCCATCATCGGAGGTGCCATCGGGGGTGCCATCGGGGGCATCGGGGGCATCGGGGGAACGGGCGGAACGGGCGGGGGTGTCATGTCGCTCATGGGTGATTCTCCTTCTGTAGAAGGTCGCTTTCCAGCACACCTCTGAACTCCCACGTGCACCACTACGATACCCCTTTGTGATAGCATCGGACGCGGTGAATGTTCACCGCGCGGGAGTCGCAGCCGTTCCACGTAACCCCAGCCCGCCGGAGGTAGCCAGACAACATGCGTCCGAGCTCATCGCTCCGCATACTCCTCATCGCCGTCCTCGTCGCCTGTCTCGCCGTGCCGACGACCGGCTTCGCCTACTCCCAGTCCGATGTCAGCGCGCACAAGAAGGCCGCCGCCGCGGCGCGCAAGAAGGCCGCCGCCGAGCAGGCGAAGGCCAACGATCTGCTGAAGCAGACCCAGACCATCGAGGACCGGATCGATGCGCTCGAGAAGGAGCTCTCCTCCTTGGGCACGCAGATCGGTACCGCCTCCGAGCGCCGCGCCCGGCTCGACCAGGAGATCCAGCTCACGCGCAGCGACATCGCCGCGAAGGAAGCCCGGATCGCCGAGCTGAAGGTCTCCTACGCCAGCCGCGTCGATTCGCTCAACGCCCGCGTCGACTTCTCCTACCGCAGCGGGGACTGGGCCTGGCTCGAGATCCTGCTCGGTTCGCAGGACTTCTCCGACCTCGTCCAACGCATCGAGTACGTGAACATGATCATCTCCGACGACGAGTCGGCAGCCTCGCAACTGGACGCCGACAGGCTCGACATGGAGACCGCGACGGCGGAGCTCGACCGCGCTGTCCAGACGCTCCAGGCGAAGCGGTCCGAGATCGCCGCGCAGGAGCAGGGACTCCGCACGCTGCAGTCCGCGCGCGACACCAAGCGCGACGCCGAGCAGTCGGCCCAGAACCAGAAAGCCGCGATGCTCGCGCAGACGAAGAAGAACATCAAGCGCCTTCGCTCGATGGCCCTCGCAGAGGAGCAGGAGTCGGCGCGCATCGCCAAGCTGCTCAAGAACGGATCGTCACACGGCAACGGGAAGTACGCCGGCACCTTCACGTGGCCGGCGCCGGGACACAGGCGGATCACCTCGCCCTTCGGCTACCGCATCCACCCGATCCTGCACGTGCGCAAACTCCACACGGGGATCGATATCGGTGCGCCGTCCGGCGCCCGCATCGTCGCCGCCGGTAGCGGCACCGTCATCTTCGCCGGGCGCAACGGGGGCTACGGGAACTTCACGATGATCGACCACGGCAACGGGCTCGTGTCCTGCTACGCGCACCAGTCGCGCATCGTCGTACACAAGGGCCAGCACGTGAGCGCCGGCACCACCATCGGATACGTCGGGTCCACCGGCCTCTCCACCGGACCGCACCTGCACTTCGAGGTACGCGTCAACGGGACGCCCAAGAACCCGATGAACTATCTGTAGCCGGTAGGCTGCGGGCCCACGGAAGCGCGGGGCCGCTGGCACCGGCGTCAGTCCCGCACGACGGCTCTAGCCGTTGTGCTCCGCCATCGCCGCATCGACGCCGCGCTCCAGGATGTCGACGACAGCTTGTGCTGCGGTCGGCACCGACTCCTCCAGGCGGCTGAGCTTCTCGCCTCGCAGGGGCTCGAGCACGTAGTCCGCAGCGTCCATGCGGCCCGGCGGTCGGCCGATGCCCACACGAACCCGCAGGTAGGCGTCACCGACGGTGTCGTGCAGCGAACGGAGGCCGTTGTGGCCCCCGTGACCGCCGCCGTTCTTCGCACGGATGTCGCCCTCGGGAAGGTCGAGGTCGTCGTGGACGACGACGACCTCGGAGATGGGCACACCGTAGATCTCCAGGAGCTTCTTCACCGGCTTGCCGGAGACGTTCATGAACGCCTGCGGCTTCGCTAGCACGACCTCCTCGGCTCCCAGACGGACCTTCGCCGTCTTGGAGCCGGCCTCATCGCGCCAGTAGGTCGCGCCCAACGTCTCGGCCAGAAGGTCGACGACGAGGAAGCCCGCATTGTGACGGGTGTGCGCGTACTCAGGCCCCGGGTTGCCGAGGCCGATGACGAGTCGTGCCATAGGAAGCGACTACTCGCCTTCCGCGGACGCGCCGATGACCTCAGGCTCAGCCGCCTCTTCGGAGACGACCTCTTCCTCTTCCTTGGCGGGAGCAACGACAGACGCGACGATCTCGTCCAAGGCGTCGAGGATCGTGACGCCCTTGGGGCAGGTGAGGTCGCGGACGTGGATCGAGTCGCCGACCTCGAGTGCGGAGATGTCCGCCGTGACGAACTCCGGCAGCTCGTCCGGGAGCGCCTCGACGTTGATGTGCGCGACGTTGTGCATGAACACGCCGCCGGTCTTGACCCCGGGAGCGTCGCCTTCGAAGTGGACGGGCACGGTGGTGGTCACGGGGCGGCGCATGTTCACAGCCCAGAAGTCGACGTGGGTGACGGTGCCCTTGAGTGCGTCGTGCTGCATCGCCTTCACGATCACGTGGACCGTCTTGCCGCCGTCGACCTTGAGGTCGATCAGCTTGGAGGCGATGTTGCCCTCGTGCGACAGCACCTGCTCGAATGCGTGGCGGTCGACAGCCACGGGCATCGCGTCGACCGCGGGCCCGTACACGACGCCTGCGAGCTCGCCGTGGCCGAGGCGACGGTTGGCCTTGCCGACGGTGGTGCGGGTGCTGGCGTTCATCTCGATGTTCTCGGTCATGGTGTGCGCACGTTCCTTTCGTTGGATGACTGGATGCGAGCGCTTATTGGAAGTCGGGGTCGAACAGCTCCGAGACCGACTCGTCGTCGTACACGTTCTGGATGGCGTGGGCGAACAGGGGCGCCACGCTCAGGACCACGAGCTTGCCGTTGCGCTGCTCCTCGGCGACCGGGAGCGTGTTAGTGACCACGACTTCGGTGACCGGCGAGTCGGCGATGCGCTCGAACGCCGGCGGCGAGAAGATGCCGTGCGTCGCCGCCACGTAGACCTCTTTGGCGCCGGCCGCGATGAGCGCGCGTGCGCCCGCGGTGATGGAGCCCGCGGTGTCGATCATGTCGTCGGCGACGATGCAGGTCTTGCCCGCCACATCACCGATGACGTGCGTGATCTCGGCCACGTTGTGCTCGGGCCGGCCCTTGTGCATGATCGCGAGGCTCGCGCCCAGCATGTCCGCAAGCTTCTTGCACACCTTCACGCGACCGACGTCCGGTGACACGACGCAGCAATCGCTGAGCTTCTTCTCCTCGAAGTAGCTGGCGATGATCGGGAGTGCGGTGAGGTGGTTGACCGGGGTGTTGAAGAACCCCTGGATCTGGCCCTGGTGCAGGTCCATGGTGATCACGCGATCGACGCCGGCCACCGTGATGAGGTCGGCGACCAGCTTCGCCGTGATCGGCTCGCGGGCGGCGGACTTCTTGTCCTGGCGGGCGTAGCCGTAGTGTGCGATGACCGCGGTGATCGAACGCGCGGAGGCGCGACGCGCAGCATCCGCCATGATCAGCAGCTCCATGAGCGCCGCGTTGACCGGAGCCGCGATCGACTGCACGAGGAAGACGTCGGCGCCGCGAACGCTCTCGAGGTACCGGACGTAGATCTCGCCGTTGGCGAACCGCCGGATCTTGACCTTGCCGAGTTCGATGCCGAGATGCGCGGCGATCCCGTCAGCGAGCTCCGGGTTTGCCGTGCCGGTGAAGACCATCATGCGCTTGCTCATCTCGCCCATCGCTTCTGCTTCGCGCTCCTTCGGTTACTCGCGTCTTCCCGCTCTGCGGCGGTCTGCCCAACCCTGCACCGTGCGCTGCTCCGACCGCTCTATGCCGAGCGAGCCGGCGGGCACGTCCTTCGTGATCGCGCTTCCCGCCGCGGTCATCGCGCCCTCCCCGATGACGACGGGGGCCACCAGCATCGTATCCGAACCGATGAAGGCGCCGTCGCCGATCACCGTGGGATGTTTGGACACGCCGTCGAAGTTGCAGGTGATCGAGCCCGCACCGATGTTGACGCCGGACCCGACGGTCGCGTCTCCCACGTACGAAAGATGCGGCACTTTGGAGAGTTCCCCGATGGTGGAGTTCTTCACCTCGACGAAGGAGCCGACCTTGGCGCCGGGTCCGAGCACGGTCCCGGGGCGGATGAACGCGTTGGGGCCGACGTTCGCCCCCTCACCGATGCGCGCTCCGCGGACGATCGACTGCTCGACGACCGCTCCGGCGCCGATCTCGCTGTCGAGTACGCGCGAGCTCGGGCCGATGTGCGCGCCTACGGCGATGACGGTCGTGCCGGCGAGCACGGTCATCGGCTCGATGACCACGTCGCGCCCGATCTCAACACCGGGCGAGATCCAGGCCAGGTCCGGGTCGGTCATCGTGACGCCCGCGAGCATGTGCGCCTCGTTGATGCGGCGCTGCATGAGCTTGCCGGCGGCTGCGAGCTGCACCCGCGTGTTGATGCCATGTGACTCGTCGGCGTCGGAGAGGGTGAGCGCCTCCACGTCGAGCCCGTCGGCGCGCAGGATCGCGACCGTGTCGGTGAGGTAGTACTCGCCTTGTGCGTTGGCGGGCGTCACGCGCTCGAGCGCGGAGAACAGGGCCTTCGCATCGAAGCAATACACCCCGGCATTGCACTCATCCGTGGCGAGTTGCTCGGGAGCGAGGTCCTTGTGCTCCACGATGGCGGCGACGCCGTCGTCGATGTCGCGGACTATGCGGCCGTACCCGGTGGGGTCCTGGAACCGCGCGGTCAGCACGACGCAGGCGGCGCCGGTCTCGCTCCTCATCTCCACGAGTCGTTGGAGCGTCTCGGCGCGCAGCAGCGGCACGTCCCCCGCCAGCACGAGCACCGGACCGTCGAAGCCGCTGAGCGCAGCCTCGGCGCACTTCACAGCGTGCCCCGTGCCGTGCTGGACGTCCTGAACGGCGATCTCGGTGTCGGGGACGAGCGCTGCGACGGCTTCGGCCCCATGCCCGATGACGGTCACGATGCGGGAAGCGCCGGCCGCCTTCGCGGCGTCGACGACCCAGCGAACCAGCGGGACGCCGAGGATCTCGTGGGCGACCTTCGGAACGTCGGACCGCATCCTCGTGCCTTCACCGGCGGCGAGGACGATGGCAGCGGCCTGCTTCAAGAAGCTCTCCCTGCGTTGCGAAGTGGTTCGAACGGGCATGCGCGCGGGCGACCCGTGTGTTGGGCGGGTGGCTGGGGCGGCAGGATTCGAACCTGCGAATAGGGGCTCCAAAGGCCCCTGCCTTACCGCTTGGCCACGCCCCAATATCACGCGGGAAGTGTACCAGAGGCGGACCCTGCGCCCTCGATGCGGGAGTGCACCGTCACGCTCCCGTCACGCATGAGCGCGCGGGTGCGGTGTGGCGCGTGCCGGGCTTGAGGACCGCGAGGAGGATCGCCTGGGCGAGCGACCCGCGGATCAGTCGAACGCGGGAGCCGGCGCGGGCGCGGAGATCGCCTCGGGCGACAGGAAGTAGTCGATGCCGCCGTCGGACTCGAACTGGGCGAGGACGGCTTCCTGGACCTGCTGGCGGGCCTCGGCGCTGATGGGATGGCAGATGTCGCGGAAGTCGCCGTTGGGGAGCTTGCGCGACGGCATCGCGACGAACAGCCCCTTCTCGCCGTTGACGATGCGCAGGTCGTGGATGACGAACGCGTCGTCGATGACGATGCTCGCGATCGCACACACCTTGTTCATGGCGACGCCGCGGAGCGTGACCTTCGTGACATCCATTTCGGAGCATCCCCCATCGCTTGAAGCGATCCGTTGCGGGTCACCGACGTCCCCCGACGCCTTGCGGTGACCGTTCCTGTCATACGTTTTCGGCGCGCAGGCCCACTTCCCTGCTACCTGCCGACCAGCGGTCGGACAACTCTCATTGCCTTCTACCGCAGCCGGCTGCGCGTCTACCCGCGGGCGAGCAGAGTCGCTTGTACGAGCTCCAGGTCGCTCGGCTTGTCCACGTCCATCGCGATCGACGGATCGTCGAGGATCACGGCCGCGCCGACGCCGCCCAGCAGTTCCCGGATCTTGTCGACCAAGTCGGCTGGCTCGAGCTGTCCCAAGACGAACTTCACGACGAATCCGAACCCGGCGGTGCGCACGAGCGCCACCGAGTTCTTGCGGTCGTTGAACATGCGCTGGCCCAGCTCCCGCGCAGGCGCGAGAAGCTTCGGCTCCACGATCATCGCGTTGCCGCCGGTGTAGCGGCCGGACTTGAGTTTGAAGTACGTGCGCTGCGCTCCCGGGTACGCGGCCTCGATGGCCTCACGCCGGACGAGCGGGTACACGAAGTCGGCGCCGGTCGCGAGGCCTGCTGACACGAAGGCGTCGACCGCCGCACTGGTGAGCAGCGGGATGTCACCGGTGGCGACGACGATCGGGCGGTCCTCACGGAACGAGGCGGCCCCGGCGATCACGTTGTCCATGAAGTCGCGATCGGACACGACCAGCTTGTCCACCGAGTCGACCCAGGAGCCGAGACCCTCAGCGGTGGGGATGACGACCGCGATCTCGCCGATCAGTTCCGAAGCGCGGAACGCCTCGACGACCCACTCCACCAGCGGCCTTCCCGCGATCGGGACGAGCCCCTTGAAACGCTGGTGCGGATCGATGACCTCCCCGTCACCGCCGGCGAGGATGACGGCGTCGACCTTGGTCTGCGTCATCTAGGACTCCCATCGTCTCGTCGATCGTCCCGCCGGCCCGCGGCACGGTTCGCACCGCCCACCAGTCCCTGGCCTCGGCGCCGGCCACGACCGCGGCGGCCTCGTCCTCGTTCACGAACACGCCGAACACCGCGGAACCGCTCCCGCACATCGCGGCCCCGAGACAACCCGGCGCCCCCGACATGAATGCTAGTCCCTCCGATATCGCCGGCACCAGCCCCGCGGAACTCTCGGTCATGTTGTTGAAGAGCGACGCCCCGAGCTCCGCGACGTCCCCCATGCTGATCGAGTCGGTGACGCCCCGCGCGCCGGGCGCGGCGGTGCGGCCGAGTGCATCGAACGCCGCGTACGCCGCCGCGGTCGAGACCGGGGTGTCGCCGTTGACGATCGCGAAATGGCAGCGCGGCAGCTTGAGCGTGCGTTGGCGGGTCGCTCCGAGGCCGGTGTACAGGCCGCATCCTCCACGCAGGAAGAACGGCACGTCGGCGCCGAGCGATGCCGCAACCGTCTCCAGTCGCGCGTCGTCGCGGCGCACGTCCCATGCAGCCGCGATGGCGGCGATGACCGCCGCGGCGTCGGCGCTGCCCCCCGCGAGCCCAGCGCCCGCGGGAACGCGCTTCTCGATGGCGATCGCGAAGTCCGGGCTGCGATCGAACGCATCGCCCATCGCGACCGCTGCACGCCACGCGAGGTTCTCGGAGGGAGCGGCACACACCTCGGGAGCACACGTGAGTGCGAGTGTGACGGCCGGCTCCACCGTCACCGTGTCGCCGAAGTCGAGCGCGACGAGAACCGTGGACAGCGTGTGGTAGCCGTCGGCCCGTCGGGGCCCTACGGCGAGGTACAGGTTGAGCTTGGCCGGCGCGATGAGCGTCGTCATGCCTCTACGGTTCCCCCTGGAATGGACCGGACGCGGCCACCGCTCGTTCTGCGGCGCCGCGCCCGTGTGCAACGAAGCTTGAAGTGCGTGCGAGTGCGCGTCAGTTGAGCCAGGGGAAGACGCTCTCGCCGGTCGCGGGGTGCGTGAGCTCCACCGTTCCCGTGAGCACGTCCACGTAAGAGTACGAGACGCGGGCGGTGCGCTCGCGCTTCTCCTCGACCTTGACGACGAACAGAGAGGGATGCGTCTCTTCGAGCACGCCTTCGCGCTCGACGATCTTGGAGCGTCCCATGTTGGCCCGCAGGCGCATGCGCGTCCCCATGAGCGACTGAAGGTCACTCCGGATGCGGCCAACGACTTCGATCTGATTCATGGTTTCCACCAAACCGCCTTCCCGTTACACGAATGCTGGGAGATTATACAGGTCAGAGGCGGTTTTTTCAATCGCGGAGGCCCAGAACGGCGGTCGCGGAGGCCAGCGCGACGAACTCGTCGACGCCCAGCGTCTCCGCACGGCGGCGCCCGTCGATCCCCGTCTCGGCCAACGCTTCGTCGAACAGGGTGCCTGACCAGCCCGTTGACGCCAGCACCGAGTTCCGGAGCGTCTTGCGGCGCTGCGAGAACGCCGCCTCGACGAGGCGCGCGGTGGCGTACCGCACGTCGGCTTCCGCAGGATGGACGGCGCGCTCCAGACGCAGCACGCGCGAGTCCACGCGCGGTGGCGGCATGAAACATGTGCGCGGTACGTCGAAGCTCCCGGCGGGACGTGCATACATCCGGAGCTTCACCGTATAGGCGCCGTAGTCCTTGCGCCCCGGCGCAGCCGCCATGCGCTCGGCGACCTCGGTCTGCACCATCACGGTCGCACTCTGGAGGGACGGCAGCTCCTCGAACATCCGCAGGACGACCGTGGCGGCCACCGCGTACGGAAGGTTGGCCACGAGCGCAACCGGAGGCCCGAGGGGCGTCACGAGCCTCTCGACGCCCACGGCGACCGCATCCGCGCGGACCACGGACAGGTTGCCGCAGCCGTTCGCCACATCGGTGAGCACAGGGAGCAGATCGGCGTCGCGCTCCACCGCCACGACCGCCCCCGCCACGTCACACAACGCCACCGTCAGCGTGCCGATCCCGGGGCCGATCTCGAGCACCGGCGCGTCTGACGGCACGGCAGCGAGCTCGATGATCTTGCGGACGATGTTGTCGTCGATGAGGAAGTGCTGCCCGAGCGACTTCTTGAGGGACAGCCCGTGCTCCTCGAGCACCGCCCGCGTGGCGGACGGCGTCGCGAGCCGCGATGTGCTCACGCTCTCAGCCGCCGAGGACGGTGAGGCGAACGCCCCGGCGCCTGCCCCAGCGGCTCGCCGCCGCTCGTGCGGCCGCGCGCTGGGCCGACGACGCGTGCCCGGTCGGAGCGTTGAGGCTCGCACCCCAGAAGCACACGTCGATCTTGTTGCCGTGGATGGCGCTGCCGGTGTCGCCGGCGACGGCGTAGCCGTAACCCTCGACGAACACGCGCGTGCCGAGCGGGATGACCTTGCGGTCGACCGCGATGACGCCCCAGCCGGCAGGGGCCTTGAACAGCCGGCGCCGCCACGCGATCCAGTTGGCGTCGACGCCGCACGCATACGGCGTGTATGCGGTGGCCTCCACAAGGATCGTCTTCCCGGTGATGGGAGGGGCGTACGGGCGCGCCGCGCCGTCATCGCCTGAACCGCGTCCATCGGCGGGAACGACCTGCCTGAAGGCGCGCCGGGTGCCCACCCGCACGACCTCGGTGACGGGAGCGCTGATGACCGTTTCGGCCTTCAGCGTCCGCGTGCCTTCGACGCCGCCGCTGACGAGTGACTGCCACACGCGGACCGCGCTGCCCTCGACGCCCTTGGTGACGACGACGCGCTTGTCGACGGGGAGCTTGGGATCGCCGTGCACGATCGTCTCGTACGGGACGGCGACCTCCTGTTCGGCGACGCGGTAGAAGACGTCCTTCGCACTGATCGTCATGCCGGGATAGATCGGCGCGTCGACCGCCGGATCGGTGCTGATACCGCCGGTGGGATCGAGGCCGGCCATCACCAGGGCGTCGGCGACGGTGCGCCCGAGCACCCGCAGCTGAAGGCGCTGGCCGGCGACGTCGAGAGTGACCGGGACTTCGTGGCGGACGACGACCACAGCGCCGTCATCGAGGGGTGCGGAAGCCACCGGGCTGACCAAGTCGCCCGACTCGACGCGCACGCCGGCTTCGGAGAGAAGCGACGCGACGTCAGCACTCTGCGTTGACACGCTCTTCGACGAACCGTCGACGACGAGCGTGACGCTCTTGTTGGCCCAAGCGAATCCGGTGGTGCTGGAAAGTCCCAGAGTGGCTGCGACGAAGGCTGCGATGACGTGCTGGGTCTTCAGGAAACGTGCCGGGCCGACCGGCAGCCTCAAACTGATCCCCCTGCTGATATGTCAACGATTCGTAAACGAGCGGACTGCGAGTATAGCCCACCGTTTTGGCCCCCACAAACGGGCAGGTCGCCACGAACGGAAGGCCCGCGGGCGGCCGCAGAACGTGCTTGGATCAGCGCCCGAAGGCATCTGGATCGAGCCCGAAGAGAGCCCCGCAGCGAGACCTGCCGGGCGCCGTCTCAGGCGCGTGCGAGCCGCTCCGCAGCCTCGCGCGCGAGCGCTTCGCCGACCTCGCGGGCCCGGTCGAGCGAGTCCGTCTGCCCCACCGCGTCGCCCCGTGCATCGGCTCTGACCTGGACCTCGTGCAGGTAGTCCAACCCGAGCACGGCGAAGACGCTGCGGGTGGGGACGATCGCGCAGTCCTTGCCGTACGGGTCGCCTCCGCCGCCCACCACGAGAAGGCCGGCGGGTCGCCTGCGCTCCACCGGCTGGTGGAGCACGTACCGGCGGGCCCAATATGGCTGGCAGCGGTCGTAGAGGGCCTTCAGGACCGC
>JAHEXP010000075.1 GCA_023252055.1 Coriobacteriia bacterium
TTCCACGGCAGCGGGAGCGCAGGTGCACGGTCGCACCGAGTCGCCCAGGTAGCCGCACGGGCACGGGTTCATCGCGGCCACGAGCGCGAATCGCGCAGGGTAGCGCACGCGTCCCTCGGCCCGAACGAGGGTGAGGTATCCGTCCTCGAGTGGTTGGCGAAGCGCCTGCAGCGCCGCGGGCGAGAACTCGGGCAGTTCGTCCAAGAAGAGGACGCCGTTATGCGCCAAGGACGCCTCGCCGGGGCGCGGCGGCGTGCCGCCACCGACGAGTCCGGCCGTCGTTGCCGTGTGGTGTGGGGCCCGGAACGGGCGTACGCCCCCGAGCACGTCCGTGACCTCGAGACCGGCCACCGAATGCACGACCGCGCTCTCGAGCGCCTCCGCGGCAGACAGCGGAGGAAGGATGGAGGGCAAGCGCCGTGCGAGCATCGTCTTCGCGGATCCCGGCGGACCGACGAAGAGCAGGCCGAGTCCTCCGACGGCCGCGATCTCGAGCGCACGCTTCGCCAGCGCCTGGCCGCGCACCTCCGCGAGGTCCGGCCCCTCGCCGGGAGGGTGGCTGACCGCAAACGCCATGGCTGCGGCCTCGGAGGGAACGCCGGCGCGCAGCGCACCGAGGGTGGAAGCCGGGCAGAACCGGCCTCCGTCGACCCCTGCGAGTCCCTTCACGGCGTCAGCAGACACCAGGAGTGCGCGTCCGTCGCGCGCGGCGGCGATGGCGTGGGCGAGCAGGCCGGGGACGGGCCGGACGCTGCCGTCCAGTCCCAACTCCCCCACGGCCGACAGCTCCAGGAGCGCTCGCGGCACCTGCCCCGTCGCGGCGAGGACGCCCAGAGCTATGGGAAGGTCGAACCCGGTGCCGTGTTTCCGCACAGGCGCGGGCGCGAGATTGACCGTGACGCGTGCGTTCGGAAAGTCGAAACCGCTGGCCCGCAGCGCGGCCCGGACCCGGTCCCGGGCCTCAAGCACCGCCGCGTCGCCCAACCCGACGATGGTGAACGCCGGAAGCCCTGACGCGACATCGGTCTGGACCTCGACGCCGATCGCCTCGACTCCCACGATGGTCGACGAGTACGCGACCGCCTGGGTCATGAGGGCAGCTGGAACGCGGCGCGGTGGTGGCGCAGGAGTGCGCGGTCAGGCGCGATCACGCGGATCGCAACGACATCGAAGCGCGCTGCGTAGCCGATCGGGGCATCGATCGAGCGGAGGTACGCTTCCGCGAGACGCGCAACGCGCTTCTGCTTCGCAGCGGAGACGGCTTCCTCTGCGGTGCCGGTCCTGTCCGAGCGCCGCGTCTTCACCTCGACGAACACGAACTCGCCCTCGTCACGCGCCACGATGTCCACTTCGCCGGCGGGACACCGCCAGTTGCGTGCCTCGATCGTCATGCCCACACGTTCCAGATACGCCGCTGCCGCGTCTTCACCGCGGCGGCCCGTCTCGTTGCGGTCCATGCCGCATCACCTCCACGGAGAGCATGGGGGTGGGACCGGAACAGGATCGGTCCGGTATCCGACCGCGCGCCAACCGACGCATGTTGAGGCGGCAGCGTCGCACTCGCGCCAACGGCCCTCCTGCGCGACGGGGATCGCCGCGCTAGAAGAGCGGCTCCTGAGAGGAGCAGGGCGCGAACGAGCGCCGGTGGAACTCAGAAGGACCGAGTGCGGCTATGGCAGCGAGATGCTCTGGAGTGCCGTAACCGGAGTTGAGGTCGAAGGCATAGCCCGGATACCGGGCGGCGGACGCCGCCATGAGTGCGTCGCGTGCGACCTTAGCGACCACGGAAGCCGCGGCGATCGAGGCTTCCGACGAGTCACCCTTGACGATCGAGGTCGTTGGGATGCGCAAGGCGCCGGGGTCGTTGCCGTCAACGAGCACGTGGCCCACAGCGATGCCGAGTCCCTCGAGTGCCTGCTCCCATGCGAGGCGCGTTGCGCGCCGAATGCCCAACCGGTCGATCTCATCGGGCCCTACGTGCGCCACTGCGCACGCGACGGACCTCGTGCGCACGAGGTCGGCCACACGGACACGTGCATCCGGAGAGAGCTTCTTGGAGTCGTTGAGACCCTCGATGCGACAGGAGACGTCCAGAACGACCGCACAGGCCGTGACGGGACCGGCCAACGCGCCACAGCCCACCTCGTCGATGCCTGCCACGACCTCGATGCCGAGTCCGTGCAGCATCAGCTGGCGCGCCATGAGGGAGGTGAGCCGCTCCTCTTCGACGCGGGTGCGCTCGAGTCGGCCCGCCGCCGCTTTCGCGAGCAGAACCACGCCGTCACGCGGGTCCTTCGCCAACCGGCGGAGAAGTCGCGGCAGCTCGTCAGGCGGGCACGCAGCGATGAGCGCCCTGGCTTCGGTGATGGTCGCGGGAGGCCTGGGCATCAGCGGGCGTCCCTCAATCGCTCTGAGACGCGGCGAAGCGAGTACCCATGGAATAGGACGACGCGCCCCCGGCCCGTGAAGGGCGGGAGCGCGTCGGTCGTTGCGATGGTGAGGTCTCGCGGCACGGATCGGCGCCTAGAAGCGCTTTTCCTTGAGGCGGGCCTGCTTGCCGATCTTGTCGCGCAGGAAGTACAGCTTGGCGCGACGCACCTTGCCGCGGCTGACGATCTCGATGTGGTCGATCTTCGGGGAGTGCACGGGGAAGGAGCGCTCGACGCCGACCGCGAAGGACAGCTTGCGGACGGTGAACGTCTCGCGGGCGCCGGCGCCATGGCGGCGGATGACGACGCCCTGGTAAACCTGGATGCGCTCGCGCGTACCCTCGATGATGCGGTAGTGAACCTTGACCGTGTCGCCGACCTGGAACGCCGGGTGGTCATCGCGCAGCTGCTGCGCCTCGAGTGCTTTGATCGGGTCCATGTGTTCTTGGTCCTGTCTTCTCATGTGCAACGGTGCGCTTCTGGGCACCGGCGGTTTCGACACGAGTGGTTAGTATAGCGGCGCCCACCTGTAGGGGCAACGCCCGATTCCGTCCGCGTCCGGTCGCGTCTGGCGTGCTCCTACTTGAGGACGCCGAAGCGACCGATGGGCCAGTACGTGAAGAACGCCTTGCCCTGGACGGCGGAAAGGTTGACGGGTCCGAACCAGCGGCTGTCCTGGCTCTGCGTGCGGTTGTCGCCCATCAGCCACACGTAACCCACAGGGATCTTCACAGGGAAGTGCACGCTGCTGCCCATGAGCGGGTCGCTGGGCTGGCCATAGGTGTACGGCTCATCGAGCGGAGTGCCGTCGACGACCACCTTGCCGTTGGCGAGGTCGACCTGGTGCCCGCCCGTCGCGATCACGCGCTTGATGAGCGTCTGCGCGGTCGGATCGTGCATCGGGTTATCGAAGACGACGATGTCGCCCTTGGCGGGCTGCCCGAACCTGTACACGAACTTGTTGGCAAGGACCTGGTCGTGGAGCTGGATCGTCGGCAGCATCGAGCCCGTCGGGACCACGTAGGGCTGGATCACCCATGTGCGGACCGCCTGCGCCACAAGGAACGCCACGATGATGGTGAGCGCGAACTCGGCGACCTGCCACAGCAGGCCGCGCTCGGACTCGGTCCGCTTCCGAGGCGTTCCGGTCTCCTGTGTCCGTTGCGTCGAATCGCTCACTCGTCCTCCATCTTGTGTCGCAGCGCGCCGTCGGCAGCGCTGCGTTGATCGGCGGTCATGTCGTTCCAGGCGCCTTCGAGAAGATCGGGCCGGCGCTTGGCGGTGCGGATGGCAGAGGCCTCACGGCGCCAGCGCGCGATGCGGGCGTGGTCACCGGACCGAAGTACCTCGGGGACTTCCAGCCCCCGGAAGACCGCCGGTCGCGTGTAGTGAGGATACTCGAGAAGTCCGGTGGTGAACGACTCCTCCACCGCGGACGCATCGTCTCCCAGCACGCCCGGGAGCAGCCGGGTGACGGCATCGGTGATGACCATGGCGGGGAGCTCGCCCCCGGTCAGGACGTAGTCGCCGATGGAGAGCTCGATGTCGGCCAGCGACCGGATGCGCTCGTCGTAGCCCTCGTATCGGCCGCAGATGATCACGAGCCGCTCAAGGGCCGCGAGAGCCTCCGCACGCTTCTGGTCGAAGCGGTGTCCTTGGGGCGTGACGAGGACGACCGTGGCCGGCCGCTCATCCATCGCCCTCACCGCGTCGAGGGCCTCGAACACCGGCTCGGGACGCAGCACCATGCCGGCCCCTCCCCCGTACGGGGAGTCGTCGACCTGGCGATGTACGCCCGGTAGCGCCCATTGACGCAGGTCGTGCGTCTCGAACTCGAGGATCCCGCGCTCGCGTGCGATGCCGAGCATCGACGAGGAGACCACGGAGGCGAAGATGTCCGGGAACAGCGTGATGACGTCGATCCGCACGGTCACTTCCCCTCGTCGATCAGCCCGGCCAGCAGTGTCACCGAGACCGTCATGGCGTCGTCGTCGAACTCACCCACGACGTCGTCGATGACCGGGATGAGGACCTCACCGAAGCGGCCCTCGACGATCCACACGTCGTTCGCGCCGGTGATGATCACGTCTTCGATGGTGCCGATCTCGCCGCGCTCCGCGTCGATCACGGTGTACCCGACCGGATCGAACTCCTCTTCGGCCTCGGGCACGTCGGCTGAGCGAGCGAGCACGGAGCAGCCCCGCAGCCCCTCAGCGGTGCCGATGGATTCCACACCCTCGAGAGCGAAGAGCGGCCCCTTGGGACCCGGCCGGACCGAAGCCACGCGCGTGGAGCGCATGTCGCGTGGCGGCGGCACGAACCAGACCTCGAGGCCGACGAGACGGTCAACGGGGAGGTTCCCGGTCACGATGACCGAGACCTCCCCGTTCAGTCCGTGCGTCTTGGCCACGCGCCCGATCTCTACGAACGCTTCCGCGTCCATGATCGGCGGCTACCCCAGTATCTCGAGGTCGACATGGTGCCCATCCGCGGACCCCGCTGCGCGCAGCAAGGTGCGAAGGGCCTTGATGATGCGGCCGGAGCGGCCGATCACCTTGCCGACATCGTCAGCGGCGACGGTGACTTCGAACAGCTCCCCGCCTGACGTCTCGGTGCGCGCGATGGATACCGCGTCCGGATCGTCGACAAGGGCGCGTACGAGATAGTCGATCAGAGCTGCGGTGTCGGCGGCCATGTGCTACTCGGCTGCCGTCTCGGCGTCGGCGGCGGGCTCTTCGGCCGGCGCCTCCTCGGCGACGGGTGCCTCTTCAGCGACAGGCTCCTCGACGACAGGCTCAGCGGCGACCTCGGGCTCGGGCTCGACAGCTGCGGCCTCAGCGGCGGCAGCAGCCTCAGCGGCGGCCTTGGCTTCCTCTGCCGCCTTCGCCTTGACGGCGTCGGCTGCGGCCTTCTTGTCGGCCTCGACCTTGGCGACGCTCTTCTTCGAGGGGCGCGCCTCAGCGGCCGGGACGGCCTTCTCGCCGCGGACGATGGCGATCAGCTTGCCGGCTGCCTCGGTGGGAGTGGCGCCCTTTGCGATCCAGGCGTCGATCTTCGCGAGGTCGAGCTCCACGAACGAGGGCTGGGTGCGCGGGTTGTACCGACCGAGGATCTCGATGAAGCGGCCGTCACGCGGCGAACGGGAGTCCGCAGCGATGACGCGGTAGAACGGCGCCTTCTTGGCGCCTGCGCGCGCCAGACGGATCTTGACTGCCAAGAACCTTCACCTCCGGGTAAGAGCGATCCCGTCTTGTCGGGATCGCGGATTCGTACCGACTCTTCACAAAGCGACTGCTCATGATAGGGCATGCCCGCTCGCGTGTGAAGTTTCGGTCTTGCGGCGCGGGACTTGGAACGTCCCGTCGGGTCACTCTCGTGCGGGTCGGACTAGAAGGGCATCTGGGGCATACCGCGCCTGCCGCCCTTGCCTTTCGTCATCTGCTTCATGAGCTTCTTCGTCTGGGTGAACTGCTCCAGGAGCTTGTTGACCTCCTGGACGGTCGTGCCCGAGCCCGCGGCGATCCGCACCCGTCGGTGGCCGTTGATGAGCGCGGGCTTGCGGCGCTCGGCTGCCGACATCGACTGGATGATGGCCTGA
>JAHEXP010000076.1 GCA_023252055.1 Coriobacteriia bacterium
CCGAGGGACGCGTGCGCTACCCTGCGCGATTCGCGCTCGTGGCCGCGATGAACCCGTGCCCGTGCGGCTACCTGGGCGACTCGGTGCGACCGTGCACCTGCGCTCCCGCTGCCGTGGAACGCTACCGGGCACGGATCGGCGGACCGCTCATGGACCGCATCGACATGGTCATGTGCGTCGAGCGTACCGACACGTCGCGACTCTTGGCGGACCGGGCGGACGAGCCGAGCGCCGTGGTACGGGCGCGCGTCGATCGGGCGCTCGCGCACGCGGGGTCCCGCGGTCCCGCGCGTGAGGCGTCCGGCGCAGCGTTGCTGCGTGCCTGCCGACTCGATGCGGCGGCCCGCCTGGCCGTGGAGAGCGCGGCGCGCACCCACAGGCTTTCGGGCCGAGGCGTCACGCGCCTGCTGCGCGTGGCACTCGCGATATCCGACCTGGCCGCCGCCGATCGGGTGACGAGCGAACACGTCCTGGAAGCCTCGGCGTACCGGGCGATGTCGTGAGCACGCGGTTCGAGCTGTCGCTGGGTGGGCGTCGATACCCGCCCCAGCTGGCGCAGGCCGTGCGGCCCCCCAGGGTGCTCTTCGGGATCGGCGACCCGTCGGCGCTGGTCCCGGGGCTGGCGATCATCGGCTCGCGCAAGGCCACCCCCTATGGCCTCACCTGCGCACGGCGTTTCGCGCATGTGGCAGCCGAGGCTGGAGTCACCGTCATCTCAGGCGCGGCGATGGGCTGCGATCTGGCCGCGCAGACAGCGGCGTTGGACGTCGGAGCGCCCACGGTGGCGGTCTTGGGCTGCGGGGCGGACGTCGACTACCCCCGACGCGCATCGGACGTCCTGGCGACCATCCGCAACGGCCGGGGGGCCGTGGTATCCGAACTGCAATGGGGCGTTCCTCCGCTGCCCGGACACTTCCCTGCGAGGAACCGCATCATCGCCGGGCTTGCGTCCGCCGTCCTCGTCGTTGAAGCGGCGCTACCGAGCGGGACGTTCTCCACCGCCGACAGCGCCCTCGACAGCGGCAGGGACGTGCTCGCGGTTCCCGGCAGCATCCTGTACGCGGGCAGCGCCGGCAGCAACCGGCTCATCCGCCAGGGAGCAGCCCCGATCACGTGCGACGAAGACCTGCTTGATGCGCTCGCCGACGCTGGCCTTCTGCCCACGAGCACTTGGGCGAAGCGTGCCGGCGCCGCCCGGGGCCCCGCGCTCCCGTCGGGTGACCCGCTGCTCGAGGCGCTGCGGGCCCACCCCATGTCTCCGGAAGAGGCGTGCGACACGCTCGACATGCGCGTGCCTGATCTGCTCGCCGCACTTGCCCGCTTCGAAGCCGCTGGCCTGATCGCGCGGCATACCGACGGAAGGTACGGCCCATGCACGCCACACTGACGATACAATCGCCGGGTGCGAGGGGACCACCACGCACCTTTGCCGGCCCGTAGGGAGAGCCAGCCCGTGGTTGCACGCGTCACCGTCATAGGCGGAGGGATCGCCGGCTCCGAAGCGGCGTACCAGCTCGGCATCCGCGGCATCCCCGTCCGCCTGCTCGAGATGCGTCCGGATGTGCCCTCGCCGGCACACCACAGCGGAGACCTTGGCGAACTCGTCTGCTCCAATTCCCTCAAGTCCGACGATCCCAACACCGCGGCGGGCATGCTCAAGCGCGAGCTCGGCGAGCTCGGCAGCGTCGTGCTGTCGTGCGCGCGTGCGCATGCTGTTCCAGCAGGCGGAGCACTGGCGGTCGACAGGACCGCATTCGCCGCCGCGTTGACGCGCGTCCTCGAAAGCCTGCCATCGGTCGAGATCGTACGTGGGCGCGCGGATTCGATCCCTGAGGGCGATGTCATCCTGGCCACCGGACCGCTGACCGATCCGGCGCTGGCGCCCTCTCTGTCGCAGGTCGTCGGGGAGGACCGTCTGGCCTTCTTCGATGCTGCGGCGCCGATCGTCGACGCAGACGGCATCGATCGGGACGTCTGCTTCGCACAATCGCGCTATGACAAGGGCGAGTCGGCGGACTATCTCAACTGCCCGATGGACCGCGAGACCTACGAGGCCTTCGTTGACGCGCTACTCGCAGCGGACCGTGTCCAGGCCAAGGACTTCGAGTCCCGTGATCTCTTTCACGCATGCATGCCGGTGGAGGAGATCGCCCGACGGGGCCGGGACGCGCTGCGCTTCGGCCCGATGAAGCCGGTCGGCCTGACGGATCCCGCCACCGGGCGGCGGGCGCACGCTGTTGTGCAGCTGCGCGCCGAGAACCGCGCGAACACCGCGTACAACCTCGTCGGCTTCCAGACGAACCTGACGTTTCCGGAGCAGCGGCGGGTGTTCGGCGCCATCCCCGGATTGGCCGGAGCCACGTTCCTGCGCTACGGCGTGATGCACCGCAACACGTTCGTGGACGCCCCCCGCCTTCTGCGCAGCGACCTCAGCCTGCGTAGCGACCCGCGCATCCGCATCGCGGGGCAGCTCGCGGGCACCGAAGGCTACATGGAGGCTGCCGCGTCCGGCCTTGTGGCGGCACTCGGGATCGTGCGCGCGGGCACCGCTGCTCA
The DNA here is from genome assembly GCA_023252055.1 of Coriobacteriia bacterium. Lineage (GTDB taxonomy): Bacteria > Actinomycetota > Coriobacteriia > Anaerosomatales > PALSA-660 > PALSA-660. The sequence goes on from JAHEXP010000076.1 coordinate 2,557, forward strand.
GGCCCCGCTTTCGCTGCCGGACGTGACCGCCCTCGGCTCGCTGCTGGCGTATGCGACAGATCCGGACACCGCGCCCTATCAACCGATGCACGTCAACTTCGGCGTGATGCCTCCGCTCGATCCTCCGGTCCGCGGCAAGCGCGAACGCGCCGCTGCGTACTCCGCGCGCGGTGGGGCGGTACTTCGCTCCTGGCTGTGCGCCGCTCCAGACCTCGCCGTACGCACCCCGCTCGATGACGTGGCAGTCCGGACCTTCGAGGCAGCGCCCCGATGAGCAGCCTCTCCGCGGCTGAAGCCGTCGACCGCTACCTCGGGCACCTCAAGCAGGAGCGCAACGCGTCCCCACAGACGGTCCGCGCATATTCCGCGGACCTCGCGCGCTACCTCGAGTGGGCCGAGCGCACCGGTGCTGAACCCTTGGGCTCGGATCCGCGGATCCTGCGTCGCTACCTTGCCGAGCTCGACCGCGCCGCCTACTCCCGCCGCACGATCGCGCGGCGCCTGTCCGCGATACGCTCGCTGTTCGCGTACCTGAACCGGGAGGGCCTCATCGCTCATGACCCGGCATCCGTGGTGGCTACCCCGAAGCTCGAGGCGCGCCTGCCACGCCTTGTGCCCACGGATGTCCTCACCGCCCTTCTGGACACTCCGAGCACGGAGACGCCCACGGGCCTCCGCGACCGGGCTGTCCTGGAACTCCTCTACGCAACGGGTGCGCGCGTCAGCGAACTCGCCGGCATCGACCTGCGGGACCTCGACCGGGCCGGCGGACAACTCACCGTCACCGGCAAGGGCGACAAGCAGCGCATCCTCCCTGTGCACTACGAGGCCCTGGCGCGGGTGGACGCCTACCTCCGTCTCGGCCGCCCGGCACTGCGCCCGGCACTCGATGAGCAGGCGCTGTTCCTCAACCGTAACGGCACGAGGTTGAGCGACGGGGGAGTGCGCAGGATGCTGCACCGGCATCTGGTCACGCTCGGGGCCGCATCGGGGATCACCCCGCACACGCTGCGGCACACGTTCGCAACCCACCTTCTCGAGGCCGGCGCCGACCTCAGGACGGTGCAGGACCTGCTCGGCCATGTTGCCCTGTCCACCACCCAGATTTACACTCACCTCGGAGTTCAGCGCCTGAAGCGCGTGCACCAGGACGCACACCCCCGTGCCTGAGACGCCAACCCTGCGACGGAAGCGGTCGAGATCATGAAGCAGCCGCAGCAGCGGTCGGATCTGAGCACGCTGTGGGAGAGCTACAACTCCACAGCCGACGAGACCGCGCGCGAGCAGCTGATCCTGAACTACTCGCCGCTCGTGAAGTTCGTCGCCGGCCGAGTGGCTACCAACCTGCCGCACACCGTCGAGAACGCGGACCTCATCTCCTACGGCATGTTCGGCCTCATCGACGCGATCGAGAAGTTCGAACCCGAGCGCGCGATCAAGTTCGAGACGTACGCGATCCCGCGCATCCGCGGCGCGATCATCGACGAGTTGCGCGCGCTCGACTGGGTTCCGCGCAGCGTACGCTCGCGTGCCCGGGACATCGAGAAGGCGATCGTGACCCTCGAGAGCCGACTCATGCGCACCCCCGAGGACTCGGAGGTCGCCGAGGAACTCGGCGTCAGCCTGAAGGACCTGCACGACACCTACTCGAAGCTCTCCTACACCTCCGTCGTGTCGTTCGAGGACCTGTGGTCGGTGGGTGCGGAGCGGGACGACCGTCCCGCGGCTGCGACCGTCATCAAGGACGAGCATGCCGAGAACCCCGTGGAGGCGGTCGAGGCCGAGGAGATGAAGACGATCCTCGCAGAGTCGATCGAGCGCCTATCCGAGCGGGAGCGCACCGTGATCGCCCTCTACTACTACGAGGGCCTCTCACTCAAGGAGATCGGGCAGATCCTCGGGGTCACAGAGTCCCGGGTGAGCCAGATGCACACCAAGGCGGTCCTGCGGCTCAGGGCCCGACTGCACGCCGCGCAGGGGTATCTGTCCTAGCTCCGCCCGCGCACGCCTCCGCGCGTCGCACGCGGTCCCGACTTCGCACTCGGGGGCTGTTTGTGGGCGGCCGCCGCCTCTGCTACACTACTCCGGCTTTCAATACACACGCCCGCAGGTCCACGGCGCGCGGTGCCGCAGTCCATGAAACGCCGGACTCGGTCGCGACGCGGAGCGACTCCCCGAGGGGACGAGCAGCCTGGAGGGCGGAGGAGAAGAACCACAAGGAAAGAGAGGCTTCACCATGCCCGTCGTCGCCATGAAGGACCTTCTCGAAGCTGGCGTCCACTTCGGACACCAGACCCGCCGCTGGAACCCGAAGATGAAGCCTTACATCTTCACGGAGCGCAACGGCATCTACATCCTCGACCTGCAGAAGAGCCTGCGCGAGATCGACTCCACGTACAAGTTCGTCCGCAGCATCACGGCCCAGGGCCGCTCGGTCATGTTCATCGGGACCAAGAAGCAGGCACAGGAGGCCGTCGAGACCGAGGCCGACCGCGCCGGCATGCCGTTCGTGAGCCAGCGCTGGCTCGGCGGTATGCTCACCAACTGGGTCACGATGCGCAAGCGGATCGCCCGCATGGTCCAGCTGGAGGGCATGGAGGCCGACGGCCGCATGGCGTCGCTCCCCAAGAAGGAGGCCCTCAAGCTGCGCGCCGAGCTCGAGAAGCTGCAGCGCAACATGACCGGCATCCGCGAGATGCAGGAGCTGCCGGGCGCCGTCTTCGTCATCGACACCAAGCGCGAGACGATCGCCGTCGCTGAGGCGCGTCGTCTTCGTATCCCGATCATCGGCCTGGTCGACACCAACTGCGATCCGGACGAAGTCGACTTCGTGATCCCGGGCAACGACGACGCGATCCGTGCCGTCAACCTGATCACCCGTGTCATCGCCGACGCGTGCGTCGAGGGTCGCAACACCTTCGCGCCCAAGGAAGCGAAGGAGGCCCCCGCCGCGGTTCCCGCCGCGGCCGCCGATGTCGCTGTCGCGGCCCCGGTCGTCGACGAAGCGGTCGAGGCCGCTCCGGTCGTCGTGGCCGAGCCTGTGGCCGAGGTCGAGGCAGAGGTCGTCGAGACGATCGAGACGCCCGAGGCCTAGTTCGGGAAAGCACCACCTGAACCTACACAGCCCCGCGGTCGCCGTGCACGTGCGTCGGACGCGAGTATGCCGAAGGAGTGGATGAAGATGGCGATCACCGCCAACCAGGTCAAGGAGCTGCGCGAGCTCACAGGCGCAGGCATGATGGACTGCAAGAAGGCGCTCGTGGAGTGCGAGGGCGACATGAACACCGCCGTCGACATCCTGCGCACAAAGGGCCTTGCCGACCTCGCCAAGAAGGCCGGCCGCGCCACCAACGAGGGCCTCGTCGCCGCATGGGTCTCTGACAACGGCCGCGTCGGCGCCATGGTCGAGGTCAACTGCGAGACCGACTTCGTCGCACGCAACGCCGAGTTCCAGACGTTCGC
>JAHEXP010000033.1 GCA_023252055.1 Coriobacteriia bacterium
CATGTTCCTCGTAGAGCGGAGTCCTCAAGCAACCCTCTGACATCCCTGCGACCGCCTTCCGTGTGTGGGGCCGTTCTCGAACAACTGAATCCTATCGTGCGCACCCCTGCGGGCGCGGACTACCCGAAGATACCTCTCCAGATGCGACCGAAGAAGAAGACGATGCGCTGCCCGAAGGTGGGAGCCGGCACGTCGCGGTCCGCGACCAGCGGCAGCTGCGCGAGGATCGACTTGCCTTGATAGACGGTCAGCGTGCCGACCCGGTCGCCCGCACGCAGCGGAGCGGGCACGTCGGGCGAGAGGGACACCTTGCGGCGTACGTCGCCAGCCAGGTCGAACACCGGCACGCTCGTGGACTCCTGCGTGACCGCCCCCACCGTGCGCTCCATGTAGTCGGAGATGGGAACGCGACCGACGCTCTCTCCCGCCGCGACGACCTGGACCGGCTTGTAGTGCTTGAAGCCCCAGTCGAACAGCGTCTTGGCCTGCTTGGCACGGTCCACCTCGTTGGACGCCCCCATGATGGTGCCCACGAGCTCGACTCCCCCACGCTTGGCGGCGAACACGATGCAGTATCCGGCATCGTCGGTCCATCCGGTCTTCACGCCCTCGGCGCCCTTGTACGTCTTGAGCAGACCGTTGTGGCTCGTGAGGAAGTGCGTGTAGCGATCCGAGCGCACGCGGACCGTGTACGTGTTCACGATGTCGCGGAACGTCGGATTGCGCATCGCGTAGCGCGCGAGCGACGTGAGGTCCGCCGCAGACGTGTGGTGGCCGGCCTGGTCGAGCCCGTGCGGGTTGGAGTAGTGCGTGTCCTTGAGGTCGAGCGCGGCGGCCTTCGCATTCATCATCTTGACGAAGTTCTCCACTGTGCCGCCCACGTGCTCTGCGATGAGTGTCGCCGCGTCATTGCCCGACTGGACGAGCACCCCCTTGAGCAGCTCGGCCACGGTGAACTTCTCCCCGACTATCAGCCCCATCGCCGATTCGCCGACCGTCTGGGCCTTCTTGTCGACGGTCACGACGTCTTCGAGTCTCGCGTGCTCGAGGACGACGACCGCGGTCATGATCTTGGTCGTGGAGGCCATCGCCCGTTGCGCCGTCGGGTCGCGCGCCCACAGCTCCCGGCCGTCCATCGTCTGGAGAAGGCCGCTGGGGATCGAGAGGTCGGGTGCTGAGGATCGCAGCGACTCACGCGACTTGATGCGCGTACCGCCCACGTAATCGTTGTCGAGGACGGCTGCATGAGCGGAGGCCACGGGCGCGAGCAGCGAGAGCACGATGGCGAGAGCCAGCACGCCGACGCGGCGCGGATGAGGGTTATCGTTCGATCGCATCGGCGAGGGCGTTCCTTTGTCGGGCGCGCGCAGCGGCTTCCGTGCTGCGCCGTGCCTGGGGCGCGGGCCTCACATGGTACGCCACGAGCCGCGCCTTCCTCTATGATGGTTGCCGTCCGGCAATCCGCCCGGGCCTCGCAGGCCTCACGCGACGACGCCTTCGAGCCGGGGACCTCGCACACGAGGAGACGACACCAGTGGATTACGCGCGATTCGAACGCCTCGTGATCGGTATCGGCGCCGCGGCGATCGTCGGGACGGCGACTCTGACCTTGGGGATGAAGAGCGATCCCGTCGAGCTCATCGCGCAGCTCCTGCTGCTCGCCGTGCTCGTCGCAGCTGTGCGCTGGGGCCGTCGCGGCGGCACCACAGCAGCCGTCGGCGCCGCGGTCGTCTACGCCGCCGTCAAGGGGATCGCGGTCGGCACCGCGGGGATCGCCTCACAGGCGCTGTGGTTGATAGCGCTGCACGCGGCGATGTACTTGGCTGTCGGAGTCATCGGTGGCGAGGCGTGCAGCCGCATGAAATCGATGTTCGCCCGCGCACACGACTCGCGCGCCTTCGACGAATCCACGTCCGCCTACACATCCGCGTTCCTTTCACGGCTGCTCAGCGAGGCCATCGCAGGGTTCGAGCGCTACAACATGGCGTTCTCGGTGCTCGTGATCGGCGTCGACGGACGCGCGACCGCCGGGATGCGGGCGACGGACTCCGCAGACGTTGTCCGTTCGATCGCCATGCGACTGCGCAAAGGGCTGCGCCTCGTGGACGAGATGGGCCGCCTGCCATGGGGGCCTTTCGCGATCATCCTTCCCCAGACCGGAGTGGCCGGGGCACACACGGCTGCGGACCGCCTGCGGGCGGATCTGCGCGACGAGCTCAAGATCGAGGACGCGGCCATCACCGTGCGCGTCATGTCCGCGGCTGACGACCTCGAGGCGATCCGCACGCTCGCTGCGGAGGCTGCCCAGTCCGACGAGCCTATGCGACCCGCGTCCTAGCGGAGCCCGCGCTCCCCGCGCGCCAGGCCCGGGACGCCGTCCGCTAGATCTCGTCCGGATCGTAGATCTCCGAGGCGTGCAGAAGGCCGATCCCGGCAGCGGTCAGCACCTCGGTCGCGTGCTCGGCGTCCTCCACTCGGAGGATGTCCACCGCGGTGCTCGAGTCCGGCTTCAGGAAGCAGTACACGTACTCGAGGTTGATGCCCGCGGCGTCAAGGGACTCGAGCACGTCTGCCAGCGCGCCGGGCCTGTCGGGCACCTGAGCGGCCAGCACATGTGTGACGGACACCGCGAAGCCCTCACGCTCCAGGACGCCTCGGGCCGCGTGCGGCCGGTCGCAGATCACGCGAGCGACGCCGTACTCCGCCGTGTCGGCGACCACGAGCGAGTGCATGTTGAGCCCGCAGTTCCCGAGCAAGCGGCACATCCTGGCGAGGCGGCCATGCTCGTTTGCGAGGAAGACGGACAGCTGTTCGACCATGACCTGTCTCACGCTCCTTCGTTGCGGAGGTCCACGACGCGCTTCGCTTTGCCTTCGCTGCGCTGGATCGTCCGCGGTTCGACGAGCTTGACGTCCACGCTCACGGCAAGCGACGAAGCGATCGCGCCCGCCACCTTGCGCTGCAGGGCCTCGAGGCCGCGGATCTCGTCGAACGCGACGTCCGGCCCCACCTCGACCTGTACCTCGACGGTGTCCATGGATCCACGCTTGCCGAGCACCACCTGGTAGTGAGGCGCCACTCCATCGATGCTCATGAGTACCTGCTCGATCTGACTCGGGTAGACGTTCACGCCCCGGATGATGAGCATGTCGTCCGTGCGGCCGGTCACGCGCTGCATGCGGCGGAACGTCCGACCGCACGCGCACTCCCCCGGCACGATGCGGCTGATGTCGCGCGTGCGGTACCGGATGACCGGGATGCCTTCCTTGGTGAGCGTGGTGAACACGACCTCGCCCTGCTCTCCGTCGGGAACGGGTTCGAGGGTGACCGGATCGATGATCTCGATGATGAAGTGGTCCTCGAACACGTGCAGCCCGCTCTTGTGCACGCACTCGGAGGCGACACCGGGGCCCATGACTTCCGACAGGCCGTAGATGTCGATGGCCGTGATACCCATCGCTTCCTCGATCTGGGTGCGCATCGCCTCGCTCCACGGCTCAGCGCCGAACACGCCGATCTTGAGCGGCAGCGAGCGGACGTCGATCCCCATCGAGGCGGCCGTCTCCGCTATCAGCAGCGCGTAGCTGGGAGTGCATGCGAGCGTGGTCACGCCGAAGTCCTTCAGCACCTGCACCTGGCGCGCGGTGTTGCCGCCGGACACCGGGATGGTCATCGCGCCCAGTCGCTCCGAGCCGTAGTGCGCCCCGAGCCCGCCGGTGAACAGCCCGTAGCCGTAGGTGACCTGCACGACATCGTCGGCGGTGGCGCCGGCGCACGAGAGCGTGCGCGCCATGAGGTCGCTCCACCGCTCCACGTCACCCCGCGTGTAGCCGACGACCGAGATCTGCCCGGTTGTGCCGGAAGATGAGTGGACGCGCACGATGTCGCGCAGAGGGACTGCGAACATGTCGAACGGATACGCCTCGCGCAGGTCGTCCTTGACCGTGAACGGGACGCGGCGCAGGTCATCGAGGGTCTCGAGCTGCTCAGGCCGGAAGCCGGCCTCGTCGAACTTGCGGCGATAGATCGGCACGTTGACGTAGACGCGGGCCAACTGGGTGCGCAGGCGCGCCAACTGAAGGTCCGCAAGCGCGCTGCGCGGCATCGTCTCGAGCTCGGGCTGGAACATGAGCGGCCCCCTTGTGGCACGACGCTGGCCCCGCCTGACACACGCTGAGCTGCCAGGCTCTCTCAGCGACGCCTCAGGGCTTGACGGTGTCCGTGGGAGTCGAGCTCGGCTGCTTCGTGCCTACACGCACGAACTCCGTCTTGGGGCTGTAGTGTGACACGAAGGTGTCTTTGCGCACCACAACGCTCCCCTTGTACACCGTGCGCGTCACGACGACGGTGCGGCCATCCACCCCCGCGTCCTCGACGATGCGCGTGCCCTTGGCGAGCTTCGGGTCCGGCGTTTCCACCGTCTTGTGCTTGATGACGTCCGTGAACGGCCCCGTCGTGTACTTCACGCGGTAACCGGGGTCGGTACCGTACAGCGCGACCGTCAGTGTGTTCGAGGTGAACGACGTGTCCACGAGCACCCAGCCGCCCGTGTCGTTGCGGAACTTGAAGTCGGGATAGCCCCACGAGACCGTCGCGTCGCGCCCCGTCGGGTAGTGCGAGATGAAGAACGAGTGGTTGTGACGCTCGACGACGGGCAGGCCGGAGAAGAACACCGCGTTGAACACGGTCGTTCCCACCTGGCACACGCCGCCCCCGAGTTGCGGCACGAGCTTGCCCTTCACGATCGCCGGGGCCTCCTGATAGCCCTTGGCCGCCGTCCGCTGCCCCGCCGCACCGTTGAAGCTGAACACCTCGCCGGGAGCCACGAGCTTGCCGTCGAGCGCCTTCGCGAGCAGGTGCACGTTGTTGGTCCGCGACGGGTTCACGGTCGCGTAGACCGTCGTATAGGTGGAGAGGCGATCGTGGATCCCCATCGCCTTCGCCTCGTCGGTGGTGAGGCGGGGCTCGGCCTCGGCAAGGCGCAGGACCGCTGTGCGGGGCCCGGTGCCGAGGCAGGCCGCCGCCAATTCGAAGGCGAGCGACTTGAGATCCGGTCCCTCTCCCACCTGCGACTGCGTGATGCGGATGCTACGCCCCTTCACGACGAACCTCGCGTCCTTGCCGGGGCGCGTGCGCCCTTCAGCGAGGGGTGCGACGGCGGCCGCAAGCCGTTTCGGAACGAACGCGACCGTCAGGCCTCCGAACGGATGGGAGCTCGCATCCGCGGCCGCGGTCGCATCACGGGAGAACGAAACCCAACCGGCGACCGTCTCGCGGGCAACGGTCACGGTGTCGCTCTCGAACTTCACGGTCACCGGGCCCGCGATGAGCCTGACCGCCTGTGCGCGCGCCGCCAACGCATCGGCGTCGGTGACGTCGGGAGCGACCGTATCGACCACGGCCGCAACGCTTCCTCGAGCCGACAGCGCCGCAGCTGCGACAGCTTCCCGCGTGGCGGAACGGTCGAGCGCGCGGCCCTGGCGGGCCTTGGTGACGGTCACTTCGGTGCCGTGCAGGGTGACGGTGGCGTCGCGAGGAGCGAGTTCCGCCGCGGCATCGATCCTGTCGAGCGCCGCATCGGAAGCGTCGGGATCGACGTGTACCGTCGGCGTCACCTCGGCGCCCGAGAAGAGGGCCGATACCCTCTGCCACGCCGCGCTGAGAACCCCGCCCTCCCGCCCGACCGCCATGGCTGCGTCCACCGAAGCGGTCGCATCCAGGCGAGCACCGATGGAATCGGCTGAAACGGTGAAGGTCTCGGTCTGGCAGGTGACGGAGATCGGACGGTCCGCCGCGGCCAAGAACGCCCGGTCGATGGCCGAGCCCGCTTCGGCAGCGGTCATCGAGCCGACGGCGACCGGCCCGATGTGCACGCCGGGCTGGATCCGGCCCCACGAGAACGCAAGATCCGCGCCGGCCACGACCACCAGCAGGGCCACAAGAACGCCCGCCGCCAGTATCCAGGGGCTGACGCCCTTGAGCCGGTGGGGACGCGAGCTGCGCCGGTACGGGGACCGCGGACGCAGGGCAGCGTCGGAGCGCGGCTCACCCGCGGACGGCGCGCCGCTCGTGGGATCGCTGGAGGCTGTCTGTAGAGGCTCGGACACCTGGTCTGCTCTCACCGGGACACAGCGGTCGCCGGGTACGTCGGGCGTGGGAGCGCCCAGCATACACGATGGGCCGCTTGACCGGCCCGTTCGTCGTCAGTCCGTTGCCTGGCCGCCCGTGGCCTCCCGGTACGCGGAGCGCGCCATGAAGGTGTACTGGACCGCAGCGCTCAGCGAAAGCACGACGCCGAGGTAGACGATGTAGGAACCCAGCGCCCGTGTACCGCCCACCACGTGGGTGCGGCCGATGAACGAGTACGTGAACAGGACCGGGACCCGCAGCAGCGGGAAGTTCCAGATGATGGAGGCGAAGCCGGTCATGAGAACGGCGGTGGTGGTCTTGCCGAGCATCGTGACGGGGATCCGGCGGCCGTGGCGCTCAAGTACCCAGGCGCCGTAGAGCAGGTAGACATCACGCCCGATCAGCACGAGCAGGAGCAGCAGGCTCACCCGGCCCACCGTGTAGAGGCCCACGAGCGCCGCGGCGATCAACACACGGTCCACGAGCGGATCGATGACCTTGCCGATGGAGGTCACGTGCCCCGTCCGACGCGCGATCAGGCCGTCGAGCCAGTCCGTGCCGGCGCAGAGGACGAAGAGCAGGAATGCGAAATCGTTGCGCCCGCCGACCGCCGGTTCGTAGACGAGATACCAGTAGAAGAGCGGAACGAGGGCGAACCGCAGGACGGTGATGACGTTCGGGATCGAGAAGACGTCGCGCGAATGATCCACGGGCAGGTCCTGCGGTCTCTGGTCGTTCGCCACCCGAGAGCGGTCCGCTACCACCATTGCCTCCTCTTGAACACGTAGAGCATCGCGCCTGTGATGACGACGCATGCTGCGATGACGATCGGGAACGACCAGAACCAATCGGGCGAGGGCCACATCGCCTTCGTGAGGTTCATTCCATAGATGCCCGTGATGAGCGTCAGGGGCATGAAGATCGTCGCGACGACGGTCAGCTGCTTCATCACGACATTCAGGCGGTTCGAGATCGCTGACAGGTAGATGTCCATGACGCTCGAAGCGACGTCGCGGTAGGTGTCGATGGCGTCGGCGACGCGCGCCACATGGTCTCCGACGTCTTGCAGGTACAGGTATGCCTCTTGGCTCACGAACTCGTCATGCCGCGCCATCGAGCGCAGCAGGTCCCGCTCGGGGCCGATGACCTTGTGGAGTTCGAGCATCGTGCGTTTGACCGTGTAGAGCTCCTTGAGCTGACCGTCCTGCACCTTCTCGAGAAGTTCGTTCTCGATGCGGTCGAGTTCCTCACCCACCATGTCGATCACGGGGAACATCGCATCCACGGAACGGTCGAGGATGGCGTGGAGCGCCCATTCGGCGCCGCGGTCGAGTACGCCGCATGCGTCGTCGGCGACATCATCGATGGCGGGGACGCGGTCCTGATGCGCCGTGATGAGGTAGTTCGTCCCGAGGAAGACGTCGATCTCCGTCGTGGCCATCTCGCGCTGGGCCGCACTCAGACGCGGGGCGATCCACACGACGAAGACGTTGTCCGCGTACGCGTCGATCTTGGGCCGCTGCGGCGCATGCTGCACGTCCTCGACCGCAAGCGGATGCAGCCCGAACTCCTTCTGCAGCAGTTCGAGCGTGTCTGCATCGGGCTCAAGGACATCGACCCAGACGGCTGTTCCCGCGGCCCTGGCTTGCTTCAGGTCGGCGAGCATGCCGGTCTTGGTGGCGTCGTCGACGACCCAACGGACGGTGACGGTGGCAGACACTGGCTTCCCTCCGGGTCTCTCCGCGCCCCGCGCGCGGTGCGTCGAACTGGCCGTACACCGATTATGCAGTATGAGGTGCCCGCGAACAGGCGCCCTACCCTGCCGGCGTCACCAGGTCTTCCACGCGCGCGAGCATCGAGTCGGCCAGCACCGCCAGCATCGCCGCGGCCGCCGCCCCCTCGAGCACCAGTGCGCCGTTCTGCGTGTTGATGCCGGAGAAGATCGGCGACCCCAGACCGCCCGCGCCGGTCGCCGCGGCCACCGTGGCCGTCCCGATGTTGATGATCACCGACGTCCGGACACCCGCCATGATCACGCGGGCCGCGAGTGGCAGTTCGACGCGGAACAGTACCTGCCAGCGCCCCATGCCCATGCCCCGCGCCGCATCGAGTACTGCCGGCGGCACGGAATCGAGCCCGGCGACCGTGCCGCTCACGACCGGGAACATGCCGTAGAGCGCCAACGCCACGATCGCGGGCAGCGGAGTCCCGATGCCGAAGAGCGGCATCATGAGCGCGAGTACCGCGATCGGCGGAAACGTCTGACCAAGGTCCACGGTCGCCGACACGAGCTCACGGAAGTCCCTGCCCGACGGCCGCGTGACCCACACCCCCACGGGGATGCCGATGGCTATCGTCACCGCGCTCGAGACGAGCACGAGACCGAGGTGCTGCACGACAAGCTGCCCAAGCGTGGCGCTCGGGAACACGACCACCGGAAGGTCGGGGAACAGCGAACGCAGCACCAAGGACCACCAGTCCTCGCGCGATACGACATATCCGAAGACGAGGGCGCCGGCTCCCACGAGGGCGACGCCGGTCCAGCGCCGCCTCACTGCGCGCCGCCTTCCGCCGGTCCCCCGGCGGAGTAGGCGTCGCCTTCGGTCAGCGTGGTCTCGATCCCGGCAAGGGCGACGTCACCGAGTAGCCTGCCGGTCTCGTCGGTGACGGCGATCGAACGGAAGCCGAGTTCCAGCATGTGGGAGAGCGCTTCCTTGAGCGACGTGTCCGGTCGAACGGTGGTCGCGCGCCAGTCGACATGTGTGATCGCCGACTCGGCGGAACCACCGCGATCGAGGAGGCGGCAGTCGATCCAGCCCTCGAGCCGCCCGTCCTGGTCGACGAGGTACGAGAAGCGCTCGGCCGTGCACGCCGCGCGTTGTGCGGCGGCGACGGCGTCGCTCCCGTCGGATATCCTCGGGACCTCCGAGCGCATGACGGCGTCGACGCGCACCCTTCCCAGACGCTTGAGGGCCCGGTCGGCACCCATGAAGTCGTGCACGAACTTCGACGCGGGATGATCGAGAAGGTTCTCGGGGGTGTCGTATTGCTGCAGGCGGCCGTCCCGCATCAGCGCGATCCTATCGGCGAGCCGGATCGCTTCGTCGACGTCGTGCGTGACGAACACGACGGTCTTATGGAGTTCCTTCTGGATGCGCGCGAACTCCCCCTGGAGCCGTTCGCGGTTGAGCGGGTCCACCGCCCCGAACGGCTCGTCCATGAGCAGGACCGGCGGGTCTGCGGCGAGTGCGCGTGCCACGCCGACACGCTGGGCCTCCCCGCCCGACAACTCGCGGGGGTACTTGCCGCGGTACGAAGTCGCATCGAGGCCCACCAGGCTCAGCAACTCGCCCACGCGCGCCTGCATCCGCGACGCCTCCCACCCCAGGAGCTTGGGGACGGTGACGATGTTCTCGGCGACCGTAAGGTGCGGGAACAGACCCACCGACTGGATGGCGTAGCCGAGGCCACGACGGAGCTCCTCGGGTGTGACGCTCGTGATGTCGCGATCCCCCACCATGATGCGGCCGCTGGTCGGCTCGATGAGCCGGTTGATCATGCGCAGCGTGGTGGTCTTGCCGCAGCCGGACGGCCCGATGAGCACGCATACCTCGCCCTCGCCCACCTCCAGCGAGAGACGGTCGACGGCGAGCGTCTCGCCATAGCGCTTGGTGACCTCTTCAAGCCGGATCATGAGACCTCCATGCGGATCCCGGGGGATGTGACGAGACGGCCGGCCGCGCGGAGGCCGACGTCAGCGGCGACGGCGATGAGAACCATGGGAACGGCACCCAAGAGCGTGAGGTCGTCGACCTGACCACCCCATCCGAGGATCACGAGCACGCCCAGCGTCCCGTTGCCGATGAACGCCACGACAGCGGCGATGCCGATGATCATCACGGCCGCGGCCCGCACACCTTCGAGCAGCAGGGGCATGGCGAGTGGGGCCTCGACGCGGGTGAGCAGCTGCCATCGGCTCATCCCCATGCCGCGCCCGGCGTCCACCACGGAAGGGTCGACCTGCGTGAGCCCCACGTAGGTGTTGCGCACGATCGGGAGCAGCGCGTACACCGTGAGCGCGATGATCGCGGGAAGCGGGCCGATCCCGGGCAGGCCGAGTGCGGCGAGCGGCACAACCAGTAGTCCCAGCAGAGCAAGACTGGGGACCGTCTGCATGACGCCGACGATGCTGAGGACGGCGGTGCGGACCCACGGGATGCGCGAGGATGCGACTCCTAGGGGGACCCCGATCGCTACCGCGAACCCCAGCGACGTCCCGGCCAGCGCTATGTGCGTCCAGACCGCACTCCAGAATGCCGCTCCCTGGACCGCGTATTCGAGCACGATCGAGAGCCGGCCCAACCCGCCCCACATCGCCGCCGCAACGACGACGACCACAAGCGCCACAAGCGCGCCGACCCGCCACGCTCGTCCGGGGCGTGCATGGACCGCCGCGAACCAGACGACGGCAGCGCCCGCGACAGCCACCCAAGCGCCCGCGCCGATCGAGACACGGGCGGGCGATGTGACATCGGGTGCAAGGTGGGCAGCCGCGAAGCCGAGCGCCCAGAGAAGCGCCCCCATCATGCCGACGGCGCACGCGAGCTCGACCCGCGCGCGGAGCTTTCCGGCCAAAGAGAACGAAGCCGTAGCCGCGGCGATGGCGAGAGCCAGGAGCATCCAAGCCGCGGGGCCGCCGGCGCCGAGGGAGAGCGGCGTTCCGTTCACGATCCGGTTCGCGCGCAAAGCGTAGAGAGGCAGCGCCACACAACCGGCGAGCGCGAGGATCGCCCCGGTCGCTGCAACGCGATCGGTCCGTCTCCGCGGCCGTTGCCTATCGACGCTTGCGGACTGGACTCCCACCTACTTGAGGAATCCCTGGGACTTCAGCCAGTCGGTGGCGACGGTCTTCGGGTCCTTGCCGTCGACAGCCACCTGTCCGTTGAGCTTCTGGAGGGTCACGAGGTCCAGCTTGGCGAAGACCGGATCGAGCAGTGTCGCCAGTTCAGGATACTTGTCAGCGACCACCTTGCGCACAGTCGGCGCAGGCTGGTAGATGGGCTGTGCGCCCTTCGGGTCGGATAGGACGACGAGGTCGAGCGCGGCGATCGTCCCGTCGGTGCCGTACGCCATCGCCGCATTCACTCCGTTCGAACCCTGCGCGGCGTTCTTCTCCGTGACCGCCGTGTCGCCCGACGCGAGCGCCACGATCTGGCTGGCCTTGAGCTTGAACCCGTACGCAGCCTCGAACGCCGGCATCGCTGCCGCGCTGGTGAAGAACTCCTGGGACCCGACGATCTTGACGTTCCCGCCGCTGTTGATGAACGCCGCCCAGTCCGCCATCGAGGCGATCTTGTTCGTGGTGGCGAACGCCCGTGGCAGGGCCACCGCCCAGGTGTTGTTCGCGGGTGCCGGCTTCAGCCACACCACACCGTTCGGCAGGTCCAACTTCGCGGCCTCCGTGTAGGTGGCCGCCGCGTCCTTGAGCACCGCGGGGTCGATCGTCTGGCTCTTGTTGAAGATGAGCAGCGAGTTCGCCGTGTACTCGGGATAGATGTCGATCTGACCGGACAGCAGCGCCTTGCGCACCACATCGGTGGCGCCGGTACGCGTCTTGTCCTCGACCGTGAATCCGTTGTTCTGCAGGACCGCAAGGATCATCTGCCCCAGCAGGGAGCCCTCACCGTCGATCTTGCTTCCCACGCGGATCGGGCCCTTCGTGGTGCCGGTGGACCCGCCGCCGCTCGGAGCGGCTGCCGGCGTGCAGGCGGTGAGTGAGAACACGACAGCGACCGCAGCGAACACCGCGGCCGCGCCCCTCCAGGACTTGCGCATGGCATGCCTCCCCTGTGCGGACGACCGTGCAGTGTTTCCCGGCCGTCGGATCCGTTGTCATACGTTCGTTCCCGACTTTCGCCACCTCGTCGCGCTCACGGGCCCGCGAACGTCACAATCGCACCTTGGACCCCGCGTGTGACACTCTCTCCCGCTTGCAGCGGAGGTCCGGGGGCACATACTCGCTAGCGCCCGCGCGCAAGCGCGCGAGGCAACGTTATGACCGGATCGAAGGGACCCACACTGATGGACACCACGACCGACGCACCGACGATACTCGTCGTGTTCGGCGCGACCGGCGACTTGATGGCGCGCAAGATCGCTCCCGCCCTCCTGCACCTGCACGAGCAGGGCCTACTGCCCTCGCGGTTCCGCGTGGTCGGGTTCTCCCGGCGACCGTGGTCCGACGACGACCTGCGCGCCCACGTGCGCGAGATGCTCATGCCGCAGCACCCCGATCCGGCCTCGCTCGAGCGCTTCCTCGATCTCTTCACCTACTCCCAAGGCCAGTTCGCGGACCTGGAGGCCTACCGGACGCTCATGCAAGTGACCGACGGGATCGCACGGTCGTGGGGAGCGTGCGCCAACAAGCTCTTCTACCTTGCCGTTCCTCCGGTCCACTACGAGGGGATCCTGCGCAACATCGACGAGAGCGGCCTCACCGCTGCCTGCAGCGACCGCGACGGCTACACGCGCGTGCTGATCGAGAAGCCGTTCGGTCACGACGTCGAGAGCTCGAAGGAGCTCGACGAACTGCTCGCCTCCCTTCTTCGTGAGGAGCAGATCTACCGTATCGACCACTACCTGGCCAAAGAGATGCTCCAGGGCATCCTGGCCTTCCGGTTCCACAACGACCTGCTCGAGCCGGAATGGGACCGCACGGCGATCGAGAGCATCGATATCTCGCTGCTGGAGACTCTCGGGGTGGAGAGCCGCGGTGCCTTCTACGACGGGGTCGGCGCGCTGCGTGACGTGGGGCAGAACCACCTGCTGCAGATGCTCGCCCTCGTCACGATGGAGCAGCCGGCCACCTTCGACGCCTGCTCGATCCGGGAGTCGCGTGCGCGTCTGCTCGAAGGGCTGCGTCCGATGACCACCGACGAGGTCGCGCGCTCCTCGTACCGCGCCCAGTACGCGGGGTACCGCGACATCACCGGAGTGGCGGCCGACTCGCAGACCGAGACCTATTTCAAGCTCCGCACCACGATGTCGGGGGCGCGTTGGGCGGGCGTTCCGGTCACCTTCGAGAGCGGCAAGCGCGTGGGCGCAGAACCGCTCAAGCGGATCGTGGTGACGTTCCGACACCGCCAGCCGTGCCTGTGCGCGCCCGGCGAGCCGCACCTACGCAACCGGGTCACGTTCACCATCGAGCCGCACGACACGATCACGATGACGTTCTGGGCAAAGAAGCCGGGATTCGACTACGAGGTCGAGGAGCGCACGTTCAGCTTCTCCCTGTACGAGAAGGCCGAGAAGCTCCAGTACGTGGAGGAGTACGCGAAGCTGCTCTACGACGCTGTGCGGGGCGACCAGACGTCGTTCGTCTCCACCGACGAGGTGCGCGCCATGTGGACGTTCACCGACCCGGTGTGCGACGCATGGGCCGCGGGTGCGGTCCCGCTCGACGCCTACGTCCCTGACGCTGCGGATGTCGTGTGCCGTGCGGACGCCGCGCTCTTGAAAGGCTCGGCTCACCGCCAGATCGGTGTTGTCGGGCTCGGCAAGATGGGCAGAGGTATCGCGCTCAACCTCATCGACCATGGATGGGAGGTCCACGCCTTCAACCGACACACCGAGGTCGCGCACGGCATGGAGGCGCAAGGGGTGCTGCCCGCCGACTCCCCGGCCGAACTGGTGGCGGCGCTGCAGCAGCCCCGCATCGTGTGGCTCATGGTCCCGGCCGGCGCACCGGTCGACGCCATGCTCTTCGGTGACGACGAAAGGCCCGGCCTCGCCGACTCGCTGCAACCGGGCGACGTGGTCATCGACGGCGGCAACTCCCGCTACACCGACGCCCCGGCGCGCGCGGAGCGACTGGCTCAGCGCGGAATCGCTTTCCTGGACTGCGGCACGTCCGGCGGCCCCGCGGGCGCGCGCAACGGCGCCTGCCTGATGATCGGCGGCGACGAGCGCGCGTTCCGCTTGGCCGAGGCGGTGTTCGCGGACATCGCCGTGCCGGACGGGTACCGCTTCTTCGGCGGCGTAGGCTCCGGGCACTTCGTGAAGATGGTCCACAACGGCATCGAGTACGGGATGATGCAGGCGATCGCGGAGGGATTCGCGCTCATGCACCAGGCGCCTGAGAACCTCGACCTGGCCGCGGTGGCCGATGTCTACCAGCACGGCAGCGTCGTCGAGTCGCGACTGGTGGGCTGGCTGCGCGATGCCTACGTCCGCTACGGTGGCGACCTGACGCCCATTGGCGGGACCGTCGGGCAGACCGGCGAAGGCCGGTGGACTGTGGAGGCGGCGCGGGAGGCCGGGATCCCCACACCCGTCATCGAGCATGCGCTGGCGTTCCGCACGGAATCCGAGGAACACCCGAGCTACACGGGGCAGGTACTTCAGGCCCTGCGCAACGAGTTCGGCGGCCACGGGCTGACCGCGGACCCTCAGAAGTAGGAGCCGAGCGGCCAGCGGCGCGCCTTTCGCACGCCGCGCAGCGCCGTCCCCTTACAGCAGGTAGACGATATTGGAGCCGTCGGTCGGGTACGCCCAGATCGCCGACCGCATCTCGTCGGCCGTGACCCCGCCGATCATCGCCGCAGCGAACACGTTCACGACCTCTTCGGCACCGTGGCCGAGAAGGTGCACGCCGATGATGCGACCGGTGCTTCGCTCGACGATCGTCTTTGCCGCGGCCACGCGCGTACCCGTCCGAAGCGACGACGTCCAGCCCGCCATGTCACTGACCTTCACCTCGATGTCGAGGCCTGCCGCGCGCGCCTCGTCCTCCGTGCGCCCCACGATGGCGAGCGGCGGCGAAGAGAACACCACGGATGGTATCGCCGGCGGCTCGAACGTCGCCGAGCCGGGCTCGAGGATGTTCGCCCGCGCCACCCGAGCCTGGGCGACGCCCACCGGGGTCAATGGCGCGCCGAGCGCCGCAGCATCCCCGACGGCGTACACGCGAGGGTTGGACGCGCTGAGCATGGATGCGCCCACCTCGATCCCGCGCGGCCCGTACGCCACGCCTGCGGCCTCCAGCCCGAGTCCGATCAGATCGGGAGCGCGGCCCGCGCCGTGAACGACCATGTCGCACGACACGACCATGCCGGTGCCACACACGACTTCAAGGGCCTCCCCTGCCCTTCTGACCTCAGTGACCGGCGCGCCCGTGTGGACCTCGATGCCGGATGCACGGTAGGCCTGCGCCAACGCGTCTGCGAGATCCTGATCGAATCCCTTGAGCACGTGCGGACCCCGGTGCAGGATCGAGACGTGGGCCCCTGCCGCCGCGGCGATGTGCGCGAACTCGAAGGACACGAATCCCCCCCCGATGAACACGATCCGTGCCGGGAGCGTCTCGGCTGCCATGAACGTCTCGCTGTCCGAAACGAACTCCTCGCCCGGGATGCCCAGCGGGATCGGCACCGCGCCGGTCGCGAGTACGTACGCGTCCGCGGACATGGGGGCGCCGTCCGCCTCGATGGCGGTCGGCGACGTGAAGCGTGCGCTCCCGTGCACGCGCACGATCCCCGCGTCGGCGAAGGTCCGCTCGATGCGGGCGGACATCGGGTCGGTGAAGGTCCTCTTGAACGCAATGAGCGCCGGCCAATCCAAGGTGAGGTCACCGGACGTCCCACGACCCGACTGCGCGCGTGCGCGCTCGACGACCTCCGCCGCGGCGTACAGGACCTTCTTGGGCTCGCACCCGCGCAGCAGGCAGGTGCCGCCGAATTCACGCTGATCGACGATGGCGACGCGCTTCCCCGCCGCGGCGAGCTCCTCCGCGGCGGTCTGCCCCGCGACGCCCGTTCCGACGACGATCACATCGAAGTGCTCCATGCGACGACTCCCGTCCGCGCTGAAGGGTCCCCGCTCCTTCGTTCCCGAACGTCGACACATGCCCTCAGGCGGTGGCGACAGACTCGCGCGTCTGAGGCAGGAACTGCGTCGTGTACAGCTCCGCGTAGAGGCCGCCGCGCGCCAGCAGCGCTTCGTGACGGCCGGACTCGACGATCCGGCCCGCCTCCAGCACAAGGATGTTGTCGGCGTCCTGGACGGTGGAGAGCCGGTGTGCGATCACGAGCGATGTGCGGCCGGCCAAAGCATGCTTCAGTGCCAACTGGACGGCACGCTCGGACTCCGAATCAAGATGCGCTGTTGCCTCGTCGAGCACGACGACATCGGGTGCCTTGAGAAGCAGTCGGGCGATCGCCAGGCGCTGCTTCTCGCCTCCGGACAACCGGTAGCCCCGGTCGCCCACGAGCGTGTCCAGGCCCTGCGGCAGCGATTCCACCAAGGGCAGCACCTGCGCCGCTTCGATCGCTGCAAGCATCTCGGACTCCGTCGCATCCGGCTTCGCGAACAGCAGGTTGGCGCGGATCGTGTCGTGGAACATGTGCGCGTCCTGCGTCACCACGCCCACAGCGGACTGCAACGACGCCAGCGTGAGGTCGCGAAGGTCGACACCCCCGACGCGCACGACGCCCGCCACGGGATCGTACAGGCGGGGGACGAGCTGGCTCACGGTCGTCTTGCCGGCGCCTGAAGGACCGACCAGGGCCACGAGCTGCCCCGGCTCGATCCTGAAGCTGACGCCATGGAGGACTCCCTCCTCGTGCGTACGGCGCTCTCCGATGGAGATCGCTTCGAGCGAGTCGAGCGACACTTCGCTTCCGGCTGGATACGCGAAGTCGACACCTTCGAACTCCACGCCCAGCGGTCCGCGAGGCAACGACAGCGCGTCCGCCTTCTCGGCGATCATCGGCTTCAGATCGAGGACTTCGAAGACCCGGTCGAAGGACACGAGTGCGGTGGTCACGTCGACGTTCACGTTGGACAGGGCCGTGATCGGACCGTACAGGCGGGCGAGGTATGCGGTGAGCGCCACCAGCGTGCCGATGTCGAGTGCCCCTCGAACCGAGAGCAGGCCGCCCCATCCGTAGACGAGCGCGGTCGCGAGGGACGCCGTGAGCATCAGCGCCACGAAGAAGATGCGTGCGTACATCCCTCGCATGATCGCGATGTCGCGCACCCTGCCCGCGCGCTCCCTGAACGTGCGCTCCTCTTCCTCGGGCCGCCCCATCAGTTTGACCAGCAGCGCGCCCGCCACGTTGAACCTCTCGACCATCGTGGTGTTCATCGCCGCGGACAGCTCATAGCTCTCGCGCATGATCGACTCGAGCTTGCGTCCCATCCACCTCGCGGGGATGAGGAAGGCCGGCAGGAGCACGAGGGCGACGAGTGTGAGCTGCCACGACAGCGCGAACATGACTCCCAGCACGAGCGTGACGCTGATGAGGTTTCCGATCACGGTCGAAAGGACATCGGTGAACGCCTCCTGAGCGCCCTGCACGTCGTTGTTGAGCCGACTGACGAGCGAGCCCGTCTGGGTGCGGACGAAGAACGCCAGCGGCATCTTCTGCACGTGGGCGAACAGCTGGGAGCGCATGTCGTACACGAGGCCCTCACCGATGCTCGAGGCCACATACCGCTGCGCGAGCGAAAGGCCCGCGTCGGTTATCGCCAGGACCGCCACGAGCACAGCGAATCCCACGATCAGATCTGCCCTGTGCCCGAGGATGCCTTGGTTGATGATCTGTCGATAGATGAGCGGGTTCATCACGCCCACGACAGAGTCCACGACAACGACGACGAAGAACCAGATGAGAAGTCTCCGGTAGGGCCGCGCGAAGGCCAGGATCCGGCGAGCCGTTCCCGGCTTCACCTGACTTCCGTCCTTTGAAGAGTCTCGCCGAAGGGATCTCAGTACCGAGCCGGGATACGCCTGCATGCTAGGACGCCTCCCAGTCACCCGCGATGTCGGGCGCGTTGAGCACGTCGAGGATCTCGGAGAGGCGGGCCAACTCGGACTCGTCGAGTCGTCCGAAGAGCGCCTCAGCGCTCTCTCGGCGCGCGATCCCCATGCGTGCGAGCAGAGCTGCGCCGTCCTGGGTCAATGTGACGAGAACGGAGCGGCGGTCGCTGGGGTCGGACTCCCGCGCCGCCAGACCGGCCGTCTCAAGCAAGTCGATCATCGCCGTCGCGGAACGCGGGACGATCTCCAGCCTCGCAGCGATGTCACCGATGCGAAGTGCGCCCTCCGAGCGGCCGAGCACCCGCAGCGCACGCGCCTGCGCGAAGGTGATTCCAAACGGTGCGAGTTCCTTGGCGCTACTGCGGCGCATGCGCCAATAAGCCCGGGTGAACTGCTCGGCCACCCGCGAGATCGCATCCGTGTCTTCGATGGTCATGGCGACGCCCTTTCGACCCGGCCGCTGAGTTTTATATCGTGTTGCTCTTATTGAGTCCCATGATATAACTCGCGATACGTCATGACCACATCATCGAGACGAATGGGTCGTGGTGTCGCGCTCGCTCAGGCTCTCAGTCGTGACAGACGGCGCAACCCGCTGCACGGAGTTCGGCGGCGTAGGAGACGACCGCCTGCTCGCACTCCGCGCGGTTACCGGCGTCGATCGTGAAGCAGCGGGCCTTTGAGAGATAGAGCCCGTGCTCGCGGACCCATGCCGACGCGTCCTCGCCGCTCTTGTGCTCCTTGAAAGCGCGCTCGGGCTCATGCTGGCTCGAACCGATGAAGTAGCACGGCTGACCTGGACCGCAGCCGGGATTCTTAGCCTTGAACGTGGGCTTGCTCATGACGGCGGCATCCAGCCGCACGGCGAACACGTGGAAGGTCCGGTTCAACTCGAGTCCCCCGATCGAGTTCGGCTCCTGTGAGTGCGCGGGACCGGGGCTGCACGGCGAGCGCAGGCCCCCGGTCCGTTGCACAGCCCCTTGCGGGGCGTGACGAGTCTAGCGCAGCGCGGCCACAGGTGCGAACGCGCGCAGCGCTCCCTCTGGGTATCCTATGTGCTCGCGGGCGCACGCGCCCCCCGCCCCCCGACACCGAGGACCGACGACGTGGCGTACCTGCTCGGGTGTGAGAACGTCCATCTGGAGTACCCGTCGAAGAAGGTCTTCGACTCGGTCAGCCTTGGCATCGACGAAGGCGACAGGATCGGCATCGTC
>JAHEXP010000077.1 GCA_023252055.1 Coriobacteriia bacterium
GGCGTTCGACCGCGCGGTGGACGAAGTCGCTGCCGCTACGGCGCGCACGTTGGATTCGCTCGTGACGACCAGGCCCAAGCGCAACCGCGAGGAAGAAGCGGCAAAGGCGCACGCGCGGGGAGTGGCGCGGTTCGGGGAGTAGGGTGCCTGGTGCGGAGTGGCTCATGCGCTGAGGGTTTACCGGCGGGCTGGGCGAGAACGTGCATGAGCGTGCCTGATGCCCTGTCAGAGGGGGATTTCGTGGGCTCAGTGAAAGATGAGGGTGATGCGGAGTGACCGTTGTGAACATCGTGACCGCGGCCTGTATGCTCGGGTGGTACGTTGCGACGGTGATGTCGTGGCAGGCGCTGAAGCGCCGGTTGGCCGGTGCTGATCAGCGTACTGCGATCCGCGCCTGCACCCGGTGGGGACTCGCGGAGGGCGCGGGAGTGGCGCTCATCATTGGCGGTAGCATGGTGGTCCAGGCCTTCGTGGATCGCGCTCCTCTTATTGGATTCGTGGCGCCGGCCGCTCTTGCCATCGTCTGCGGAGTGCCCGCCGGCCTCGGGCTCGGCGCGGTAGTTTACATACAGCGGCCGAAGACGGGAGGGGCGTAGGTCCGCCCAGCGGCGCCGGCACAACGCCTAAGAGCGCTCACCCGCGCGAAAGCCTTATCCCTCACACGTAGCCCTTGGCGACCCCGTCCAGCACGATGTGGTCCGCTTCCACCGCTGATACGGCGTTCCAGACCTCGATGACGCGGGCGTTGGTCGCACGGGCGGCGAACTCGGCGTAGAGCGCGCTCGCGCGCTTCTCGCGGCGGCACGACTCGTCGATGTCGGCGTCCCAGCTCCCCAGCTCGTCGCCCGCCTCCCTGAGGTCCGCAGGCTTCGGCATGCGGGCGATCTTGCTGAACAGCGAGCAATGCTCGGACTCGACCGCTGCGAGCCTCTTGTAGGCGCTGGCGAGCGCAGGGTTGTCGTCGCGCAGCGCCATCGCGAGGTAGAACCGCGTGTTGGACAGCTCGATATCGATCGCCGTCTCAAGGTCCGCGCGCTCGACCTCGGTGAGTTGCACGTCGTTGATGTCGTGTGGGTAGTCCACCGGGTCGATCATGAACTCGGAGTGCGCCCCGCAGAACGGGCACATCGCGGGGGCCTCCGAACCGAGATACGTCTCACCGCAGATGCGGCACCGGTACATCTTCACGGCCCCCACGTCCCTTCTTAGGTCCTGCCGACCGTCACCTTGGCGCGAGTATACCCGCGTGCGCTGCGGCTGCTGCGGTATGCTGCTGCACCGTGTGCCGGGCCGGTTCGCAGCGGCGCACCGGGCTGCCGGCGCGCCCGCGTCACCTCGCTTTCCCGCCACGCTCGCGAAAGGCAGCCGCTCGTGTCCCAGCGCCTCCGTCGCATCCGCGACCTCGTCACATCGCGCATCTTCGTCCGCACAGCTTTCCTCGTCTTCTTCCTGGGCGCGTGCACGCAGCTGATGCTGTTCGTGCGGTGGGCGCAGGGGAGCGGCGCCTACGTTCCGCGCCCGGAAGCGGTGGCCGGACTGCTGCCGGTGGGACACTTCACGAGCTTCTTCGCGTGGGTCCGGGGCGGGGGATGGGACACCCTGCTGCCCGCGGGCCTCGTGATCATCATCGCGGCGATCGCGGTGTCCTTGCTCTTCAAGCGCGGCTTCTGTGGATGGATCTGCCCGGTCGGCACCGTGTGGGAGCTGGCGGAACTCGTCGGCCGCAAGGTGTTCGGCCACACGTTCCGGCTTCCCACCTGGCTGGACCGCGTGGGCAGGGGAGTGCGCTACGTCCTGGCAGCGGTCATCCTTGCGTTCCTCGTGCTCGTCCCGCTGACGGAGGCGATCGGGTTCCGGCAGCTGCCCTACATGTGGACAGCGGACGTGAAGATCCTGTCCGGGTTCGCGAATCCCGTGTTCATCGTCGTGGGACTGGTCGCATTCTTCCTCTCGATGCTGTTCAGCCCGGTGTGGTGCCGCTACCTGTGCCCGCTCGGCGGCTGGTACTCCACACTCGGCATGGCCTCGCCGTGCGCCGTGCATCGCGACGACGAGAAGTGCATCAACTGCCACAAGTGCACGAAGGTCTGCCACGCGCTCGTGGACGTGGAGAAGGCGCCGGACCGCGTCTGGGCCCCGGAATGCGACGGCTGCATGGACTGCGTGCGCGTGTGCCCGGCGCCCGGTGCGCTCGAGGCCCGCGCGCTGGGCAGGTGGCGCATCCCCGCATGGGTGTGGCCGGTTCTAGTCGTGGGGACGTGGCTGCTCATCTATGCCATCGCCAAGCTCACGCACAACTGGGACACCACCATCACCCGCGACATGTTCAAGCAGGTCATCAACTCGGGGCTGCTCCAGCAGGCGACGCCTTCCGGTCTGTAGCCGGGGGCTCCCGTCGCCGCGTTCCCTTGTGGTAGGGTCGTGTGCACAGATATGTGCACACGCCCGGGCGGGCAGCGAGGGAGCCTGCCCGACGAGGGGAGACGCCACACATGACCAGCACTGACACCGCCACGCGCACCGACGGGATCGACGCCCGTCTGGACATGTACCGCGAGCGCAGGGACGCGATGAAGGGCGCCAACCGCTACTTCTACCTGCAGCCCACCACCGGTCCGGTCAACCACATCGCGCACATGGCGGACGGCCGCGACATGGTCATGCTCGCCTCCTACAGCTACCTCGGACTCATCGGCCATCCGCGCATCGATGCGGCGGCCATCCAGGCTATCGAGAAGTACGGCAGCGGCGCCGGCGGCGTCCGCCTGCTCACCGGCACGAGCGACCTCCACGAGCGGCTCGAGGCGCGCATCGCGAGCTTCGCCAAGCGCGAGGACGCCTGCGTCTACTCGTCGGGCTACGTCACCAACGTGGCGATCATCACCGGCCTCACCGGCCCCGGCGACCTGGTGCTCATGGACAAGCTCGACCACGCCTCGATCGTCGACGGCTGCCTGCTGTCCGGTGCGAAGTGGAAGACGTATCGCCACAACGATATGAAGCACCTCGAGAAGTTGCTCGCGGATGCCCAGGGCGCATACGGCACCGTCATGGTTGTGGCGGACTCGGTGTTCTCCATGGACGGCGACGTCATGGACCTGCCGACCACGTCAGCCCTATGCAAGCGCTACGGCGCGCGCCTCATGGTCGACGAGGCCCACTCGATCGGTGCGCTAGGCGACACCGGGCACGGCATCGAGGAGCACTTCGACATGTACGGCTCGATCGACATCAAGATGGGCACGCTCTCGAAGTCGATCCCGTCCGTGGGCGGCTACTGCGCCGCGGAGCACGATATCGTCGACTTCCTGCGCCACTTCTCGCGGCCGTTCATCTTCTCCGCAGCGCTGCCGCCGGCGTCCACCGCAGCCGCCCTCGAGGCGTTCAACGTCATCGAGGACGAGCCGTGGCGCGTCACGCAGCTCCACAAGCAGCAGAAGCGCTACGCCGACGGCCTGAAGGCGCAGGGCTGGAACACGATGGATTCCACGACGTGCGTCGTTCCGGTGTTCGTGGGGGACGAGACCAAGACGATGGACCTGACGCGGATGCTGTTCGACCGCGGCGTGTTCGTCTGTCCGATCGTGCACCCGGCGGTCCCGCGCGGCACCGACCGTTTGCGCACATGCCTCATGGCCACCCACACCGATGAGGACATCGACACGTCGTTGGCGGCGTTCGCTGAGGCGGGCGCGGCACTCGGCCTGATCTAGCAGCACTTATGGTCCGCATAGAAGGGCGTAAAGGCGGGGACGCTCTGCTACGCTGACGTCGTGGAACGACTTCGAGGCCACGGGGGGAGTAGCCGAGAGTTGGTGACCGGCAGGACAGCTGCGCACGGGCCGTCGAGCGGCCCTCCGATGCCCGGGATGCGGTTCCTTGGAATCTCCGGCATTGTCGTGCGCCGCGCGATCGCTGTTGCCTACGTGCTGATCGTCGCCATCTACATCGCCACCCGCTTGGCCCCACTCGCCCCGGACGTCGCCGAGGTCGCCTCCCAGTCGCTCGTGACGCTCGTCATCGTGGCGACGGCGATCGCGCTCGCGGGCGCGGCGGTGCACTCCAGCGGCATGGAACGGCGCTTCTGGGGTTTCGGCCTCGCCGCCACGGTCCTCCTGCTCGTAGGCCGAGTGCACGATCTCGCCTCGGCCACGATCGCCCTGTACAGCGGCCCGGTCTCGCCGCCATGGACGGGGATCTTTGACGTCGCTGCGGCACTCGCGCTGTTCGCGCTGCTGCTGACGTTCTCCCGTTTCCGTCACGCATCGATGGCGGCTCGCGCCCGCTACGTCGTCGACATCCTCGCCGTCAGCCTGGTCATGTCGGGCATGCTCGAGGCGCTGGCCGTCGGCCCGTGGTTCGAGCACCTGGGGATCGGGACACTGTGGCTGCGCATCGTGTACGCCGCGTCTCCTGTCGTTGGCGGACTCGCGGCGCTCGGCATGGTCACGATCCTCGTCGGTACCCGCTACAGCAGGTGGGAGCCGTGGGAGAAGCTGCTGGCGGGGGCGTTCGCGGCGCTGGCCGTGGGCCTCGCGGTGGCGCCCGGTGCGTTTGCCGACACCGCCGCTCACGTTGCCGGCGGCTGGCTGAGGACCGCGACCGACATCGTGTGGATCAGTGGTGTCTATCTGGGCCTGGCGGGGGCGGTCTACCGGCATCTGGGCGCGGCGACAGCGTGGAAGCTGCGCCCGCTCGCCACGCTCGAGCCGTCCTACGGATGGTTCCCCTCCGTGTTCCTACCGTCGGTGGAAGTGTTGTCGCTTCCGGTGCTGGGCGTGCTCGCCGCGCAGGCCGCGGATCCTTCGCTGCGCATGTTGCGCCTCGTGGTCGTCGGCGCGATCGCGCTGACGATCGCAGCACGCACGCTGCTGACGGTCATGGACACCGATGCGCTCACAGCGGGCGTGGTCACCGACCCGCTCACAGGTCTCTACAACCACCGTCACTGCCAGACCCTGCTGGAGCAGGAGGTGGCGTTCGCGGTCCGCTACGGCGAGTCGGTCAGCCTCATCCTGCTCGACTTGGACGACTTCGCCGGTGTCAACGCTTCGGCCGGACATGCGGCGGGCGACACCATGCTCGTGGCGCTCGCGCGTGCCGCGGAGCGCGCCGTGCGAACGCGGGACGTGGCCTGCCGCTCCGGCGGCGACGAGATCTCCATCATCCTGCCCGGCACCGACCCGGAGACCGCCGTCGCGATCGCCGAGCGTGTCCTTGCCGAGATGCGCGGCGTGGTGGGCCCGAACGGCCGTCGCGTCACCGCTTCGGCGGGTGTCGTCTCGCTCCCGTCGCAGGCCGCCGACCGCACCGAGCTCATCGACCGTTCCGAGGCTGCGCTGTACTGGGCCAAGACGCACGGCAAGGACCGGGCCGCTTGCTTCGATCCCGAAGAGGTCATCTCCGGCGCTGTCGACCAGCGGGTCCGCGACCTGCATGAACGCGAGGACAACGCGACGGTTCGCTCGCTCGCGGCCGCTGTGGACGCGCGCGACGAGCAGACTCAGGACCATTCGCGGAACGTCGCCCGGTACGCTGTCTCAGTCGCGCACGAACTCGGCCTCGACGAGCGGACAACGCGCCTGCTCGAGTACGCGGGCCTTCTGCACGATGTCGGCAAGATCGGCGTTCCCGACTCGATCCTGCGCCAGTCCGGGCCTCTGTCCGCGGCCGACC
>JAHEXP010000078.1 GCA_023252055.1 Coriobacteriia bacterium
TCGCACCGACCGTCCAGGTGATGGTCGAGGACCCGGACCGGTGGTACGGGGCGTCCGGCGCGCCGACGGCGTTCCGCGTGACCGATCCGAACTACCCGGACTCATCGGGATTGGTCGACGTGCAGGCGCGCCTGCTGTTCGGTGGGATCGAGTTCTTCCCGTGGATGAGCGCGGCGCCAGAGCTCGACGACGGCGTGTTCGAGCAGTTCGGCAACTTCGGGCCGTTCGGTGACGGCATCTGGACCTTGGAGATGCGCGCCACCGACGGCGCGGGCAATGCGAGCGACGTCTCCAGCTGTGACATCAAGTTCGACGTCTCCGCGCCAACCGTCGAGATGTCCGGCGTCACCAGCGGCGAAACGTACCTTGAGCCGCAGCAGGCCACCATCACCGCCACCGACACGCTCTCCGGCGTCGACCGGATCGAGTGGAGCGTGGACGAGGGCGAGTGGACCCAGGTCGCCAGCGACACCGCGGTCCTGGACGTCCCCGCAGACCCGGGTACCCACATCTACCGCTATCGGGCGTTCGACGCGGCAGACAACGAGAGCGAAACGGGCTCCTTCACCGTGTCCGGTCCCACCACCACCCACACGATCGTCTTCGTGGCTGGCGACCACGGCTCGCTGGAAGGCTCGACGACCCAGTACGTGACCGACGGCAGCGACGCCGAGGCGGTCACGGCGGTGGCAGATCCGGCCTACCGCCTCGGGCACTGGAGCGTTGAATGGGCGGAGTCGCTGCCCGAGCCCACGTACATTGACGGTCATGCCCCGAACCCGATCGTGCTGACCCAGATCGGCGCAGATGCGACGGTGACAGCGGTCTTCGAACTCGTGCCGATCGCGCGCGACGACACGGCGACCGCGTACTCCCGGCCGGTCTATGTCACGCCACTGCGCAACGACGACGAGGGTGTCGGGCTTGTGCAGTCGTATACGCAGCCGACGCACGGCAACGTCGAGCAGGTCCTCGATCCCAAGATCACCACACCCGCGAACAGGCCGTCGGGGTTCCAGACGCTGCTCTACACCCCGGACGAGGGCTTCCTCGGCGACGATCCGTTCACGTACACCACGGTGGATGGCGAGACCGCGACGGTGACGGTGAGTGTGCGGGCGGGCTTGAGCGCGCCGACCGGCGTCGAAGTGGTGCGGGCGTCGAACACGTCGGTCAACGTGGGATGGGATGCGCCGGCCGCCTTCGGGTCCGGCTTCTCGCGCTACCAGCTGGTCTGGAGGCCTGAGGGAACGGGCGACTTCAACGACGGACACACGATCACCGACCAGGAGATGACAGCCGCTACGGTGGTCGATCTGACGCCGGGCGTCACCTACGAGTTCAAAGTGATCGCATTCGACACACAGGACTTCTCAGCGGCCTCGGCGGCGGTCCCGTTCGAGCTCATCGCCCGCGTCCCCGAGCCCGTGGTTCCGCCGGTCACGTCGCACGGCGACGACACGTCGACCGTGACTGTCGGCGGCGTCAGCGACGGGGCCTCGGTCACCGTGGATCCGGACGCACCCCGCACGATCCCGGGTCTCGGCGCCCTGAGCATCGACGGCCTCGAGATCAGCGTCGTCCCGGATCCCGGATTCACGGGCGTCATCGACGTTCCTGTGACCGTCACGGAAGACGGCGTGTCGACGATCATCCACGCGCGTTTCACCATCAACCCGGACGCGCCGTACGACGTGACGTTCGGCCCCGCGACTGCCACCAGCACGCGCGTCCAGTGGGCAGGCTCCACGGGAGCGATCGCATACCGCATCGTGATCGCCGGCCGCACGACCGTGACGGTCGTGCCCGCCACCTCCTCGTATCTGATCCACGAGTTGATGGGGCCGAACACGGTCATCACCGTTCAGGCGATCGGCAATGAGGACACGGCGTCGGACGCGGTGCGCGCAGCCTACAGGGTGGGCGCGCCGGTGAGGATCGGCACCATCACGTTCGCGGGCGACTCGGCCAAGCTGACGCGCGGCGCGAAGAAGACGCTCAAGGGCCTGGCGGCGCTCGTGAAGAGTCAGGACTTCAACTCCCTGACGATCAACGGGTACACCGCCAAGATCGGGCACGGGAGCGCCGCTTTCCGCAAGAAGCTCTCTGCTGCGCGTGGCAAGGCGGTCAAGGCGTACCTGGCGGCGGAGTTCAAGCGGCTGGGCATGAAGGTCTCGATCACGGTCGTGTCCACCAGCGGCAACGGAGCGTCGAGTTCGGCCAAGAACCGCAGGGCCGAGATCATGCTCTCGGACGCTCCGCTCCGCTAGTTCCGTCCCTCGCATTTCAGCGGTGCCCGTCCCCGGTGGGGGCGGGCACCGCGCCGTTGCGTGAGCGCAGCGCCGTTCGACGCGCGTCGCTGCCCCCGCGTTGCCGCTCGAGCGCGGCGAATGGTACGATTCGACCTGTTCAGGCAGGCTTTCAGCGAAGATGCGTTCATGGTGTGACCACATCGCCCCCGCCGGGCACGCTTGCCTGAACAACACGCATCGCTCCGGCGGGGGCGCACCCATGCCCAGACGACGCGCTTCGAACCTGCGAGCGCATGAAGGAAGCGTCCACCACCGTATGCAGCTGACTCTCGTCGGTCTTTCGCATAAGACGGCCCCGATCGAGATCCGTGAGAAGCTCACCTTCCCGGCACCCGGGATGGCAGCAGCGCTCGCGTCTCTGACCGCGTCCGATGTGGTGTCCGAGGCGCTGATCCTCTCCACCTGCAACCGTACCGAGATCTATGCGGTGGTCGCAGACGACGCAGGCACCGATCCGATCATCGACTTCCTGTGCGAGCACCACGGCCTTCAGCGCCACGACCTCGTCCGCTACCTGTACGAGGCCGAGGGCCAGGCGGTCGTGAAGCATCTGTTCCGCGTCGTCGCGTCCTTGGATTCGATGGTGCTGGGCGAGGCGCAGATCCTGCACCAGGTCAAAGAGGCATACGACCTCGCCTGCGACGCGGGAACGGTGCTGCGCGTGTTCCACAAGCTGTTCCGCCAGAGCTTCGAGGTGGGCAAGCGCGTCCGGACCGAGACAGCCATCGGCGAGTCGGCCGTCTCCATCAGCTATGCAGCCGTGGAGCTCGCGAAGAAGGTCTTCGACACGCTGGAAGGCCGCACCATCCTCGTGGTCGGCGCCGGCAAGATGAGCGAACTGACGGCGAAACACCTCGTGAGCCAAGGTGTCCGCCAGGTACTCGTCGCCAACCGCACCTACGAGCGCGCCCTTGAGTTGGCGGAGCGCTTCGAAGGCACCGCGATCCCGTACGAGGACCTGTTCGCCCGCATGCGCGAGGCCGACATCGTGATCTCGTCCACGTCGGCCCCCGGCTACGTGATCGGCAAGTCCGACGTGGCCGTCGTCATGCACGGGCGCCGCAACCCGCTCTTCCTAATCGACATCGCCGTGCCGCGCGACATCGACCCGGACGTCAACGACGTCGCGAACGCGTTCGTCTACGACATCGACTCGCTCAACGGCGTCGTGTCCTCGAACCTCGAGGAGCGGATGCGTGAGGCGGAGCGGGCCGAGGTGATCATCGACGAGGAGCTGCGCACGTTCGAGGCGTGGCTGGAGACGATGGAGGTCGTCCCGACGATCGCGGCCATCCGCGCCGGTGCCGAGGCGATGCGCGCCGACGAGCTTGCCAAAGCGATGAAGCGCCTGGACGGCCTGTCCCCGGCGGAGCTGCAGACGGTGGAGATGCTGTCGCAGGCGATCGTGAACAAGATGCTCCACGTCCCGACCGCGGTGCTCAAGACCGCTGCGGCCGAGAAGGACGGCTACACGTACGTGGAGGCCGCCCGACGCCTCTACGGCCTGGACGCCGACGCGGAGAAGGTCCACCGCGCACACCGCCTCAGAGGCCTTCTCGGCTTCGGTGGCGTCAAGACACGCACCGACGGGACTGGAGACGAGAATGGCAGCTGAGCGCACCCGCCTGACGATCGGGACGAGGGGGAGCAAGCTCGCTCTCTGGCAGTCGAACTACATCCGCTCCCGCATCGAAGCCCTCACCGGCCTCGAGGTCGACATCAAGATCATCAAGACGACCGGGGACAAGATCCTCGACGTGCCGCTCGCCAAGGTGGGCGGCAAGGGGCTGTTCACCAAAGAGATCGAAGTCGAGCTCGAGGCCGGCACCGTCGACTTGGCTGTCCACTCGATGAAGGACGTCCCGACGGAGCTGCCCGCGGGCCTGGTGATCGCCGCCATGCCGGAGCGTGTCGACCCGCGTGACGCCATCGTGTCCGGGGCCGGCTACACGCTGGACTCGATGCCCGTGGGCGCCCGCGTGGGCACGTCATCCCTGCGCAGGGTCGCTCAGGTGCGCTCCCTGCGTCCCGACGTGGAGATCGTCGACGTCCGCGGCAATCTCGATACCCGCATGCGCAAGGCCGAGACCGGCGAGGTCGACGTCGTCATCCTCGCGGCCGCGGGCATCACACGCATGGGGTGGGCGGACCGCATCACCCACTACATCCCGGGCGTGGAGATGGTCTCGGCCGTGGGCCAGGGCGCCATCGGCATCGAGATCCGCGAGGACGACGAGTTCATGCAGGACGTGTGCGCCCGCATCGCGGATCCCGCGACGATGACCTGCGTGACGGCCGAGCGCGTGGTCATGCGCACCCTTGAGGGCGGTTGCCAGGTTCCGATCGGTGCGTACGCACGCCTCGCCGACGGCGTGCTGGTGATGGACGGGATCGTCGGCTCGGTCGACGGTTCGACGATCCTGCGCGCTCGCGCGGAGGGCGACCCGAGCGACCCGGCCGGCGTAGGCCATGCGCTCGTCAACGACCTGCTGGCGCAGGGCGCGGCGGACATACTTGCTGCCGTCCGCGACGCATCCGTGACCCCCGATCCTGCGGTGGACCCCAAGCTCGAGACCTGAAGAGGCCGCCCGTGACAGACGCGCGCACCATCCACGAAGCCGGCCTGCCACTGCGCGGCAGGTCCGTTGTCGTGACGCGCGCCGTTGAACAAGCGTCCGCGCTCGCCGCGCCGCTGACCGCCCTCGGGGCCGAAGTGCTCGCGATGCCGGTCATCGCGATCGCCGCACCCGAGGACTGGGCCCCCGCCGATCGCGCGATCGAGCGACTGGACGAGTACGACTGGATCGTGCTCACGTCCACGAACGGCGTGGATGCTCTCGATGACCGCATGCACCTGCACGGGCTGCGGCTCGCCGACCTCTCGGGGCGGCGCGTTGCGGCCGTCGGCAGCGCCACTGCGGCGCATCTCCGGGATGTGGGCATCGAGCCGGCAGTCGTTCCCGAGCGCTTTCGGGCCGAAGGTCTCGTCGCGGAGATGGGCGCGATCGGAGCGGCGGCCGGCCCACGGGTCCTCGTGGCCCGGGCCGCGGAAGCGCGCGAAGTGCTGCCGGACGAGCTGCGGCATCTGGGCTTCGAGGTCGACGTGGTGACCGTGTACCGCGTCGTCACCGTCGACCCTCCCGCCGACGTCCTGGACCGGATCGAGACCGGCCGCATCGACGCGGTCGTCTTCGCGAGCGGGGGCACGGCGCGCAGGTTCGCCGAGGCGCTCGCCGCGCAAGGGCTGGATGCGGCCCAGCTGCTCGTCGACCCGATAGTGG
>JAHEXP010000034.1 GCA_023252055.1 Coriobacteriia bacterium
CGGCGCTGCAGCTGCTGGGTGCGGCCGTCGTGCTCGGCGGAGTCGTTCTAGCGGAATGGGGCGCCCCTGCGGGTGAAGTGGACGCAGCGGCCGTCTGAGGGCGCCCACGATGCATTCGTGATGCCGCTTCGGATAGGGCCGGTCAGCAGGCGGGCGAAGCCGGCTGATGTCCGCTCGGATCCTACGCCCGCTCGGAACCGCCGCGCACCACGAGCGCGCGCACGAACCACGGTCGCTTGAGTCCGACCGCCCGGTTCGGGCACAGCTCTTGGCAGCAGTAACAACGGATGCAGGCGTTGTAGTCGTAGACCGGCTTGCCATCCGCCATCTTGATCGCGTGGACCGGGCAGTCCCGCTCGCACGTGCGGCACCCGTTGCAGCGCGACGGGTCCTCGAGCCACGGCCGTGAGACCACACGGGCGCGGGCCCACTTGGCCAGGCCCGGGGGAAGCTTTCGGGCGAGATCGGTCGCGGGGTGGGCGAAGTCGGCGAGTACCAGGCTGCGCCATGGGGTGCCCACGGTCGGAACCTCATCGGCGGTCTTGGGGCCGAGGCCGCGCCGGTGGGCCGCCGCGTTGGTGTAGACCTCCATCGGGTCGAAGCCGGTGATCGCAGCGGCAACCACATCCAGCCCGACAGCATCCGACGATGCGAGTACCGCGCCGATGTGGCGGGGCGTTCCGCCTGCGGGGCCGGCGCCCTCCATGCCGATGACAGCGTCCATGATCGTGAGCGCGGGACGACACGCGAGCAGCAGGTCCACGAGCATGTCGCCGAAGTCGTCGCGGTCCGGGACCTTCACGTGGAACTGGGCCTTCTCGAGGCCCGGGATGCATCCGAACAGGTTCTTCACGGCGCCGGTCATCATCATGAAGCCGTGCGTCTTGAGGCGCGGCATGTCGATGAGCACATCGACATCGACGGCCGCTCGGCCCAGATTGAAGTGCTGGTACAGCACTCCGCCGGGGGCCGGCACGCGAACGACGTCGTCGTCGAGCAAGACGACCTCGACATCCTCGTCGCGCGCCACCGCCGCCATGCCGCTGGCCTCGAAGATCGCGCGGGCCGCCTGCGCGCTCGTTCGCCCGCCGGGGCTGTCACCGATCGCGATCGGGCCGGCTCCCGCGTCTTTGAGCAGGCGGACGACAGCGCGCACGACTTCGGGATGGGTGGTGACCGCGCGCGCGGGCTCGGCCTTCGTGAGCAGGTTGACCTTGAGCAAGACGGTCTCGCCCGGCTTCACGAAAGCGGCGATACCGCCCAGGTGCGCGAGCGACGCCGCCACGGCTGCAGCCACGTGTTCCGGGGCATACGAGCCGCACGCCTCGATGGCGACGAGCTCGCGCGTCTCACTCACGCGGCGCCGCCGATGCGCGCCTCGACCTGGCGGAGGATCGCGGGGTAGGAGACCGCCCCGTCGTACACCGCCTCGCCGTCGATGAGCGTCACCGGGAACAGAAGCCCGGCCTCCCGTACCTCGCCGAGAACCACAGCGTGTTCTTCGGCTGAAGCGGGGTCCTCGATGTTGATGTACGCGATGGAGGCGGCGTCACCGAAGCGGCGGCGCAGTTCCTCGCTGATGAGGGCCGTGATCTCCTCCGGAGACCAGGACGGGCCTCATCCGCCGCTGAAGCAGGCGGTCTCCGCCGGGCGGTCCAGCACTTGGACGTTGATCATCTCTTCAGTTCCCCTCACGGACGACGATCGACACGGCACGAGCGGGGCACACGCGCACGCACGCCCCGCATCCGGTGCACGAGTCCCAGTCTACGCTCCACGGCCCCGTGGGGTCTGTGCGGGACACGGCTCCGGCGGGGCAGGCTCGACGCACGGGACAGGCAGGCGAGCGGTCGCATGCGACAGGGTCGATGATGGCGGCGTTCATGGTCTCCTCGCGAACTCCAGAGCGGTGCGGACTTCCGGGCCAATATACCCAAGAGGGTATGCAAACGCCATGCCTCCTCGGGCGCGGCCGCCCGCTCCCGGTGCCACCATCCCGGGTGCCCCGCCCTCGAAGGACGCGAAGATGTCGGATTCGAAGAACGTGGGTGAGGCACCGCTGCTCCGCGGGTTCGAATTGCCGCTGGGGGCGCCGGTCGAAGTCGAGGTCTTTCTCGAAGTCGGCTCAGCGGACAGCCGCTTCACACCCGGTGCCGGTGCAGGAATCAGCAGGCCCGTGGCGAATGAAACCGTCTGAAGGCGCTTGAGCCTGCGTCACGCGCGCTTGCGTGCATGTGGGCGTTCACATAATGTTGGCACTTGGCGGGAGGGGCGCTTCATACATGCCCGCCGGTGCGGATCGGTATCTTCCACGGGCGGGTCTTGAAGGAGCGATGGGAATGGCGAAGATCTCACTGGCCGGATTCAAAGACCCGGTCACTAGGCCGCGGTTCGTCGTTTGGACGTTCGTGGTCGTGTTCGCACTGGCAGCCTTCGTCATCGTCGCGCTGGGCGCGACCTCGACGTACTGGTTCTGCGCCTCTATCTGCCACAAGGTCCAGGACGACACGATCGAAGCGTACAAGGCCTCGGCTCACTCGGAGATCTCCTGCATGGCGTGCCACGAGCCCGTCAGCGCCGACACAGTCACGTTCCTGTTCGCGAAGGTGAAGTCCGGCCTCGAGGTCATCCCGACGGTCGGCAACACCTTCGACCTGCCGCTCAACCCCGGCTCCGCGCTCGCCCTCAAGGGCGGCAAGGAGATGGGCAGCCAGCAGTGCACGCAGTGCCACTCGGTCAACCGCATCACGACCCCGTCGGCCGGGATCAAGATCGACCACAAGGTGCATGCTGACGCCGGTGTGTGGTGCACGGTGTGCCACAACCGCACCGCTCACAACGATACCGCCGCACCCCCGCAGCTCGTCGCCCCGAACGGGACGAAGAACGTCGTGCACCCGAACTTCCTGAAGATGGACGCGTGCTTCCGCTGCCACGACCTCGAGGGCAAGGTCAAGATGACCGGCATCGGCGCCAAGGCGGCCCCGGGCACCTGCGCCACCTGCCACCCCGCCGGCTTCGAGTTGGTCCCCGAGTCGCACACGGCCGCCGACTGGTCGGTCAAGGCTCACGGCGAGGCCGCGAAGGACATCCTCAAGGAGATGGGCACCGCCGAGGCTGAGGCGAAGAACCTTGAGGAAGAGGGCATCACCCCCTACCTCGCCGCTCCGGTCAACCAGTGCGACACGTGCCACGTCGAGTCGAAGTTCTGCCAGCCCTGCCACGACCGCCTGAAGGTCAGCGCCCAGTAGGGAGCTCCTCGCGGCGTCACGCTTCAACTCGAGGGTCCGGCCTGTACAGGGTCGGGCCCTCGGTCTTTGTTCGTATCCGTCCTTTACGCGCCGACCAGCGACCGTGTAGGATACGACCTCGTCGGGATGTGGCTCAGCTTGGTAGAGCGCTCGGTTCGGGACCGAGAGGTCGTGGGTTCGAATCCCGCCATCCCGACCAGCTGACGATATTCGGCGGGTCCGGCTCATCGCCGGACCCGCCGTGTCGTATCCGGAGGTACGTCGATCCTTGGGGCGGTCGATGTTCGACACGGTGATGCACTGGATCGGCTTCGGGTTGTGCCATCAACTGCCCGCCCGATCGTTCGCGGCCGGTGGCCACCAGTTGCCCGTATGCGCTCGCGACACGGGCATCTACGTGGGCTTCGTCGTTTCGCTTGCGCTGATCGCGCTGCTCGACCGGGGACGGCGTAGACCCGGATCCCCGCCGGCGTGGCTGCTCGCCGTCGGCGCTGCCTTCGTTCTGGCGATGCTATGGGACGGCGTCACGTCGTACGCCGGACTTCGCGAGACGACCAACCTGCTGCGCCTCGCCACCGGTGTGGGAACCGGGTTCGCACTCACGTTGGCGATCGCTCCCGTCCTCAATACGCAACTGTGGACGGAGCCGGGGTCCGGGCGCGTGCTCGGGGAGTGGGCCGATGGGGTGGCGTGGTGCCTCGCCGTGCCGCTCACCGTGGCGGCGCTGTGGTGGGGTGGACCACTGCTGGGTGCGGGATATGCGCTCGCCGTCGCCGTAGCGGTCCTGGTCACCTTCACCGTGGTCAACCTCGTCGTGGTCTCGGTCATACCGCGCTTCGAGCGAGGCGCGTCGCGGCTCCGCGACCTCTCACCGGCGATCGCTATCGCGATCGCAGCGACGTTCGTGGAGCTGGCGGCCGCCGACTGGCTGCGGATCGCGCTTCTCAGTCTTGTCGCGCCACGGTAGAATCCGTCTCGGGTCCACGCCGCGAGGCGGCGGGATGACCACGATCGAGGGGGCGTCGATGTATTCACAGAAGGACCGCCTGCACGTGCTCATCCTGACGCGGGGCCTGCAAGTCGAGGGGGACCTCCACGTGCTCGCGGGGAGCCGCCTCACCGACGCGCTGAACTCCAAGGGCAAGGACTTCTTCCCGGTCACCGACGCGACGATCACCGTCGTGGGTGCCGAGGAGCCCCTGCACACGCTGAAGTACATCGCGGTCAACCGCGACAGCATCGACTGCATCATGGAGGTCGACGGCCAGTAAGGCGTTTCTCCGGCGGCGATGTCAGACCGATTTCCTATGCTCCTATCGAACCCACGTTCGATAGGAGCTCTTCATGTACACACAGACGATACGCGAGTCCGAGACGGTCATCGAGGGACTGGTGAGAGCGGCAGTCCGCGGCGGCGCTCCGGCCGCCGTGGCCGAGAAGGCCCGCGCCGCGACCGCTGCACGGTTCCCGAGGGGAGCGCGCCGCACCGTGGAGCGCGGCCGCGTCGAGGCGTACTTCTGGGGCGTCGTGAGGCGCAGGGCTTTGGCAGGGGAGGCGCCTGCGATCGCGCGCCTCATCGTGGCAGCCTCGCTGGCGGCGGAGCTCCGTGAGGCGGGTCACTGCTCAGAGGCGATCGCTCAGGCCGTCATCTGACGGAGGCGGCGCGCAGGATGGCCCCGCTGGCCCGATCGAACACCCAGAGGCGCCGGTGGACCAGGGCGCCACCCTCACTGCTGCCGAACGCCTCGACGACGACGACCGCGTCCACACCGTCGACCGGGCTCGCCCTCACGAGGACCGGCACGGCGGCGGTTCGGGCGGGAAAGCCGATCGTCAGCAGATCGGCTGCGCGCACCCCGAGCGCTCCATGGGTGCGCAGTTCGCCGAGCACCTTCACGCGCATTGCCACCGCGTCGGTCGTCGTCACGCTGGCGAGGGAGGAGATGTCCGTCGTCGCGGCGAGGCGTTCTGCCTGGGCACCGGTGAGCGGGGCGCCTCCATCTTCGATGCGCACCTCGAACTTCTTGGCGCATCCCGCCGCGAGAATGACGATCGTGAGAGCGACGATGGTCGCCAAGAGGGTGCGCTTCGACATCCGGATGCTCCATGGGAAGTGGCTGAAGGTGCGTCCATGGTATCCCGCCGGCGACAGCGATGTCAGACCGGTGCGCGATCATGGGCGCAACGGAAACGCATTGTGCAGACGCCGGGAGGCCAGCCATGAAGGAGCAGTACGTCAGGGACTTGGGCGAAGGGTCGAAAGTCGACTCCCTCTTCGCCCTGCGCTCCCGTGACCTGCGCTCCGCCCGCACGGGTGAGGCATACCTGTCACTGGAGCTCGGCGACCGCAGCGGACGGATCCCTGCGGTGATGTTCCGGCCGGGCACCGTCGAGGAATCGCTTCCTGTGGGCTCAGTGGTCCGGCTCAAGGGCACGGTCACGACGTTCCGCAACGTTCGCCGCGTCACCGTCGATGCCTTGGCACCGGCGCCCTCCTACGAGCCTGCCGACTTCCTTGCCGCAGGGAGGCGTGACAGGGAGGAGATGCTCGCCGAGCTTCGCGCACTTGTACGGTCGGTCGGCGACCGTCGGCTGCGCGCGGTCGTGCGTGCGGTCTTCGGAGCGCCCGGGTTCATCGACGCCTTCGCCGCATGCCCCGCTGCGGTCGGACGGCATCATGCGTATGTCGGCGGCCTTCTGGAGCATACGATCGCGGTCGCCACCGCGTGCCTTTCGTTGGCTTCGGCCTACCCGCAGGCGGATCCCGACCTCCTGCTCGCTGCCGCCCTGCTCCACGACGTGGGTAAGACCGAGGAGCTCACGTCGGACGCCTCCATCGATCTCACACCGGCCGGACGCCTTGTCGGGCACGTCGTGCTCGGCGAGCGCATCGTGGCGAAGGCGGTCGGTTCGCTCGCTCAACCTCTGTCCGACGACATCGCCGCCCAGTTGAGCCATGCCGTCTTGGCGCATCACGGCGAGCGTGAGTGGGGAGCGCCCGTGCGACCATGCACGATCGAGGCGCTGCTCCTGCACCATGCGGATCAGACCGATGCCCAGGCGGCGGCGTTCCTCGACGCGGTCTCGGGCGCTGCGGTCCTCCAGCAGGGCTGGAGCGATCGCAGCAACGGGTTCGGTCGAGCGCTGCTGGTCCCGACCATGCCTGACACG
The DNA here is from genome assembly GCA_023252055.1 of Coriobacteriia bacterium. GTDB lineage: Bacteria > Actinomycetota > Coriobacteriia > Anaerosomatales > PALSA-660 > PALSA-660. The sequence goes on from JAHEXP010000034.1 coordinate 6,423, forward strand.
TCCGCACCCCAGGGCCACGCTGCGCCCGCACTCCTGCAGGAGGCGTGTCGGGATTGCGCCTAGGCGCGGTGGCCTGGCGGCCGCAGGTGGCGAGCCGCCTGCGCTACAATCCGAGCGCCCGGCCAGCGCCACGCCGGCGGCGCGCAGCCTCGTCGACAGGAGTCCCCAGACATGGCACTTCCCACCGCAGAGATCGGCGTCTTCGGGGGCAGCGGTTTCACCACGCTGCTCGACGGCGCCGAGGAGTTCCTGATCGAGACCCCGTATGGCGCACCGTCGTCACCGGTCACTATCGGCGAGATCGGGGGGAGGCGGGTCGCCTTCCTGCCGAGGCATGGCATGGAGCACCAGCTTCCTCCCCACATGATCGACTACCGCGCCAACGTATGGGCGATGAAGGAGCTCGGGGTCACGCGCATCATCGGCCCGAATGCGTGCGGCTCGCTGCAGCCGCACGTCAAGCCGGGCGACTTCGTCATCTGCGATCAGTTCGTCGACCGCACGTGGGGCCGCAAGGACACGTTCTACGACGGGCCGATCACCACGCACGTTTCGTCCGCGGACCCATACTGTCCGACGATGCGCGAGATCGCGGTCGCGAAGGCGCGTGAACTCGGGATACCGGTCCACGATGCGGGTACCGTGGTCGTGATCCAGGGCCCGCGGTTCTCGACGCGCGCCGAGTCGCGCTGGTTCGCTTCTCAGGGGTGGGAGGTCATCAACATGACCCAATACCCAGAGTGCTACCTCGCCCGCGAGTTGGAGATCTGCTACTGCAACATCTCGCTCATCACCGACCATGATGCCGGGGCGGAGGGCGTGGAGCCCGTTTCGAACGACGAGGTCGTGCGCGTGTTCGCGGCCAACAATGAGAAGTTGCGCGGCCTGCTCCACGCGATGATCCCGGCGCTTCCCGTCGAGCGCCCGTGCGTGTGCGCCACTGCGCTTGCCGGCGCCTCGTTCTAAGTCTTCGCATCGACGCAAAGGGCGGGGCTCTTGGGTGATCTCACCCGGCCCCGCCCTTCTTGCGCCTACTTTGTAACAACAGTTACGATGGCGGCGTCCGGGCGGTGCGTTCCCGCGGTTCGCTTCGGGGGACGCGCGTCACGCCCATGCGTGCCTCACGGAGCGGTCGCAGCTGATGAGCCAGGTGGAGACCCATATACCGGTCGGCGTCATCGAGCGCCTGCCCGCGTACCTGAACGTGTTGCTCCAACTGCAGACGAACGGCGAGCCGACCGTATCGTCGGCGCGCCTCGGAGAACTCGCGCGCGTCAACCCGGCACAGATCCGTCGCGACCTCACCCACTTCGGCTCCTTCGGCCGACGGGGTATCGGTTACGACGTGAGCACGCTCATCGAGCGGATCCGTCACATCCTCGGGTCGGACCACATCCATCGTCTCGCGTTGGTCGGCGCGGGCAACCTCGGGTCGGCGATCGCACGCTACGATGGTCTCAGCAAACACGGATTCATCGTGTCCGCGGTATTCGATTCCGACCCGGGCAAGATCGGTGGGCGCATCGGCGACCTCGCCGTTCTGGACATGCAGGACCTGGAGCGGGTCATCAAGCGTCAGGGGATAGCGATAGGCGTGATCGCCGTTCCGCCGGAAGCCGCCCAAGACGTTGCCGACCGCCTCGCAGCTGCGGGCGTCCGCGTTCTGCTCAACTACACCCCCGTCATGGTTCGCGTGCCGGACGGCGTCACCCTTCACAACACCGATCCCGTTCAGGAACTCCTCCACACGCTCTACTACCTTTCGCGCCGTGAGACCGTGGCGCCCGAAGCGCGGTAGGTGTACGCTGCACGACGGTGAACGCCCGGCCCCACCTGGGGGCCGTTGAAGTTTCGGAGAGACGAAGTTTCCGCTGACCTTGTTGGAGGAACCATGGCCATTTTCGGTATGCCCGGCGGGGCCGAGATCTGGATCATCCTGATCGTCGTTCTCGTGATCTTCGGCCCGACCCAGCTCCCGAAGCTCGCGAAGATGTTCGGCAAGTCCGCGAAGGCGCTGAAGGAAGGCATCGACGGCACGCTGGTCGATGACGAAGAGAAGCCGGCCGAGGCAGCCAAGCCCAAGCCCGCCGCCAAGGATTCGGACGACGACACCACCAAAGAGGGCTAGCGCAAGGCCTCCTGCCTCGCCGTTCGACTGCGGTTGCATCGAACGGCGAGGGCGCTATACTCTGGCGAAACTCAAGCAAGGGCCGCCCTTCCACACGGGCGGCCCGCGCATTGCGTAAGGCACTGACCGAGCGGCGCTCCAGTGGGGAGGCGGGCGCCGCGGCCGAGGGAGAAGCACTACATGCAGAAAGAGATCGCACTCACCGTCGAGGGCCAGCAGAAGCTCGAAGATGAACTCCTGCACCTGACGACGACCAAGCGCCGCGAAGTCGGCGAGCGCATCAAGGAGGCCAAGGAGTTCGGGGACATCTCCGAGAACTCCGAGTATGACGACGCCAAGAACGAACAGGCGCTGGTCGAGACCCGGATCCTCGAGATCAACCAGATCCTCGCGCACGCCACGATCATCGTGAGCCCGAAGAAGAACGATAAGGTCTTCCTGGGCAGCAAGGTCGAACTGCAGGACGCTGACGGCGACATCCACGTGTACCGCGTGGTGGGCTCCGCCGAGGCCGATCCGGCCGCCGACAAGATCAGCAACGAGTCGCCTGTGGGTCAGGCGATCATGGGTCACAAGAAGGGCGACGTCGTCCCGGTGCACCTGCCGTCCGGCAAGGTCATCGAGTACACCGTCGTGTCCATCCACCACTAGGCGGGGACACCCTCATGGCCGCTGACACGCGCGAGCCGTCCGCACCCGACAGCGACGACCCCATCGCCGTACGCCGCGCCAAGCTCGAGGCGCTGCGGTTGCGGGGCGAGGAGCCGTACAAGCTCCGGTACGACGTGGATTCCCGTGCCGCGGAGTTGGTGGCAGCGTACGCCGGGCTGCCCGACGGCGAGGACACGACGGATGTCGTCCGGGTCGCGGGCCGTGTGATCGCCATGCGCGACCAGGGCAAGGCGCTCTTCATCGTCCTGCGCGACGGCACCGGTGAGCTGCAGGTCTTTTGCCGCCTGAACGTTCTGGGCGAGGCAGGGTTCGCCGCCGCCAAGGACCTGGACCTCGGCGACTGGGTCGGGGCAGAGGGCACCGTCCTGCGCACACGCAGAGGCGAGCTATCGGTGGCCCCCACGTCCGTCGTGCTGCTCTCGAAGTCGCTGCGGCCGATGCCCGACAAGTTCCATGGGCTGTCCGACACCGAGACCCGCTACCGCCAGCGCTACGTCGACCTCATCGCCAACGCAGAGGTCCGTGAGACGTTCGCCAAGCGGTTCGCCATCATCGCCGCGATCCGCCGGTTCATGGACGGGCAGGGCTACCTCGAGGTCGAGACCCCCATGCTCCATCCCATACCGGGCGGCGCGACCGCGAAGCCGTTCACCACGCACCACAACGCGCTCGACATGGAGTTCTACCTGCGCATCGCTCCGGAACTGTACCTGAAGCGCCTCCTTGTGGGCGGCTTCGAGCGTGTCTACGAGATCAACCGTTCGTTCCGCAACGAGGGCATCTCGGTCCGTCACAACCCTGAGTTCACGATGCTCGAGTGCTATCAGGCGTTCGCTGACCTGCGGACCATGATGGCGTTGCTCGAGGGCATGGTTCGCTCGATCTCGAGCGAAGTCCTGGGATCCACGACCGTCACGTACCAGGGTGTCGAGGTCGATCTCGGGGCCCCGTGGCGTCGCGCCACGATGGTCGAGTTGACCTCTGAGGCGGCAGGCGAGGACGTCTCGTTCTCCCGCTCCCTTGAGGAGCTGCGCGCACTGTGCGCCAAGCATGAGGTCCCGTTCGAGAAGTCCTGGGGAAAGGGCAAGCTCATCACCGAGCTGTTCGAGAAGCTCGTGGAGCGGTTCCTCATCCAGCCCACGTTCGTGACCGACTACCCGCTCGAGACCTCGCCGCTGGCACGCAAGAAGCCCGACGAGCCCGAACTCACCGACCGTTTCGAGCTCATCGTCACCGGACGCGAGATCGCCAACGCCTTCTCGGAACTCGTCGACCCGATCGACCAGCGCGAGCGGTTCGCCGCGCAGATGGCCGCCAAGGACCTCGGCGACGAAGAAGCCATGGGTTACGACGAGGACTATCTGCGGGCGATGGAGTACGGCATGCCACCGGCCGGCGGGATGGGCATCGGCATCGACCGCCTCGTCATGCTGCTGACCGACAGCGCCTCGATCCGCGACGTGCTGCTCTTCCCGCACCTACGCCCCGAGGCCTAACCGCCCGCTACGGCGCCACCGGAGCGATCATGCCGGCCTGGGGCCGGTCTCAGGTGTCCGCTCGTTCACGCCGTGGCGCTCCGCGTATGTGCGAATATCTAAGCGCCCGGCACTCAGATGTGGCACCCGATTCGCTGTTTATCGCCCCATAGAGGGGTCGAATGTCGGTGGCGGCGGGTATACTCAACCCACGCACCCATCCGCGATCCGCTACCCACCGCGCCATACGGCGCGTTCGTGTAAGGAGTGCACCATGTTCGAGCGATTCACCGAAAAGGCCAGGCGGGTGGTCATCTACGCGCAAGAAGAGGCGCGGATGCTCAACCAGAACTACATAGGGACCGAGCATCTGCTGCTCGGCCTCATCCGCGAGCAGGACGGCATCGCCGCCAAGGCGCTCGAGTCCCTGAACATCTCGCTCGAGGACGTGCACCAGCAGGTCGAGGAGCTCATCGGCCGCGGTACCTACGTGCCGAACGGTCACATCCCGTTCACACCGCGCGCGAAGAAGGTCCTGGAGCTCAGCCTGCGCGAGGCGCTGCAGCTCGGCCACAACTACATCGGGACGGAGCACGTACTTCTCGGCCTCATCCGCGAGGGTGAGGGCGTCGCCGCTCAGGTCCTGTTGAACCTCGGCGCAGACCTCGAGAAGGTACGCTCCGCCGTCATCCAGCTGCTGTCCGGCTACTACGGCAAGGCGGGGGAGCAGGCGGGCGAGGAGAGGGCCGGCAACACCAACCAGCTGCTCGACGAGTTCGGTCGCAACCTGACGCGGCAGGCCCGTGAGGGCAAGTTGGACCCGGTGGTCGGTCGCGAGCAGGAGATCGAGCGCGTCATGCAGATCCTGTCGCGGCGTACCAAGAACAACCCTGTGCTCATCGGAGAACCGGGCGTCGGCAAGACCGCGGTCGTCGAAGGACTGGCCGAGGCGATCGCGCGCGACGAGGTCCCCGAGACGTTGCGCAACAAGCAGCTCTACACCTTGGACCTCGCTGCCCTCGTCGCCGGCTCCAAGTACCGCGGCGAGTTCGAAGAGCGCCTCAAGAAGGTCATGAAGGAGATCCACGAGCGCGGCGACGTCATCCTGTTCATAGACGAGATGCACACGCTCGTCGGGGCGGGCGCGGCCGAGGGTGCCATAGACGCGGCGTCGATCATCAAGCCGGCACTCGCGCGCGGCGAACTGCAGACGATCGGCGCAACCACGCTCGATGAGTACCGCAAGTACGTCGAGAAGGACGCCGCGCTCGAGCGCAGGTTCCAGCCGATCCAGGTCGGGGAGCCGAGCGTCGAGGAGACCGTTGAGATCTTGCGCGGTCTGCGCGACCGCTACGAGGCGCACCACCGCGTCTCGATCACCGACGGGGCCCTCGAGGCCGCCGCCAACTTGGCGGACCGCTACATCTCCGATCGGTTCCTGCCGGACAAGGCCATCGACCTCATGGACGAGGCCGGGTCCAAGATGCGCATCAAGATGATGACCGCGCCTCCGGACGTCCGCGAGGTCGAGGACAGGCTTCGGGCCGTGCGCCAGGAGAAGGAAGCCGCGATCGAGGCGCAGGAGTTCGAGAAGGCGGCCGCTCTCCGCGACAAGGAGAAGCAGGCGCTCGCCGAGAAGCGCGCTGTGGAAGAGGAATGGCTCAAGCCCGAGAAGTCGCGTGTGGTCGAGGTCACCGAGGCGGAGATCGCCGCGGTCGTCTCGATGTGGACCGGCATCCCCGTCACCGCGCTCACCGAGGAGGAGACCGAGAAGCTCCTGCGCATGGAAGGATCGCTGCACGAGCGCGTCGTGGGCCAGGACGAGGCTGTGTCCGCGGTCTCCCGGGCGATCCGCCGCACGCGCGCTGGGCTCAAGAGTCCCAACCGCCCCGCAGGCTCCTTCATCTTCCTGGGGCCGTCGGGCGTCGGTAAGACGGAGCTCGCGAAGGCGCTGTCCCAGTTCTTGTTCGGCAGCGAGGACTCGCTCATCTCGCTCGACATGAGTGAGTACATGGAGAAGCACACCGTCTCCCGGCTGGTGGGCTCACCTCCCGGCTACGTCGGCTTCGAAGAGGGCGGCCAGCTCACCGAGCTCGTCCGCCGCAAGCCTTATAGCGTCATCCTGTTCGACGAGATCGAGAAGGCGCACCCGGATGTGTTCAACGTCCTGCTCCAGATCCTTGAAGAGGGCAGGCTCACCGACGCGCAGGGCCGCAAGGTCGACTTCAAGAACGCGATCATCATCATGACGAGCAACGTGGGCGCCCGCGACATCACCAAGGGCAAGGCGACGCTCGGCTTCTCGCAGAGCACAACCGACGGCATCACCCACGAAACGATCAAGGACCGAGTGACCGGCGAGCTCAAGAAGCTCTTCAGGCCCGAGTTCCTGAACCGTGTCGACGAGGTGATCGTGTTCCATGAGCTCACCGCCGAAGAGATCGGCTCGATCGTGGACCTCATGGTCAGCGAGCTGAGGACCCAGCTTCTCGCACGCGGCGTCGGGATCACGTTGACCCCCGCCGCCCGCGACCTGCTGGCCAAGGAAGGGTTCGACCCTGCGTTCGGAGCGCGTCCGCTGCGCCGCGCGATCCAGCGCCTCGTGGAGGACCCGCTCTCGGAGGAGATGTTGGCGGGCCAGTGGATCGCCGGCGACGTCGTCGAGCTCGATGCGGCCGAAGGCGCCTTGGTGTTCCGCAAGGGTTCGGGCGCGGCCGAAGCGCCCGTGCAGAAGCCGACGCGGAAGAAGGCGATGATGCCGCAGCGGTCGTCCGCCCCTGAAGCGGGTGCCGCGGGCCGCGGCGCCGCGACCGAGTAGGAGAAGGCATGCCGAAGGTGCGCAGCATCTGGCGGTGTGGTCAGTGCTCGCACGTCGAGGCGAAGTGGGCCGGCCGCTGCCCCGAGTGCGGCGAATACGGTACGTTCATCGAGGAGGTCGCCGCGATAGCGGGGGCCTCCTCGCGTGCGTCCGCCGCGTCCGTGCGGCCGGTGCGGCTGTCCGAAGTCGCCACCGCCGGCGACCGCCGCATCGCGAGCGGGGTCGACGAGTTCGACCGCGTGCTCGGAGGCGGTCTTGTCCGGGGCTCCCTCGTGCTCCTCGGGGGCGAGCCGGGGATCGGCAAGTCGACCCTGCTGTTGCAGGTGGCGGACTCGCTCGCCCGAGCAGGCGCTCGCGTGCTGTACGCATGCGGCGAGGAGTCGCCCGCTCAGGTGAAGATGCGGGCCGACCGCCTCGGGTGCAGCGGCGACATCGGGCTCCTCCCGGTCACTGATGTGGGCCTCGTGGAAGCGGCAGCGCTCGAGGACAAGGCCGACGTCCTGATCGTCGATTCGATCCAGACGATGTTCGATCCCGAGTCCCCCGGTTCCCCTGGCTCCGTGGGTCAGGTGCGGGCGTCCACCGCTCGGCTGACCCGTGTGGCGAAAGAACACGGCGTCACCACGCTCGTCGTGGGCCACGTGACCAAGGAGGGCGCCATCGCCGGGCCCCGCGTCCTCGAGCACATGGTGGACACCGTCCTCTACTTCGAGGGGGACCGCGATCACGCGTTCCGCATCGTACGCGCGGTGAAGAACCGTTTCGGCTCGATCTCGGAGATCGGCGTGTTCGAGATGGTCGAAGGCGGCCTGCGCGTGGTGGCGAACCCCAGCGCTGCGCTCTTGGAGCACCGCCCCGCCGGCGTGGCGGGCTCTGCCGTGATGGCGGCGATGGAGGGATCGCGCCCGGTCCTCGTCGAGATCCAGGCCCTCGTCAGTCCTTCCTACCTCCAGATGCCGCGCCGCTTGGCCACAGGCATCGACCCGCAGCGCCTTCTGCAGGTACTCGCCGTACTCGAGCGCCGCGCCGGGCTCGCGTTCGGGCAACACGACGTGTACGTATCCGTTGCGGGCGGTGTCCGCATCACCGAGCCGGCCGCCGACCTGCCGCTCGCCTTGGCGCTCGCCTCGGCCCGGCGCGACGTGGCTCTGCCCTCGGCGCTCGCGTCGTTCGGCGAGATCGGCTTGGCGGGCGAGGTTCGCCCGGTCGCACACTCCGATGTCCGCATGAGCGAGGCCGCCCGCTTGGGTCTGACGATGGTGGCCACCGCCTCTGCGGGCGCGACGGTGCCGAAGGGTATCGACCTACATGTGGTGACGAGCGTGGCGGAGGCGGTCGGATCGATGGTCCCTCGAGGCGTGGAGGCGTGATGGCGGAAGGTGCCGCAAGCCCGAAGACGAGCAAAGAGATCGAGAAGGCCCCAGGTCGCGCGCAGCGCAGTCCCGACGTTCTGCCGCGGGTCGCTCCGGGCACGGAGTTGCGCGAGGCGCTCGACAACGTCATCTCGGCGAACGGCGGTGCCCTGATCGTCATCGGCGACGCCGCGTCCGTCGGCCGCCTGTGTGACGGCGGCTTCGCGCTGTCGGTGCCGTTCACGCCTCAGCGGCTGTTCGAACTCACGAAGATGGATGGCGCGATCCTTTTGGACGAGGAGTGTCGGACCATCCTCCGGGCGAACGTCCATCTCGTTCCGGATCCCTCGCTTCCCACCGCAGAGACCGGAATGCGCCACCGCACCGCTGAGCGCGTGAGTCGCCAGACGTCGGCGCTCGTCGTCTCCGTGTCGCAGCGGCGCAACATCGTCAGCATCTATCGAAGCGGCGTGAAGACGACGCTTCAAGACGTCACCGTGGTGCTCGCCAAGGCCAACCAGGCGCTCCAGACGCTGCAGCGCTACCGTGCCGGGCTCGACGACGTGCTGGCCCGTCTCACGCTGCTCGAGTTCGAGGACGCCGTGACGGTCGCGGACGTCGTGACGGCGATCCGAAGGTCCGAACTCGTCCAGCGGGTGTCGCGGGAGGTCGCGCGCTACGTCGCCGAGCTCGGCTCCGAGGGCCGGCTCGTGGCGATGCAGGCTGAAGAGGTCACCGTCAACGTTGCGGACGATCACGCGCTACTGGTGCGCGACTACATCGCCACCCCAGGTGCGCGCGAGGTCGTCGCCGCACGGACAGCGCTCGCCGCACTCACCCAGGACGAGCTTGCCGACGACGCCGCCGTTGCCGCCACCCTGGGCCTTGCGATGTCGGTCGACGCGCTCGAGATCAACACGAGGTCGCGGGGGTACCGTGTCCTTCGGCGCATCCCATCACTCCCGATATCGGTCGTGAACCGGCTCATCGAGCGCTTCAGCGCTCTAGCCGGGATCGCACATGCCACCGAGCAGCAGCTCGACGAGGTCGATGGCGTGGGCGCACGGCGGGCGCACGTGATCGCGGAGGGTCTGCGCCGTCTGCGAGAGGCGAACAGGATCTGAGCGCACGACGTCAACGTGCGCATGACGGCACGAAGGCGTGTCGGAGGCCGGTGCTAGAATCTGGCCCACGTTCGGTGGTTCGGGGTCCCGTCCGGGACTCCCGGTCGGAGAGGGGGTCGCCGTGGCGGACGGTGTGAAACGCGCGCCGTTCACGCGGAGGGCGACAGCAGTGCTCGTCCAACTGACGCGCTTCGCGATGGCGACGATGGGCGGCCTCGCTGGCCTGAGCGTGAAGGGCCTCATCGACTGGAACCAGCAGATAGGCTACTCGGTCGAGACGATCATCATCCTTTTCGTCATCCTCGGCATCTCGGTGGGCTTCATCCTCGGCGGCATGATCGGACGGGAGTTGCAGAGGGGCTACGAGTTCCTCGAGCGCTACGTCCGGGAGATGTGGCTCTCGGACCTCATCCTGGGCGTCGCGGGCCTGCTGGTGGGCCTCGTCATCGCGCTGATCGTTTCGGTGCCCGTGCGTGGCCTCCAGCCGCCGACGCTCGCGCTCGCAGCGCAGGTCGGCATCTACGTCGTGCTCGGGTACCTCGGCATGCGGGTGGCGTTCGTGAAGCGCGGTGACGTGAAGGATGCGTTCTCGCGCCTCGTCCCGGGCTCGCCCAGCGCATCGGGAGAGCCGGCTCGCTCGGGGATCCGCCTCCTCGACACAAGCGCGATCATCGACGGCCGGTTCGCAAAGTTGCTGGACTCCGGGTTCATCGAAGGAGACGTCCGCGTGCCGGCGTTCGTGCTCTCGGAGATGCAGACGCTGGCCGATTCCGCCGACGACGCACGTCGCGCCCGTGGTCGCAGGGGCCTGGATCTGCTCACGACCCTGCGCGGGGGGGACCATCCGGTCGAGGTGTTCACCGCTGACTACCCCGAGTTGCCCGACGTCGATTCCAAGCTTGTCCAGCTCGCCTTGGACGCTCATGCGTCGATCGTGACGGTGGACTTCAACCTCAGTCAGGTCGCGCGATTCCAGGGCATCACCGTCCTCAACGTGAACGATCTGGCCACCGCGCTGAAGCCGAACCACCTGCCCGGCGAGCATCTCCGCGTGCAGATCACGAAGGAAGGCAAGGAGCCCGATCAGGGGGTCGGCTACCTTGAGGACGGCACGATGGTGGTCGTAGCGGGTGCACGCGCGCTGTTGGGTGAAGCCGCCGACGTGTTCGTCACGTCCGTGCTCCAGACCGCCGGCGGCCGCATGGTGTTCGCACGGCTGGGCGCCTCCGAATGAATGCCGCCGTCATCGCAGCCGGCGGGAGCGGCGAGAGGTTCGGAGGTGCCGCCGGCAAGCAGCTTGCGCTCGTCGCGGGGCTCCCGGTTCTCGCCCACACGGTGCGTGCCTTCGAGGCGTGCCCGGATGTCGACATCATCGTGGTCGTCACGCATCCCGATCGCGTCGACGAGTACCGTCGAGCAGCCGTCGAGGCGATCGGCGCCGTGAAGGTCGCCGCTGTGGTCGCAGGAGGCGCGACTCGCGTCCAGTCGGTCCGGGCAGGCCTTGCGGCACTTCCAGAAGGCATCGACCTGGTGGCGATACACGACGGGGCCCGCGCCGCAGTCACGCCCCAGACGATCAGTGCGGCGTTCGCTGCGCTCGCCGGCACCACCGACGTCGATGGCGTCGTCGTGGGGCATCCGAGCGTCGATACGATCAAAGAAGTCGACCCGTCGGGCCGCGTCATCGAGACGCCGGACCGCACGCGATTCTGGATGGCGCAGACCCCCCAGGTCTTCAGGCCCTCATCGCTGACGCGGGCTTATTGGAAGGCCGGTATCGCCGGCTTCGAGGGCACCGATGACGCAGCGCTCGTCGAGGCTGTCGGCGGAACCGTCGTGATGGTCGAAGGTCCGCGCTCCAACCTGAAGGTCACCGTTCCTGAGGACCTCGACATGCTCGAGGCGCTCCTGGCAGCACGAGCGGAGGGATGATCCACGTGCAGACGCGTGTAGGACTCGGGTACGACGTCCACCGGTTCGCCCCGGGCCGGAAGCTCGTGCTCGGCGGCATCGAGATCCCGTGCGAACGCGGGCTGCTGGGTCACTCGGATGCGGACGTGCTGGTCCACGCGCTGATGGACGCCATTCTGGGCGCGATGCGAGACGGGGACATCGGCTCGCACTTCCCTGACACCGACCCCACGTACGCCGGGTGCTGCAGCTTGGACCTCCTGCGCCATGTCGGCGGACTCATGGGACGCGCGGGCTGGCGCCTCGTCGACGCCGACACGGTCCTCACGCTCGAGACGCCCCGGATCTCACCCCATCGCGACGCGATGCGCGCGAGCATGGCCGACGCTCTCGGCGTCCCCGTCGAATCGATCGGACTCAAGGCGACGACCACCGAAGGCCTGGGTGCGATGGGCCGTTCTGAAGGTGC
>JAHEXP010000035.1 GCA_023252055.1 Coriobacteriia bacterium
CTTCTTCGGCGCGTCGTCCATCACCACGTACATCGAGTCCGCCTCCGGCGTCGCCGAGGGTGGCCGCACCGGCCTCACCTCGATCGTCGTCGGCGTTCTGTTCCTGATCTCGGCGTTCTTCTCGCAGATCATCGGGATGGTCGGCGGTGCCACGCCGATCACGGCCGGCGCGCTGATCATCGTCGGCTTCCTCATGATGGAGACGGTGCGCGAGATCCCGTGGACCGACTTCGAGAACGCCTTCCCGGCGTTCCTGACGATCGTCGGCATCCCGCTGACCTACAACATCAGCTACGGCATCGGCCTCGGCTTCATCAGCTTCGTGCTGATCAAGCTGTTCCACCGCAAGGCCAGCGAGATCCACTGGCTCATGTGGGTCGTCTCGGCGCTGTTCGTACTCAACTTCGTCCAGCCCCTCATCGCAAAGATGATGGCCGGATAGTTCGGATCCATGCGAAGGGCCCCGGGAGACCGGGGCCCTTCGTCAACAGACACAAGGAGGTGGGAGAGTAACGTGGCATTCGATCGAGTGATCCAGACGGACGAGACACTGCCGGTCCTGCAGGCCATCCCGTTGTCGCTGCAGCACCTTATGGCCATGTTCGGTGCGACGGTCCTGGTGCCGATCCTGACCGGTATGGACCCGGGCGTCGGCCTCATGACGTCCGGCATCGGTACGATCCTGTATCTGATCTGCACCCGCAACAAGATCCCGAGCTACCTGGGCTCCAGCTTCGCCTTCATCGGCCCGCTGATCGCCGTAGGTGGCGGCGCAGCGGCCATCGCCGGCGGCACGGGGCACCTGCCTGAGGCGTTGGGCGGCCTGGTCGCGGCCGGCTTCGTCTACATGATCGTCGCGGCGTTCGTGAAGGCGTTCGGCACCGGCTGGATCTCCAAGCTCCTGCCGCCGGCGCTCGTGGGCGCGGTCGTCATCGTCATCGGCCTCGGCCTTTCGGCCACCGCCGTGAAGATGGCGATGTTCCCGTTCGCCGACCCGACCAAGGGCGTGAACCTCACCGGCCTGCTCGTGGCGGTCATCACGCTCGGGTCCGCGGTCGCGTTCTCCTCGTACTTCAAGGGCTTCCTGAAGACGATCCCGGTCCTCATGGGCATCATCGTCGGCTACGTGGTCTCGATCCCTCTGAACCTGGTCAGCTTCGACGGGATTGCCAAGGCGGCCTGGATCGGCCTGCCGAACGTGACATTCCCGAAGTTCGACATCACCGCGATCGCGATCATCGCGCCTGTGGCGATCGTCGTCATCGTCGAGCACATCGGCCACCTGCTCGTGATCAACGAGATCACCGGCAAGGACTTCACCCCGATGCTGCCGGAGTCGCTCTTTGGTGACGGTATCGCCACCGCCATCTCCGGCGCCCTGGGCGGCACGCCGTCCACCACCTACGCCGAGAACATCGGCGTCATGGCGGTCACCAAGGTCTATGCGACGCAGCTGTTCTGGTATGCCGGCGCGTTCGCGTTCATCATCGGCGGATTCATCCCGAAGTTCGGCGCGGCGATCTCATCGATCCCGACGCCGGTCATGGGCGGCATCTCGCTGCTGCTGTTCGGCCTGATCGCCTCCAGCGGCCTTCGCCTGCTCGTCAAGAGCGGCATCGACTTCAGCCACAGCCGCAACCTGATCATGACGTCCGTTGTCCTGGTCGTCGGCATCGGCATGGAGACCGGCGGATTCTCGATCCCGCTGGGCAAGTACTCGGTCCCCGGCATGGCCCTGGCGACCTTCATCGGCATCCTCTTGAACCTGATCCTGCCGAAGGAGTCCGAAGGCCTGGCTGTGGACGCTCCGGACTTCACGGGCGCACTCCAGGAGGAGTCGGCCGAGTAGGTTCCCGGAACCACGCGGTAGCACGACAGGTTCGGTAGGAGCATTGACGTAAGCGGTGAACCGGCGCGGGACTGTGGCCGACACGGCGACGCGCCTCACATGTACGTAGATCGGCCCCGGCCTGCGGTCATCCCGCGGTCCGGGGCCGATCGCTTTGTGTGCATGTGGTGCGTGACCTGCCGTTCGTAACCGGCATGGCGGTCGGGGGGACTCGTGGCGCTCCCGTCTCTCTCGTGGGTCAAAGCCTGATAATACATCTTATGTATAGTACGATTCGACGAGCCATCCCCTCACTCCATCTGATGTCGGGGAACCGGGATCCTGCCCGCGGACGCCTATCGGGCCAGACCCTGTCGAGTCTGAAACTCGGGGCACCGCCGCGACGATCACGCCGGGAAGTAGCGCTCCTCGAACTCTGAGCGCGTCAGCGCCGACAGGTCCTCGGTCGCGCTGTCGAACGCCTCGGTCGCATCCGAAAGCGACTCGAACACGCCGATCATCGTGACGCGCTCGTCGTCGTCGAGGTCGACGACCTCGACGCGGTGATGCACGAGCGCCTCTTCCTGCAGGGGCGCCGGCGGCTCGCGGTACAGGATGTCCTCACGCCACTCGAACTCAGGGGGCTCGGCCTCCGTCAGCCGGGTCACGCGCACCCGGTAGAAGTCCTTGGCCGCTCCGATTCCCATCGCCATGCGTGCGTCCGTCCTCTCGTGGGCTTCTGCGGTCCCGCCCGCTACTTGGCGGCCTTGGGCTTGAACTTCGCGGGCTTCGCCGTGACCGCGAGGTACTGCGTGTCGTTCGGCACCCAGCCGAGGTGCCCGGCGGCGTCCTTGACCCTCAGCCACTGCCCCTGCTTTGCGAGTACGTCGAGCGTGCTCTTGTCGTGCGACGTCGCCACGACCGCAGAGGATGTGGCCGCTTGCGAACGCAGCGATACGTCAGAGCGAACCGTGGCGATCAGGTCGGTGACCGTGGTCGTCACACTGGCGGCCGGCGTCGCCGAAGCAACCTCGCTCGTCTGCGCCTGCGCGTCCAGGGTCTGCTTCTGCTGTTTGAAGTCGCCAACGTAGCCCCAGATGACCCAGATGAGCGCCGCGAAGGCGATCCAGACGGCGACGTTCCGCACCGTCTTCCAGGCCCTGCTATCCCGCACGTCCTCGTAGTCTTCCAACGTCTCTCCCCCATCTTGATCGACCGCCCCCGCGGTCTCTTGCTCGTTCTTACCCTCGAGCGCACCCGGAGGCACTCCCGAACACCCGTCGCGTCAGCTCATGCGACCGGAGGCGATCTCGTCCTCGTCGACCAAGCGGATGGTACTTCCTGCCAGGAGCTTCTCTGCCGTGGCCGGGTCCGCGACGTTGAGCACCACGTACGTGGAGATGAGCGAGTAGACGTACTCGATCTGTACGCCCGCCTCGGCAACGGTCTTCAGGATGCCTGCGAGTCCACCCGGCTGGTCCGGCAGGGCCACCACGAGGACCGGCGTCTCGCAGGGGGTCATCCCCGCGTGGACCAGCGCCTCACAGGCACGCGACGGTTGATCCACGATGAGGCGCAGAACGCCATGCTCGGCCGAATCGGAGACCGAGAACCCGCGGATGTCGACGTCCGACTCACCAAGCGCGCGCGTGACCTTGGAAACGCTGTCGCCCTCTGTGGAGATGCGCACGGACAGTTGTCTCACGGTCATCTTGGACACTCCTCATCGATCTCGCACGCGGCACGGCCCGCACGGAACGCCGCGAGATTGCCCTCCACGGTCTTGGGAGGCACCCGCTTCGCGATCACATCGCACCACACTTCGGGGTCGAAGGGCAAACCGAGCGACAATGCGCCGAGCAGAACGACGTTGGCGCTGCGCGGGGAACCGGCCGCGCACGCGACCGCTTCGGCGTCGATCAGGACCGCGCCTTCGTACTCCAGGGACGCTCGCGTGCCCGCCGAGCCCGGCTCGTCGCCGATGAGCACCGGCAACGGGTCTATCGTCCGCTCGTTGACCACTAAACGGCCCTCGGGCTTGCAGTAGTGCAGCCAGCGCGCGCCCTCGGTCAGCTCGAACGCCACGAGGTGGTCCGCACCGCCCGGCCCGGTGATCGGCGAGTGCACGACGTCGCCGAAGCGCACGACCGTGTCCACACTGCCGCCGCGCTGCGACATGCCGTGGACCTCGGAGAGTTTCACGTCGAGTCCGCTGGCCGCCGCGACCTTCGCGAGCACGTCCGCTGCGAGTATCGTCCCCTGCCCGCCCACGCCCACGAGCATCACCGTCGTCACGCTCATGAAGCGCTCCCCACGTCGCATGTCCTGCCGATCCGCTTGATGGCGCCATACGAGCACACCTGGACGCACTGGCGGCAGCCGATGCACAGGTCCGTGTCGATCGTCGCTCTGCTGTTCGCTCCCCTGCTGATCGCGGGGCAGCCGAGCCGGATGCAGGTGCCGCACGCGGTGCACGTCTCGGGCACCACGGCGAACGGCTCGTTGCGTTCGCGCGTGACGAGCACACACGGGGCCTGCGCGATGACCACGGAGACACCCGGAGCCGCTGTTGCCTCGCGGATCGCCTTCTCTGTTGGGCGCAGCAGGTTCGGGTCGACGATGCGGACGTCGGTGACGCCGAGCGCTCTCACGACCGCCTCGATGTCGACCTCAGGGGCGGCCGTGCCCGAAAGCGTCCGTCCTGTGAACGGGTTGTCCTGGTGCCCTGTCATGGCCGTGATCCGGTTGTCGAGGATGACGATCGTCTCGTCGCCTCCGTTGTAGACGGAGTTGAGGAGACCTGTGAGACCCGAGTGGGCGAAGGTCGAGTCGCCGATCACGGCGACCACCGGGCGCTCCCCTGCCCCGCCGGCGGTCCCGAATCCGTGGGCCATGCCGATCGAAGCGCCCATGCACACGCAGGAGTCCATGGCGCCGAGCGGTGGCAGCGCGCCGAGCGTGTAGCACCCGATGTCACCGGTGACGACGGCGTCCATGTCCCGCAGCGCGCGGAACACGCCCCGGTGCGGACACCCGGGACACAGCATCGGAGGCCGCGCCGGCAGTCCGGTCATCGGCTCTCGGACGGGTAGCGGAGGTACGCCGAACGCCTCCGCGATCACCGACGGGGACAGTTCCCCCATCACGGGGACGGTGGTGGTTTCCACAGCGATACCGAGGGCGCGGACGGCATCCGCGATGTAGGGGTCCAACTCCTCGATCACGAACAGCCGCCCGACCGAGGCCGCGAACTCGCGGATCCGCTCGGCGGGTAGCGGGAACGTCATCCCGAGCTTCAGGGTCGAGACCTCCGGCAACGCCTCACGCACGTGTTGGTAGGTCACGCCGGATGTGATGACGCCCATCTCGGCGCCCCGCATCTCGGTCGTCGTGAACGGGAACGTCTCGCTCTCGGCGCGCGCTGCAGCAAGGCGGCGCTCCAGATCGGCGCGGCGGCCGCGCGCGGCGCCTGGCATCATCACCCACTTCGCGCGAGCGGTGCGGTACGCCCCCCGCTCGATATCGCTGCGCTCCCCCGTCTCCACGAGCCCTTTGGAGTGCGAGAGACGCGTCGTGGTCCTCAGGATGACCGGCATGTCGAGCCGCTCGGAGAGCGAGAACGCCTCCCGGGTCATCGCAAGCGCTTCGGCGCTATCGGAGGGCTCAAGCACCACGATCTTGCCGAACGGCCCCCACCTGCGGGAATCCTGCTCGTTCTGGGATGAGTGCATGCCCGGATCGTCGGCCACCACCACAACGAGGCCCCCGCCCACGCCGGTATACGCCAGGGTCATGAGCGCGTCGGCGGCAACGTTGAGGCCCACGTGCTTCATCGTCGACATGGCACGCGCGCCCGCGAGGCTCGCGCCAACCGCCACTTCCAGGCCGACCTTCTCGTTCGGCGCCCACTGGCAAGCCACGCCGGGCTTCTTCACGAGGTTCTCGAGTACTTCCGTTGAAGGCGTGCCGGGATACCCGGAAGCGACGGCGACACCCGCCTCCCACGCCCCCTGCGCGATCGCCTCATTGCCCGATAGCAGTGTCAGCATGTCTGCGCACCCTTTCCGCGCACCGAAACGGATGCGGCGAGGAGCGCGGCGGAGCGCGCACCGTCGAGGCCTGTGGATCCCGTGTCGACCCAACCGTGCGCGACGATGCGCGCGCGTGTGGAACCGACGAACGATAGAACGGCGTCGGGCTCGGGCTCCGGAAGGACGTCCGGGACGGCCGAGACGGCCATGCGCACCTGCTCGAGCGCGGCGAGGGGCTCCATGCCCGCCGGGACCGTCACACACACCTCGAACCGGCGCAGCTTGTCGTGGCTCGCGTTGATGACGACCTCGTTGAACACGGTCGTGTTCGGAACATAGGCGCGACGGCCGTCGGCCAGCCGGACCACCGTGTCCCTCACGCGGATGTCCTCCACCGGGCCTTCGACGCCGGCCACCGCGATCGAGTCGCCGATCGTGAACGGCCGCTGCAGCAGGAGGAGCACGCCCGATACGGAGTTCGCGAGGACGTCGCGCAAGGCGAAGCCGAGCGTCAGACCGACGAGCCCCAGGCTCGCCACCAGTGCAGTCAGGTCCACTCCGACGATGCCGAGCGACACGACCAGGCCGAGCGCGATCACCCCCGCGCGAGCGAACCGGGCGACGAACACGTCCACGTGAGCTGCGGTCGAGCGTTGTGACAGCACGCGCCTGGTGGCCGCGAACGTGATGCGCCCCGCCAGCCACGTGAGCACGATGACGACGAGAGCCGCCGCGATCGATGGGGTCTTGTCGGCCAGACCACCCACGACCTGCGTGAATGCGGCTCCGATGCGTCCGACGAACGAGAGACTCACCTCAGTCACGCCATGGCCCTTCCGTCGGTTGGATCCTCCTATGCCCTCACGGGGCCGTGCGCACGGGTACGGGCCCCTCGTTCTAGGGGCGGACCGCCCCGACGTAGTCCTTGCGGGTGGAGATGCGATCGGTGAGCGAAGAGTACTTCACATGGTCGCCTGTCGCGGGGGCGTGGATGAAGACCCCGCCGCCCACGTACATCCCGACGTGGTGCACCTGGTGCGGGTCGCCGTTGTATCCGAAGAAGACGAGGTCGCCCGGCTCGAGAAGATCGGTCCGCGACGCCGGGATCGACTGCCCGAAGAGGAACTGTGCCCGGCTTGTCCGCGGGATCGAGATCCCGATCTTCCGGTAGCAGTACTGGACCAGGCCCGAGCAGTCGAAGCCGCGCGGCGTGGTCCCGCCCCACAGATACGGGACCCCGAGGTACTTCTTGGCCTCGGTGACCGCCTTCGGGTGTGACGCTCCGAGTGAACCGGCGTCGCTCGGCCTGTCATCCGGATGACTCGCGGCCTCGGCCGCGCGCCGAGCGAGCTCCGCGGCTGCAGCGGCCTGACGCGCCTCTTCCTTCTTGATGAGCTTCTTGATGTCCGACTTCAGCGATGCCACGTACGAGGCCTGCTTGGCCACCGCGGCCTGCACTTCGCGCTCGCGGGCCGAGGCCTCGGAGCGGAGAGCGATCTCTTCGGACTCGCGGTTGAGCAGTCCGGTTCGCGCCTGCGAGACACGGTCGCGATCAACGCTCACCTGGGCGATGAGATCGGCATCGGAGGACGTGATGCGGTTCAGGAGGTCGAGCCGCGTGACGAAGTCCTCGAAATCGGTGGTCCCGAGGAGCACGGATACGAAGTCGGTCGCCCCGTTGCGGTAGATGGCGTCCGCCCGGCTCGCGAGCACCGCCTGCGACTCGTCGAGACGCGCCTGAGCGTCAGCGAGGCGTGCCTCGGTGGCGGTGATGTCGGCGCGCGTGCCGGCGAGCGAGTCGGTGACCGCCTGAAGGTCGGTCTGCTTCAGCTCGAGGTCCGCATCGAGGTCTTGGAGCTTGCTGTCCGCCGCGGCCGCTTGGGCGCGCTTCGCACGGATGGCGGCGTTCGTGGGCGCGCCATACGCGGCGAGCGGCGCTGCCGCGAGGGCGACAACGAGGAGGAGTACGCTCAGACGTGATACGGCCGAAGGGCCGAAGTTGCGACGCACCGTGTTCCGACCCCCGAACTGCTGTCCAGACGAAGCGGCTACGGGTAGGGCTCGCGAAGTGCGCGAGACAAGCGCAGATCCTGCCTGCGATGATACCACGCTGGACGTGCGCCTTCGGGGGCCGAACGGCTACTCGACGTGCAGGAGCGAGTGCACCTGATGGTCGCCGAGCTTCTCGCGGCCGTGCAGGAAGTCGAGCTCCATGAGGAAGGCGTAGCCGACGACCTCGCCTCCGCTGCGTGACACCAGGTCCGCCTTCGCAGCGGCCGTGCCGCCGGTGGCGAGCACGTCGTCCACGATGAGTACGCGATCGCCCGGAACGACCGCATCGGTGTGCATCTCGAGCTGGTCGGTCCCGTACTCGAGGGCATACTCGGCGCTCGTCGTGTTCCACGGCAGCTTACCCGGCTTGCGGGCCGGCACGAAGCCGGATCCGAGGCGGCACGCGAGCGCCCCGCCCAGGATGAAGCCGCGGGCCTCTGCGCCGAGCACCTTCGTGACGCCCGATGCGGTGTAGGGCTCCGCGAGGCGTTCGATGGCTTCCTTGAAGCCCTCGGGGCTCGCCAGGAGCGGAGTGATGTCCTTGAACACGACCCCCTGCTTGGGGAAGTCGGGGATGTCGCGGATGTAGCTCTCGAGGTCGATCACGTCTGTTGCCTCCTGCTGTCGCGCGGATATCGAGGTCGGGCCTCAGCGGCCCTGAGGGTAGCACACGTTCGCATCGGTGCAGGCGCGGTTCGCGAGTGCCCTGAGCTGCTCGTCGCTGCCCAGTACCACCAGCCGGTCCCCCGCCCGCATCACCGTCTCGGACGCCGGGTTCGAGTTCACGGAATCGTCTGCAGCGTGGATGGCCAGGACGTACGCGCCGGTCTGCGAGCGGATGTGCGCGTCGGCGATCGTGATGCCGACGTACGGGTCTCCCGCGCCCAGCGTGATCTCCTCGAGTTTGAACTCCGTTCGCTGTCCACCGCTCACGACGTCGAGGAAGTCCACGACGCGCGGCCGCATGACCATCGAAGCCATCCGGCGGCCGCCTATCTCGGTCGGTGTGATGACGCGATCGGCGCCGGACCGGCGCATCTTGTCCTCGGCGGACGGTGTGGTGGCGCGTGCGACGATGAAGAGGTCCGGCGAAAGGCCGCGCGCCGTGAGGATCACGAACACGTTCGCCGCGTCCCCGTCGAGTGCCGCGGTGAGGCTGCGGGCGCGCTCGATCCCGGCCTCCTTGAGGGTCGACTCCTCGGTCGCGTCGCCTCGGATCCATGCCCAACCGCGCTCCTGGGCGCGCGCCACGGCGGCCTCGTCGGTGTCGATGACCACGAACGGGACCTTCTGGGCGTCGAACTCGTCGCCCACCACGGAGCCCACGCGACCGAGGCCCGCCACCACGTGGTGTCCGGACATCCCCGCGATCCGCTTGTCCATGCGCCTGCCCTCCAGAATGCCGGAGAAGTGTCCTTCGACCATGAAGTCGGTCACCGTGATGACCGCGAAACCGAGCGCGCCCACCCCGGAGACGATGACGAGCATCGTCCACAGTTGGCCGCCTTGGGTGAGCGGGTGTACCTCCCGGTAGCCGACCCCGCCCATCGTGATGACCGTCATGTACAGCGCGTCGAGCAGGTTCCAATGCGCGAGAACCATGTAGCCGGCCGTCCCGATGACGACAACGGCGACGAAGACCGACAGCGCATAGATGAGCCTGCGGACCATCGCCCCTACCCCAGCCCTTGTTCGTACGCCTCGGGCTTGGCGACTCCGACGTAGGGAAGGTTGCGGTAGCGGCCCCGGATGTCGAGGCCGTAGCCGACCACGAACGTGTCCGGCATGTGGAAACCGCGGTACGAGATCGGGACGTCGGCGATGCGGCGCTGGTCCCGGTCCAGGAGAACAGCCACCTGCAGGCTCCGCGGTCCGCGCGAGCGCAGGACCCCCAGCAGGTAGTTCAGCGTGAGGCCGGTATCGATGATGTCCTCGACGATGAGAACGTCCTTGCCTTCGATGTCTTCATCGAGGTCCTTCGTGATGCGCACTCCCCCGCCCTGTTCGCGCGCGCCGTACGACGAGATCGCCATGAAGTCGATGCGCAGAGGGTCGGCGACCGCGCGGCACAGATCGGACAGGAAGAAGAGGCCTCCCCGCAATACCGTCACGAGAATGACCTCGCGTCCGGCGTAGTCGGCCGAGATCGCCGCTCCGAGTTCCGCCACGCGCTCGGCTATCTGTCCGGCGCTGAGCAGGACACCCTCGACGACGTCGGGGGCTCCAGGGGGTGCTGGTTCGATCCTCACGCGGCGCCTCCGTGACTCGTGCCGTGGGGGTAGGCCAGGCCGTACTTGAAGCACAAGGCCCGGAAGTCCTTCTGGTAGAAGATCTTGATGTTGATGCCGGGATACAGCTCCCGTAGGCGACGCACCTTCCGGTTCTTCTTCGTGACCAGCTTCTGCGACATCGTGGTCAGCTCGATGTAGAGGTCGAAGTCCGGGAGGTAGAAGTCCGGCGAGAACGATGCGATCACGTCGCCGTGCGCGTCCCACTCGATCGGGAACGTCGTCGGCTCGTACGCCCATCGCAGCCCGTAGTAGTCGAGGATCTGCGCCGCCACCCGCTCCGAGGGATGCGCGAACGCGGCGGCTGCGACCTGCGCCGAGACGGGAAGCCCGTCCTCCGCTCTCGTGTCCAGTGTGGGATCGGACATCGTGGGGGCTACACCACGTCCTCGAACGTCTGCGCCACCGCACGCTTGGCGAGGTCGCGCCGAAGCTCGTCGGTGAGACGCATGAGGTCCGTCAGGGACTCGAGGAGCTTCTGGCGGGTCTCCGGGGTGCGGTGCCGATAGCCGGGCATGAGCAACTGCTCGAAGAGCGCGGCCTCGCGCTCAGCCCCGGTCACATACGTGCGCAGGTGCCGCGGGTCGATGCCGTAGGCGCGCATGTCCCAGCAGGTGTGCGCGATCTGCACGTCGCTGCGGGGCAGTTCCTCGCCTCGCTCGCCCTTGCCGATCGTGACGAGCCCGAACTCGGCGAGTTCGCGCACGAAGGAAGCCGGGAACCCGAGGGCGGCCGGCACACTCTCGAGCGGTACCGCGTCGCCGGCCTCGAACGGCATCGCGACAGCCTCCGGCCTCGTCACCATCGGGCGCAGCTCGTCGGAGACCTTGCCCTTGTCGAGGTCCTTCAGCTTCTCGCGGATGACCGCGAGGGGCAGGAAGTGCTCCTTCTGCAACCTCAGGATGAGGTCCACCCGCGCCACGTCCGAGGTCGAGAACTTGCGATAACCGCCAGCGGTACGCTCGGGCGTCACCAGTCCCTCGTCCTCCAAGAAGCGCACCTTGGAGATCGTAAGGTCCGGGTGGGCCGGAACGAGGTTCTCGACCAACTCGCCGATCGTCAGGTAGTCGCGACTCCGCACCATGCGCTCACTCGCCTCCCCCGGACAGGAACACCATCTGGAACCTGCCTATCTGGACCTGGTCGCCGTTGTGCAGTTCCGTGCTCGTGACGCTCGCGCCGTTGACGTACACACCGTTGAGGGAACCC
This sequence comes from Coriobacteriia bacterium, assembly GCA_023252055.1. Lineage (GTDB taxonomy): Bacteria > Actinomycetota > Coriobacteriia > Anaerosomatales > PALSA-660 > PALSA-660. Next base: position 11,409 of record JAHEXP010000035.1, read on the forward strand.
ACGTCCTCGATCTTCACAGACCCGCCGTGCGTCGTGAGGACCGCATGGTCGCGGGACACCGTGATGTCGTTCAGGAAGATGCTCGATTCAGGGTCGCGCCCGATCGTGAGCCGCTCGCTCTCGAGGTAGAAGCGCTCGCCCACCTCCGGACCCCTGCGGACTACCAGCACGGGGCCATCGAGATCGATGGTCTCCTTCGTCTGCGGCTCGGCAGCGGGACCGGGAACCGGCGGGAACTCGGCCGTCGCCTCGTGGACCGCCATACCGCACTTCGGGCAGACAGACTCGTCTGGCTGGAGTGGGGCTTCACACGCCGGGCACCTGTCCATGTCCCCTCCTTGGGTGAGGGCCGAGCGACGGCATCACTTGGTGAAACCGAAATCCTTACGCTCGAACGCCGAAGCGATGCTCTGCTCGAGCGCCGCGATGACCTCGGGGGTCTCCAGCACGCGGTGGAGCTTCTCCTCGCTCAAACGGTTGCGTACGTACGGGTCGTTCAGCGCTTCATCGAGGCGACGGCCGTTGCCCACCTCGCGCACGACATACTCGACTACGCGCTCTTCGAGTTCATCGGTCGAGAGCTCCTGAAGGAACGCACGGATCGAATCGGACAGCCCTGCCACATCTCCTCCTTGCCCGCACCGGGACGCGTGCCCGGCGGCGGATGGTCGTTCCTATAGTTCGGGCTCGACGTCGCTGTCGGCCGCGGGGCGCGGCGCACGCAGGTCGCCCGCCAGGATCTCGATCAGACGGTTGATGTCGGTGCCCGAGATGACGTCGTGGTTGCCGGCATGCTCGTCCGCAAGGCGGCGCACGAGTTCGGCCCTCAGGATGTCGATGCGCCCGTGCAGCACCCTGCGGCGGTAGCTGAGCTCGTCCTCTTCGGCCGAAAGGTCGTCGAGCAGGCGGCGCAGGTCGTCGTTGCTCTTGTCCTGCAGGTTGAGCAGGGCCTCGTCGTTGGTGCGATCGGTACCGGCCATGTCAGTCTCCTCGAGTCCAGCGTCCGTGAGCACGCCACAGCACGTTGCAAGTGTACCACCGGGTACCGACAGCGGGAGGTGTTCACACGGAGTTTCCACTGCGCCCGCAGGCCCTCGACATCGACTGCAGGTTCAGAGATTCGCCGACTCCCGCGAGACCTCGTGATCCGGGCGGAAAGCGGCAGCATGAGCCGACTCCTCGGAGGTGAGCACGCCCGGCTCCAGCCGTACTCCCATCGTCCGCTCGAAGGCCTCGACGACCGCGTCGCGGACCGCATCCAGGGATGGCGCCGTGCCGAGCGCATCGGCGAGAGTGGCGGTGGACGAAGCGAGGGAGTCCCTCCCCCGCTTTCCGAGCCGGAACACCTCCGCCTCGGCCTCCACGTCGCGCGTGCGGACGAACGAGCCGTGTTGCAGCACCGCATCGCCGCCCCACACCTGCGCGCTCCCGGAGAGCTTGGCAGCGCCGACGGAGAGGTCCGCCTGAGTGGCGTGCAGGTAGCACGCCCCGGAGCCCGACTCCCCGCGCGAGCGCTGCGTAAGCTCGGCCTCGACGCCGAGGGTGCGGTACGCCTCGGCGAGCGCTGCTGAAAGGTGACGGTAGGACGCCGCGACCCCACGCGGCACACCGTCCTCGACGTGTGCGACCACGCAGTACGTGAGCTCGTCGTCGTGAAGCACGCCGCGACCGCCGGTGGGCCGCCGCGCCACATCGAAGCCCCTGCGGGCGCAGGCGGTGAGATCGACCTGCTCGAGACGCTGGAAATGCCCGACCGTCACGGTCGGGCATTTCCAGCGGTACAGACGCAGCGTGGCCGGACTGGAGCCTTCGCGGCGGGCCGCCAGCATGGCACGGTCGATCGCCATGTTGGCCGCCCCGGGCTGCTGCCCGTCGATGATCAGACGCCACACCGGATCAGACATCGCAAGCGCCGCCTACTCGCCGGCAGCCGGCCTCCAACGCAGGTCCGGCTGCTTCACCGCCCGAGCTTCGTCGAGTCTGCGGACCGGTGTCGTGTACGGCGCACCGTGCAGCAGGTCCGGATCGCTCACCGCTTCTGCAGCGATCGCGATCATCGCGTCGGCGAAACGGTCGAGGTCAGCGAGGCCCTCTGTCTCCGTCGGCTCGATCATGATCGCCTCGTCGACGATCTGCGGGAAGTAGATGGTCGGAGGGTGGAACCCGTAGTCGAGGAGGCGCTTCGCGACGTCGAGTGTGTGCACACCGTGCTCCTTGCGGAGCTTGCCGCCCGAGAGAACGAACTCGTGCATGCAGGTCCGGTCGTACGGGAGCGGATATGCGCCCTTCAACCTCTCCTTGAGGTAGTTGGCCGACAGCACGGCCTGCTCGCTCGCCGCGCGCAGTCCGTCACCACCGAGCGCCAGCACGTACGCATATGCGCGTACGAGCACGCCGAAGTTGCCGAAGGACGAGCGGACGCGGCCGATGGAGCGTTCCGGCCACACGAGCGAGAACGACCCGTCGCCTAGGCGCACCGGAAGCGGACCCGGCAAGAACTTCGCCAGAGCCCCGGTGACGCACACGGGGCCTGCTCCAGGACCGCCGCCGCCGTGCGGAGTACTGAACGTCTTGTGGAGGTTGATGTGCAGAGCGTCGAAGCCCATATCGCCAGGGCGCGCCTTGCCCATGATCGCGTTCATGTTCGCGCCGTCGCAATACGCCAAGGCGCCGACCGCGTGCACCATCTCAGTGATCTCGGCGATGTTCTCGTCGAACAGCCCGAGCGTGTTCGGGTTCGTCAACATGAACGCCGCGACGTCGGTGTCCAGCGCCGCGCGTAGGGCGTCCATGTCCACGCCGCCGCGCTCGTTGCTCGGGATCGTGACCACGTCGTATCCGCACATCGAGACGGTCGCAGGGTTCGTGCCGTGTGCGGAGTCCGGGATGACGACTCGCTTGCGGGCGTCCCCGTTCGCCACGTGGTAGGCACGGAACGTGAGCAACGCCGTCAGCTCACCGTGGGCGCCGGCCGCCGGCTGCAGCGTCACGGCGGGAAGCCCGGAGACCTCCGCGAGCGCGTCGGCGAGCGACACCATGAGTTCGAGTGCGCCCTGTGCGGTCGAGAGCGGCTGGTACGGGTGCAGGCCCGCGAAACCCTCGAGCCGGCATGCGTCCTCATTCACCCTCGGGTTGTACTTCATGGTGCAGGAACCGAGCGGGTACGGCCCGGAGTCCACGCCGAAGTTCATGGTTGCGAGGTGGTGATAGTGCCGCGCTATCTCGACTTCGGTGACGTGCGGGAGCGCCGGTGCGGACGTCCGCGCCTGACCCGCCAGCGCCTCGGCCCCGACTTCAGGGACATCCAGTGGCGGCAGCTCGAAACAGCGCGCGGCGGGCGAGCCGGTCTCGAAGATCAGTTCGCGCGGCCCGCGGGTGGGAGCGGAGGACGGCGTCTTCGTGACATCAGCGCTCACAGTGACACCACCTCTCTCACGAAGGAATCGATCTCGTCGCGGGTGCGCTTCTCGGTGCACGCGAAGAGGACCAGGCCGTCGAGGCCCGGATCCACCAAGCCCAGATCGACACCCGCGAGGTAACCGCGCTCGAGGAGCGCGTCCTGCATGTCCTGCACGTCGCCCGTGTAGCGCAGCGCGAACTCGTGCGCGTACGGCGCCTTCCAGACCTCTTCGAACAGCCCCGACGCGACGAGCGCGTCGTGCAGATAGTGCGCTTTGGCGATGGAGCTGCGTCCGACCTCGGCGAGCCCTTCGGCGCCCACTGCGGACAGGTACACCGCGGCGGCGAGCGCGTTGAGTGCGTGGTTCGAACAGATGTTGCTCGTGGCCCGCTCGCGGCGGATGTGCTGCTCGCGGGTCTGCATGGTGAGCACGAACGCACCGCGCCCGTCCACGTCGAGCGTCCTGCCCACGACGCGGCCCGGAAGCTGGCGCAGATAGGCGTCCTTGCACGCGAAGAAGCCGAGGCCCGGCCCGCCGAACGACATCGAACTTCCGAGGGGCTGTCCCTCTCCCACGACGATGTCAGCGCCGAACACCGACGGCGGCTCGAGCACGCCCGAGAGCGCCGGGTTCACGGCCGCCACGAACAGCGCGCCCGCAGCGTGCGCCACGTCCCCGATCGCCGCGAGGTCTTCGATGTGCCCCAGGAAGTTCGGCGATGCCACGAGGACCGCGGCGGTCTGGGCGTCCACCATGGAGGCGAGCGAGGCGGCGGCCGTGACACCATCGGTCACCGGGCACGTCGCCACGGTGATCGCACCGGAGGAGGCGTACGTGTCGAGGACGACCCGCCACTCCGGGTGCACGCTACCGGCCACGACCACATGCGACCGCTTCGTGACGCGCGCAGCCATGAGCGCGGCCTCGACGAACGCAGTCGCGCCGTCATACATCGATGCGTTGGCCACATCCATGCCGGTGAGCTCGCAGATCATCGACTGGAACTCGTAGATGTTCTGGAGGGTGCCCTGGCTCACCTCGGGCTGGTACGGCGTATAGGCAGTGAAGAACTCGGGACGCCGCAGGATGTGGTCCACGATAGACGGGACATAGTGGTCGTAGCAGCCGGCACCTGCGAACGAGACGAGGCTGGTCGCGGGCGTCGTACGCCCAGCCAGGCCCCGCAACGTGCGCACAACCTCGAGCTCGCCGACGCCGTCGGGGAGATCGAGCGGCCGGCCCAGGCGAACCGGCTCGGGTATGGCGGCAAAGAGGTCGTCGATCGAACTCGCACCGACCGCGGCGAGCATCGTCGCGCGGTCATCACAACTCGCCGGAGAGAAGCGCATCGGCCCCTAGGCCTCGTTCGCGACGAACGACTCGTAGTCTTCGGCGCTCATGAGCGCGTCGAGCTGCGAGGGATCTGCAACGGAGACCTTGATCATCCAGCCACCGGCGTAGGGGTCGCTGTTGATCGTCTCGGGGGTGGAGCCGAGATCGTCGTTGACCTCGAGGATGGTGCCGCTGACCGGCGCGTAGAGTTCCGAGACGGACTTGACCGACTCGATCTCGCCGAACGTCTCTCCCGCAACGACTTCGTCGCCGACGGAGGGAAGGTCCACGTACACGACCTCGCCCAGCTGGTCCTGCGCGAAGTCGGAGATCCCGACGACCGCTGCGTCACCCTCGACACGAACCCATTCGTGCTCCTTGTCGTACTTCAGGTCTGCCGGATACACGGTCACGCACGCCCCTTCCACAGATGGTCTGCCGCTTCTCGCGGCGCATGGACTTTCCTCTTCAGCTCGCTACCGTCACGCGGAGAGCGAGGTCCGTGTCACGAACGGTGGACGCGTGACGGTCGCCTCGACCGTCTTGCGCCTGATCGACACCTCGAGTTTCGTACCCGGCTCCGCGAGCGCGACCGGCACGTACGCCGTCGCGATCCCATGGCCGAGTGTGGGAGAGAAGGTGCCGCTTGCCACAGTACCGACCTCCGTACCCTCGTGCAACACAGGGTAACCGTGCCGGGGGACCCCCTCCATGACCGCGATGCCCACGAGTTTGCGCTCCAGGCCCGCCGAGCGGATGCGCTCGACCGCCTCCCGCCCGATGTAGGCGCCCTTCTTTGCCGAGACGACCCACCCGAGGCCCGCGCTGAGCGGATCGACGCTGCGGTCCATGTCGCTGCCGTGCAGCGGGTAGCCCATCTCGAGCCGAAGCGTGTCGCGGGCGCCGAGGCCGCACGGAGCCACTTCGGGGAAGCTCAACAGCAGCCGCCAGACCGCCACGACATCCGCGGCCGAACACACGATCTCGACGCCGTCTTCGCCGGTGTAGCCGGTGCGGGCCAGCAGCACGGGGATCGAGTCGTCCAGCTGCGCTTCGGCGATGTGGAATCGCGCGGGCGGCTCCTGCCCGGACAGCTCGGTGATGATGCGGACCGCTTCAGGGCCCTGCAGGGCGATGAGACCCGTGCGCTCGGACTCGTCCACGAACTCCAGGTCCTCAGGCAGGTGCGCGCGCATCCACTCGACGTCCACGTCGTGGTTGCCGGCGTTGGCGATGATCAGGTACTCCAAGTCACCGGTGTGGTAGACGATGAGGTCGTCGATGACGCCGCCGGTCTCGTCGAGCATGAGGGTGTACTGGGCCGCGCCCAGGTCGTCGATGCGGTGCAGGTCGCTCGTCACGAGGTTCTGGAGCGCCTCGAACGCCCCGAAGCCGAACACACGGAACTCGGCCATGTGACATACGTCGAAGATGCCCGCACGGTTCCGGACGGCGCGGTGCTCCTCGATGATCCCCTCGTATTGGACCGGCATCTCCCAGCCGGCGAAGGGCACCATCCGAGCGCCGAGCGCAACATGTTCCTCGTAGAGCGGAGTCCTCAAGCAACCCTCTGACATCCCTGCGACCGCCTTCCGTGTGTGGGGCCGTTCTCGAACAACTGAATCCTATCGTGCGCACCCCTGCGGGCGCGGAC
>JAHEXP010000036.1:0-8131 GCA_023252055.1 Coriobacteriia bacterium
TCCATGCACGAGCAGAACCCCATGCTCGGTTTGCGCGGGTGCCGCCTCGGCATCATGTATCCCGAGATCTACGGGATGCAGGTTCGAGCGATCACGCTGGCCGCTTGCCAGCTCAAGAAGCAGGGCCGCGACCCGCGCCCCGAGATCATGATCCCGCTCGTGTCGGTGGTCGCGGAGCTCGAGACGCTGCGCTCGGAGTCCGAGAAGATCGTGGCAGAGGTCCAGGAGGAGCAGGGCTGCACGTTCGAGATCCCGATCGGCACGATGATCGAGCTCCCGCGCGCCGCACTGACCGCCGATGAGATCGCCGGCGTCGCCGACTTCTTCAGCTTCGGTACCAACGACCTCACGCAGACCACGTTCGGATTCTCGCGCGACGACATCGAGGCGATGTTCCTGCCGCGCTACCTTGAGCGCAAGATCCTGCCTCGCAACCCCTTTGAGACGATCGACCCGGGCGTGGCCAAGCTCGTGAAGATGGCGTGCGAACTCGGCCGTGGGACGAACGCGAAGATCAAGTTGGGCGTGTGCGGGGAGCACGGTGGAGACCCGGACAGCGTCAAGGCGTTCCACATGATCGGGCTGTCCTACGTATCGTGCTCGCCGTACCGCGTGCCGCTGGCCCGCCTTTCGGCTGCACAGGCCGCTCTCGCGGAGAAGACCGCAGGCTCGGACAACCGCTAGTCGCTTCACGGTGCGGGCCCGCGCGTAGCGGGCCCGCACCGAAACGATCCGCTCCGAGAGGGGCCGAGATGTTCGGGCGCACGAAGCTGTACCAGCGCACCGGATCCCCGCTCATCCATGGGATGAGCGGGGCACGACGTCGCAGCTGGTGGCCATGGCTCTTGGCCGCGCTCGTGGTCGCAGCTTTCGTCTGGGGCTACCTGACCTACCTGCGATAGGTGTGCGCGGGGGTCCATGACGACACGAGGGGGAGTGTGTTGATCCGACCTGCCGCCACGGGCGCCCGACAGCCCGACCTCGAGGCGCTGCGCGCCTTGGCCGCGCTCATGGTCTTCGCATCGCATCTGCCCTGGTATCAGTACTTTCCGAACGGCCTTGTGAGGAATGCGCCGGCATGGCTCTCTCCCTCCGCACCGATCTTCGGCGCGGGCGGCTTCGCCGTGGTGCTCTTCCTCGTTCTCAGCGGTGCGGGACTGTGCCGCTTGCTGGTGCTGAAGGCGCCACCGATCCTGAGGTATCTGCGCGACCGCCTCTCGAAGTTGTTCGTCATCTTCTGGGTGATCGCGATCCCCGTCCTTCTGATCTCGTTCGGCATCCGGTGGTTGCCCCTGAGCCAGGCGCCGAACGCGTTGCTGACGCTGCTCGGACTCGGGTTCGTCTCGCAGGCCTCGTGGGCCGCGATCTTCCCCTCCTGGTGGTACATGGCGATCGCCTGGCAGGCCGTCGTGGCACTTCCCCTCATGGTGTGGGGCTTTCGACGTATCAGGCCAGCGGGCGTCCTCGTCGTCACCGCGCTCGTCGTCCTCGCGTCCTGCTGGGTCGTTCCCGCACTCGGCCTGGACTACGGGGAGAAGTCGCTCATCGTCTGTCGCGCGCTCGAGGTGTTGGGCGGTGCGTTCCTGGCCCTCGAGATGTGGCCCGAGGTTCGCGAGCGCTTGGGTGTGAGCAGGGCGCAGGCCGGGCTGCTCGTGGCGGGTACGGTGGCGGTGCTCGTGGCCCTTCTCGTCGGCGGCCTCGGCGGGCGCTGGCTGTACCGCTCGGCGGGGCTGACGCTGGTGGCGCTGGTCGTGTACGCGCGCCCGATCCAGCGCTGGGGCGGCGACGCCGTTGCGCGCGCCGCTGCGTATGCGGGCGGGCTCTCTTTCGCCGTCTACCTGTTGCACGAGCCGGTCATGCTGCTCATCCGGCACGTGACGGGCGCGCCGACGCAGATCTCGCTCGGCGCCCTGGCGGCGATCTCGTTCGTGGTGGTCGGCACGCTCGCGGTACTGTTCACCAAAGCGGTGGCGTCGGTCGGGGCCGCACGTCGGACGCGCGCGGGGAACGTGGAAGGGGAGGGCCGATGAGCGCACTGCTGCGCACGGACATCGAAGCGGGCGAGCACGCCTCGCTCTCGCGGCTCGCTGCGTTCGCGGACGAGACTCGCGGGCGCGCCAGGGCGCTGGATCCCGACCCGTACCGTACGGAGTACCAGCGCGACCGCGACCGCATCATCCACTCGAAGGCCTTCAGGCGTCTGATGCACAAGACGCAGGTGTTCCTCGCCCCCGAGGGCGACCATTACCGCACGCGTCTCACGCACACGCTCGAGGTGTCGCAGATAGCGCGCAGCGTGGCACGGGCGCTTCGGCTCAACGAGGACCTGACCGAAGCGATCGCGCTCGGCCACGACCTCGGACACACGCCTTTCGGTCACGTGGGCGAGGATGCCCTTTCCGCCTGCTACGACGAGGTGCGTGCGACGTATCCCGGCGTACCCGATGCCTACCACCACAACGTGCAGTCGGTGCGCGTCATCGAAGAGCTCGAGTACGACGGCAAGGGACTGAACCTCACGTGGGAGGTGAGGGACGGCGTCGCGCACCACACCGGCGACGGGATGCCGCAGACCCTCGAAGGTCAGATCGTCAGGCTCGCGGACCGCATCGCTTACGTGAACCACGACATCGACGACGCCGTACGCGGCGGCGTGCTCTCGGAATGCCATCTCCCCCCACACGCGGTGGCGGTTCTGGGCGCCACCCATGGCGCGCGCATCCGCACGATGGTCCGCGACACCATAGCGACCTCCGACGGCGCCGAGAAGATCGGCATGAGCGCAGAGGTGTGGGACGCCATGATGGAGTTGCGCTCGTTCCTCTTCGAGAACGTGTACCTCTCTCCTCGCGCGAAGGAGGAGGAGCCGAAGTCGTTCGGCGTCGTGAAGGCGCTGTTCATGCACTATCTGGCGCACCCCGAGGCGCTCCCCGACGAGTACCGCCCGGTCGGGACAGGCGACCTCGTACAGCGCGTCACGGACTACGTGGCGGGAATGACCGACCGCTTTGCGATCGGTACGTATCAGGACCTGTTCGTACCTGCGTCGTGGAGGATGTAGTCAAGGCGTAGCGTCAGGCAGGAATGTCGGCTAACCTTGCCGAATATCGGGAGCACGGGCGTCAGGGGTCGTGACGGCGCTCGACAGACGACTCCGGGTGAATGCAACTGGGTGAAAGGGAGACGTGCATGATCACTATGTTCGCGTGGCTGGCGCCGATTGCGGCGCTCGTCGGCCTCGGGGTCGCCGCGTACCTCGGCAACTGGGTCCTCAAGCAGGATCCGGGTTCCGAGAAGATGCAAGAGATCTCCAAGGCGATCCAAGAGGGCGCGATGGCGTTCCTCAAGGCGGAGTGGCGCGTACTCATCATCTTCGCTGCAGGCGTGTTCGTCGCGCTGTCGTTCTCCGGCGGTAGCATCCTCAAAGGTGCTCTGACGGGTGCGGCGTTCATCACGGGTGGCCTGCTCTCCGCAGCCGCCGGCTTCATCGGCATGTACGTCGCCACGCGTGCGAACACCCGCACCGCCCAGGCGGCGACGTCCGGCATCGCCAAGGCGCTCAACGTAGCCTTCCGGTCCGGCCTCACGATGGGCCTCACAGTCGCTTCGTTCGGCGTCCTGGGCCTCGGTCTGTGGACGATCTTCCTGGTGCTCGGCGCCAAGCCCGAGCCTGAGATCGTGAACGGCTTCGCAATGGGCGCCAGCTCGATCGCGCTGTTCGCACGCGTCGGTGGCGGCATCTACACGAAGGCCGCTGACGTCGGCGCCGACCTCGTCGGCAAGGTCGAGGCGGGCATCCCCGAGGACGACCCACGCAACCCCGCGGTCATCGCGGACAACGTCGGCGACAACGTCGGCGACGTGGCCGGCATGGGCGCGGACCTCTACGAGTCGTACGTCGGCTCGATCCTCGCCCCGATCATCCTCGCCCTCACGCTCTGGGGCGCGGGCACCGTATCCGCCAACCCGATCGACGCCAACTTCGGCGTCGTCATGCCGCTGCTCATCGCCGGCGCAGGCATCATCGCGTCGATCGTCGGGCTGTTCGCGGTTCGCGCCAAAGAGGGGGGCAACCTGCATCTGGCCCTCAATATCGGCACCTACGTCGCGGCCGCGCTCGAGGTCGTCGCGATGTTCGGGCTGTTCTGGTGGTGGGGCTCGGCGGTCGACATGTCCCGTCTGTGGTACTTCGGCTCCGTGGTCGTCGGCCTGGCTGCCGGCATCGCGATCGGTCAGATCACCGAGTACTACTGCTCTGACCACTACAAGCCGGTCCAGGACATCGCTGCGGCGAGCGAGACCGGCGCCGCGACCAACATCATCACCGGCCTCGGCGTCGGGATGATCTCCACGGTCGGCCCGATCCTCGTGGTCGCCGCCGGCATCTGGGGCGCGTACTACATGGGCAACCTGGCCGTGCCGGGCAATGACGTGTCGGGCATCTACGGCATCGCGCTCGCCGCGCTCGGCATGCTGTCCATCACCGCCATCACCGTCGGCGTCGACGCGTACGGCCCTGTGGCCGACAACGCCGGCGGCATCGCCGAGATGGCCGAGATGGGACCGGAGATCCGCGCGATCACCGACAACCTCGACTCGGTCGGCAACACCACGGCAGCCATCGCCAAGGGCTTCGCGATCGGTTCCGCCGGGCTCACCGCTCTGGCCCTGTTCACCGCCTTCCGCGCGACGATCGCGCAGGGCGGCATCACGCTCAACCTCTCGCTCGAGAACCCGCTCATCGTCGTCGGCCTCTTCATCGGCGCGATGCTTCCGTTCCTGTACGCGGCGCTGACCATGAACGCGGTCGGCCGCGCGGCGTTCGCGATGATCGGCGAGGTGCGTCGCCAGTTCAAGGAGATCCCGGGCCTGCTCGAGGGCAAGCCCGGCGTCCGTGCCGACTACGCCACCTGCGTCGCGATCGCGACCAAGGGTGCGCTGAAGGAGATGATCCTGCCGGGTGTGCTGGCGGTCGTCATCCCGATCGGCCTCGGAATACTGAACCTCGAGATCCTCGGCGGCTTCCTCGCCGGCGCCGTCGTCTCCGGCTTCCTGCTCGCCATCATGATGGCCAATGCAGGTGGCGCGTGGGACAACGCGAAGAAGTACATCGAGGGCGGTGCCCACGGTGGCAAGGGCTCGGACGCGCACCACGCAGCGGTCGTCGGCGATACGGTCGGCGATCCGTTCAAGGACACGTCCGGTCCTGCGATGAACATCCTCATCAAGCTCATGACCGTTGTGTCGCTCGTGTTCGTCCCGCTGTTCCTGCGGGTGCACGGCGGCTAGACCTCGGACGTGCGTTTCCCGCGCCGTTGCGCGGGCATGAAGACGTTTGTAGCGCGCGCACGCTCCCGGAGGCTCAACGAAGCCTCCGGGAGCGTCGCCGCGTGAATGGACACGACGAAGGAAGGGGGGTCATGGGCCGCATCTCGGACGAGGACGTCGCCAGGGTCCGCGATTCCACCGACCTTGTCGCTCTCATCAACGAGACGACGCCGCTGCGCCAAAAGGGCCGGCTCTTCTGGGGCCTGTGTCCCTTCCACGGCGAGAAGACCGCGTCGTTCAAGGTCGACCCGGCCACCCAGCTGTGGCACTGCTTCGGCTGCGGACTCGGGGGCGACGCCTTCGGGTTCGTCATGAAGACGCAGAGTCTCGAGTTCCCCGACGCGATCAGGCTGCTCGCAGACCGCGCGCGCATCGAGATCGTGGAGGAGGGCGGCGCGGGCATGCCCACGGGCCGCAAGGAGCGTCTGATGGCCGCCAGCGAGGCAGCGGCGGAGGCGTTCTACAAGACGCTGTCCAGCGGCAAGGAGCCGGGCGCCCAGACGACGCGTGCATACCTGTCCGGGCGGGGGTTCGGTTCCGAGGTCGCGAAGCGTTGGCGGCTCGGTTACGCCGCCGGCGCTCGCGGAGCGCTCGCCAAGCAACTCGCCGCGCAGGGCTTCGCCCGCGACGAGCTCGTGGAGGCGAATCTGACGCTGACCGACGACCGGGGAGACGTGAAGGACCGGTTCTTCAACCGGCTCATGTTCCCGATATCGGACCTCCAGGGCCGGGTCATCGCGTTCGGCGGGAGGGTGATCGGGGAGGGCCAGCCGAAATACCTCAACTCGGCGGACACGCCGATCTTCCACAAGTCCGCGAACATGTACGCCATCGACCGTGCGAAGAGTGCGATCGTCGCAACAGGCACAGCGATCGTCGTCGAGGGCTACACGGACGTCATAGCGCTGCACGAGGCCGGCATCACGAACGCGGTGGCCACGTTGGGCACCGCGCTCACAGCACGTCACGTGAAACTCCTGGGGAGGTTCGCCAAGCGCATCGTCTACCTCTTCGACGGAGACGAAGCGGGCATGCGGGCGGCCGATCGCGCGGCGGAGTTCCTCGACTTCAACTCGACACCCGAGGCGGGCGCGTCGCGCCTTGACCTCTTGGTGGCGATCATCCCGGACAGGATGGACCCGGCCGACTACGTGGCCGCACACGGCGCCGAGGGCATGCGCGCGATCATCGAGGGCGCGCAGCCGCTCTTGCGGTTCGTCATCGACCGCCGGCTGGCCGCACACGACCTCACCCGGCCCGAGGGTCGCGAACAGGCTCTTGCCGATGCAGCCGGAGTGCTCGCGAGCGTTCGCGGATCGCTGCTGGCCCAAGACTACGCGAGCTACGTCGCAGACCGTTTGCGCACCGACTACGCGACCGTGGACGCTGCCGCTCGCGTCGCACGTCCGGCCTTCGACGGCAGGGCGGCGCGGGAGGACGACGGGGCCCCCGCGGCGCCTCGGATCCGACCGCGCAGTGCCGATTCGGGCCAAGCCGGGGCCGAGTTCGAGTTGGCCCGGGAACTGGCGGTGGCGCCCAGACTGCGGGAAAAGGTACGGGATTTGCTATCCATCGAGGGCGCCTTCACCACCGCGGACAGCGAGGGGCTGATCCGCGCGATCGTTGGTTCCGGGACCGCTGTCGGTCACGAACTCTATGCGGCGGTCTCCGCCGCGGACGCAGAGGCCGGCGCCTCGGTTCCCGGCCTTCTAGTGGATGCACTGGAGCTGGGAGACGCCGAGGCGCGGTTCGAGGAAACGCACGACAGGGTGATGGAGTTCGCCTTGAAACAGCTGTTGGTCAGCCTGCAGGCCGACATGCGAACGAACGAAAGTGCAGGGGATTCGGCACGGTACGACGAACTATTCCAGAAGGCCGCGGACACGCAGCGTAGCCTTGCGCAGTTGAGGGCGTCGCGGCAGTCGGGTCGGTGACACATGGATCGCAGCAAGGGAGAGATGTTGAGCGCTAAACCCACAGAAGAGAAGACGACCGCCTCCAAGGCGAAGGCCGTACAGGCCTCCGCCAAGGATGTCGCAGCCACGACCGTGAAGGCGACGCCGAAGGCGGCCGCCGAGAAGCCCGTGAAGATCGCGAAGGCGGCAGCCAAGCCCGCCGCTGAGCCGGCCGTGCCGGCCGCCAAGGTTGCCAAGGCACCGAAGGCGCCCGCCGAGAAGCCGGAGAAGGCGGTCAAGGCCCCGGTTGCCGAGAAGCCTGCCAAGGCTTCGAAGGCCGCAGCGAAGACCGTCGCGGACAAGGCGGCAGGCAAGGTCGCCCCGGAGCTCGTGCTGCCCGAGGTCGTGACGCTCATCAAGATGGGTAAGGCGAAGGGCAACCTGACGCAGGACGAGATCGACGGCGCCCTCGGCGACATAGAACTCACCGAGAGCCAGGTCGACAACGTCTACGCGCAGTTCGTGAAGAGCGGGATCGAGATCGCGGACGGCTCTGCCGACGTGAGCCCCGACGACGCCGACATGATCATCGAGGCCGATGAGGTCTCCGCGGCGATGACCGGCGACCAGCCGCACCACGACGAGGTCCCGCCGGAAGTGGCCGAAGTCCTCGCGGTGGCTCCCGTGTCCAAGACACGCGCCAAGAAGAAGACCCGCCGCCGTGCGGACCACTCCACCCTCGCGCCGCTGACCTCCGACCCGGTGCGTATGTACCTGAAGGAGATCGGCAAGGTGCCGCTGCTGACGGGACCGCAGGAGGTCTCACTCGCCAAGCGTATCGAGGCCGGCCTGGAGTGCGCTGCGCAGCTGGAGGAGGCGGAGGAGAAGGGCGTCAAGCTCGATCGCGC
>JAHEXP010000036.1:8231-17504 GCA_023252055.1 Coriobacteriia bacterium
GGATGCGGGGCCCTTCGTATGTCGCATGGCTCCTCGGGTAGGACTCGAACCTACAACATTTCGGTTAACAGCCGAACGCTCTACCATTGAGCTACCGAGGAATACACGTGCACGGGAAGCGAGCCCGGGGCACGGATTGCGATTATAGGGTGACCGCTTGGGCGGCGCAACACACCAGCCGCTGTTGTAGACTTACCCGGTGCCGAGAGCGGTCGCCGCGTCGTGGGCCCTCGACTGCGAGACACCCGGGGGCCCGTAGCTCAATGGTGGAGCAGGGGACTCATAATCCCTTGGTTGTAGGTTCGAATCCTACCGGGCCCACCACACACCCACACAGGAGCGTCACCACGAACGGATCGAAACGCAGAGCGGCGCGGGCGGCGGCCAAGGGGCTGCGCTCCCGCGTGGAGCGGCTCGGCCGCCGTCGAATGCGCGCCAGCGTCGCGACAGTGGCGTTCTCACTCCTGGGGTGCCTGCTCGTGGCCGGAGGCGGCGCATGGGCGTTCAGTGCGCTCACCGCGCGGCCGGCGTCGGCGCATCTCACCGCTCTCAGCAGCGGGCCGCTCCCGTCCGCATCGATCGCATCTGCCGACGGCAGTTCCAGTGTGTCGGCGACGGCGTCGCTGACGGCGAGCGGAGCGGTCGACGTCGAAGTCCCCTCGATCGTCGGGAAGCCGGTCAAGGTGGCGGAGGCGCTGCTCACCGCCGCCGGCCTGACCGTCCAGACGCGGGTATCCGATCCTCCTGCGGCCGGTGTGTCCGCCGACCAGGTTGTCGCGCAGTACCCGGCAGCCCGGGCGCTCGTTTCGGCCGGCGCTTGTGTGGTCGTCACCTATCAGCCGCGCACCGACGCGGGACAGGATCCATTCGTCGTGGTGATCGATCCGGGCCATCAGAAGAAGCCCGATCTCGCGCTTGAGCCCATCGGACCCGGTTCGACACAGTCCAAGGAGCGCGTGGCCGGCGGCGTCACCGGTGTGTCCACAGGGGTCCCGGAGTACGCGCGCGCCTTGGAGATCGCTCTCAAGCTTCGGACCGTTCTGGTGGCCAAAGGCGTGAAGGTCGTCATGGTGCGGACCGCCAACGATGTCGACATCCCGAACTCGGAGCGCGCGGCCGTTGGGAACGCCGCCAAGGCCGATCTTGTGGTCCGCGTGCACATGGGAGCGGTCACCGACGCGTCCCTTTCGGGGATCTCAACCCTCTACCCGTCGGGCAACAAGTGGGTCCAGGCGATCCAGGCGGCGAGCCTGAACGCGGCCGGGAAGGTCCAGACAGCAGCCGTTGCGGCGACCGGCGCACACTCGCGGGGCATCGAGGGGCGCGCGGACCAGAGCGGGTTCAACTACTCGAAGCGGCCGTCGATCGTGGTGGAGTGCGGCATGATGTCGAACGCCTCCGAGGACGCGCGGATGGCAACGACCGCATATCAGCAGAAGCTCGCGGACGGGATCGCCACCGGCATCATGGCGTTCCTGCAGGGAAAGTAGGCGACGTTCCGGACTCCGGGGGTTCAACGGGCGCGCCGATTGTGGTTCAATACCGCATGCCGCTCTCGTGCCCTTACACGGCGGGTGCGAACGGTGTACGGGCGATTAGCTCAGGGGGAGAGCGCTTCCTTCACACGGAAGAAGTCGTAGGTTCAAATCCTACATCGCCCACCATGCGATCCACGAAGGCCCCGGCTCAACAGAGTCGGGGCCTTCCGCATCACGCCCGACGGCGCGCTGGTACAATCATCCAACGGGTGTCCGCTGTTCGATCGCGGGAGCTGAACACACCGCAGAAGCGACGGTGGGGAGCCTGAGCGTGCATCCATCTTGGGACGAGGCTATGGAGACCGGGGACGCTCATCTCGATGAGCAACACCGGCAGGCGATCGCGCTCGTCGACCAGCTGGAGATGGCTGAGTCCTACCTGCACCAGACCGGCGAGCTGCTGTGGGTGGTCGCTGAGCGGTTGATGGAGTTCACCGTCGACCATTTCCTGTATGAGGAACAGTTGATGGCGTCCGTCGGATATCCGGCCGGCCGGGAGGCGGAGATGGTGCGCCAGCACCGGGACTTCGCCGCGTACGCCCGGTCGCGCGTGATGGAGATGCGCGCGCACCCCGACGCCAGCCTCGTCCCGACGGCGGAGTCCCTGCGTCGCTGGCTCGTGGACCACGAGTTCGGCCTGGACCGGGAATTGGTCCAGTGGATCCGCGAGAACGGCAAGGAAGCCGCCTAGTCTCAGCGCGCCGCGCGGAGCACGGGATGATGCGCCAGCGTGGCGGGATGTGAAGTCCGCGTGAAGCGGCGTACGTCCCGCGTTAAGAGCGAATCAAGTTCCGGGCAGCGGTCTTTCGCACGGCCGTGACCGGGGTACGCTCGTCGTGGGTGGTGATGAAGATGATGTACTCGTTGTTTCGGCTCACGTGGCGCAAGGCGCTGGTCATGTCGGCGGTCTACTTCGGGTTGCTGCTCGTCCACGGGGCGGTCGATGCCATGTTCGGGGTCGACGAGTCGGTGTTGTTCCTCGCCGCGACGTTGCTCGTCCCCATGTGGGCGATCGCATCGGCGGTGTACACCTTCGACAGTCTCATGATCCCGAGAGGCAGAGGCTGGCGACACCCGGCCTGAGTCCCGCGATCGGCGTTTCGGGTGGTGATCTTGGAGGGCCTCGCGCCGAAGCGTGGGCCCTCTGCTATGTTGTCCGTGACCTGCAGGTGCTGCCGGCGAACGGACGCGTCTCCATGACCATCGAACTCGACAAGGACACCGAGGCGTACCTGATCGCCTCCATAAAGCGCTTCTTCGCCGAGGAGATGGACGACGACATCGGCGACTTGAAGGCGATGCGGGTGCTCGACTTCTGCATCCGCGAGGTCGCACCCAGTGTGTACAACCAGGCGATCGCCGACGCGCAGTCCTTCATCCAGGAGAGGGCGGGCGACATGGGCGCCGTCCGCTACGAGGCCGAGTTCGACTTCTGGAAGAAGCGCTAACGTGCGACGGGTCCGGGCGCGATATCAGGCGATCGGCCGGGAACTCGTCCGTCCACCGGCCGCGCACCCTGCCTGTGCTTAGCCTTCGCATCGCCACGCGGTTCCTCAGGACCGGGCGTGGCCAGTCGCTGCTCATCATCGCCGGCATTGCCGTCGGCATCGCCGTCCAGATCTTCGTCGGCACGTTGATCATGAGCCTGCAGGCCACCCTGCTCGAGACGACGATCGGCAACGCATCGCACGTGACGCTTCAAAACGTCGACGAGAAGAAGCCCATCCGGTATTCGCCTGCGCTCCAGCGTGGGCTTGCGTCGGACCGGAGGGTGAGGCTGATCGTGCCCGACCGGGTGCTGTCGGTCATCTTCAGCAAGGGCACCGACTCCGCACCGATCAGTGTCGTGGGCGCGCTGCCCCGTGACATCAACGCGATCTACAAGATGGAGAAGCACCTCGTTGCGGGGCGCATGGTGAGCGATCCTCAGGACGTCATCTTGGGGAAGTCGTTCGCCACGAAGTACCGGCTGTCGGTCGGTGACCCCGTGCTCGTCGTGCTGCCGGGCGGTTCGCAGCAGAAGCTCAAACTCGTCGGTCTGTTCGACGTGGGCACGTCGGCGGTCAACGATCGGATCGGGTTCACGACGCCGGTGTTCCCGCGCCAAGCCCTTGGTTTGGGACCAGACGAGTACACGGACATCCAGACACAGCTGACCGATCCCTTTGCGTCGACACGCGTGATCGCGGACTGGGCGACACTCGAGGCGTTCAGCGGCGTGAAGTACAAGGACTGGCAGGTGGAGAGTTCCCAGCTGCTCGTTGGTCTGCAGGGACAGAGCTCATCCAGCTACATGATCCAAGTCTTCGTGCTCGTCGCCGTCGCTCTCGGCATCGCATCGACCCTTGCCATCTCGGCCGTACAAAAGACACGGCAGATCGGCATTCTGAAGGCGATGGGGATGACGGACGCAACGGCCGGGGCCGTCTTCCTGTGGGAGGCCGGGATCCTCGGCGTCTTCGGCACGGGGCTCGGCTTCGTCTTCGGTCTTGGTCTATTGCGGCTGTTCGCGCTCGGCCCGATCACGTTCACGATCGTCTTGGATCCTGCGTTCGTCGGTGGCTCCTGCGCGATCGGCATCGTCGTGTCGCTGTTGTCCGCGATCATTCCGTCGAGGCAGACGTCACGTATCGACCCGATCGAGGTGATCCAGGGTGGCTGATGACCTTCTCGTGGCGGAGGGGCTGTCGAAGGTGTACTTCGACGTGATACCGACCCCGGCCCTCACCGACGTCTCGTTCTCTCTCGCAAGTGGCGAGTTCGCTTCGGTGATCGGACGATCGGGATCCGGGAAGTCGACCCTCCTCAACCTGGTGGGGCTGCTCGACACGCCCACATCGGGGTCGCTCCATCTCAACGGGCGGGACACTGCGGGTCTGGACCGTGTGGCTCGGGCGCGGATGCGCAACACCTTCGTCGGCTTCGTGTTCCAGTTCCACCATCTGCTGCCGGAGTTCTCGGTCATTGAGAACGTGTGCATGCCGGCGCTGATCCGGGGAGAGGCTTGGAACGCTGAGCTGCGGCAAAGGGCACGCGTCACGCTGGACATGCTGGACCTCGGCGAGGTCGCGGAAAAGAACGCGAATGAGACGTCGGGCGGCCAGCGGCAGCGTGTGGCGATCGCGCGCGCTCTCATGAACCGTCCGCAGCTCGTTCTGGCGGACGAGCCCACCGGCAACCTCGACACGGAGAACTCGGCACTCGTCTACGAGCTGTTCCGCAAGGTGAACCTCGAGTGGGGGACGGCGTTCCTGATCGTCACGCACGATCCCACGATCGCGCAGCAGGCGGACCGCATCCTTGAGATCTCGGATGGTCGCCTTCAAAGGGACGTTGCGGTTCCTGGCGTGTCGGCCGCTGCCGATGAGCAGGCGCGATCGTAACAAGGCTGGGCCGTCACCTGGCCGTCGGATGCGCCTTCAGGTAGTCGATCATCTTGCGATCCTCGGTCTCGATGTGGTCCACGAGCCAGGTGCCGAGAAACTCCACGAACGGCTCGCGGGTGATGTTCCACGACCCGCGGAAGCCGAGCGTGGCCGCCCGCGCCTTGTCCTTCAGCATCCTGTGGGCCGCCTTGTGCTCGTTGCATGCGTCGGCCGGGTATCCGCCTCGCATCATCAGTTCCTCTTCGGCCGCGAAGTGG
Source organism: Coriobacteriia bacterium (assembly GCA_023252055.1). Lineage (GTDB taxonomy): Bacteria > Actinomycetota > Coriobacteriia > Anaerosomatales > PALSA-660 > PALSA-660. Next base: position 13,413 of record JAHEXP010000036.1, read on the forward strand.
GTGTCGACGTGCTCCATGAGCCGGTCGACGACACCGAGGATGACGATCGGGTCATCGCTTTCCAGCGCCGCGACCTCGTTCACGAAGAGAAGGATCCCGCGGTGCTGGCCGTCGACGAGTGCGTCTCCGGTCTCGAGCGAAGCGTCCCATTCGAGAGGGCTCATGCGCGTTTCTCCTTGGGGCGTGGCGGCCTTGATGGACAGCAGGATAGCAACTTGCGTGCTGCGATGTCGCGCTGGGTTCGAACGGCCGTCGCGACGCGTGCCGGCGGACCGAACAGGGGAGGAACACAGCGGGACGCACAGTGCGGCCATGCGGGTTCGGCTCAGCGAGGAGGAACGCGCCATGCACTCAGTCGGGCAGTGTCTGTGGTTCAACGGTCAGGCCGAGGAGGCCGCGGCGTTCTACGTCTCGGTGTTCGACGGCGGTAAGGTGCTGGAGACGGCCACGTATCTGAGCGGCTCGCCATCGCCATTCCCACCCGGCTCGGTGTTGACGGTCAAGTTCGTACTCGATGGCGTTGAGTTCCTCGCCCTGAACGGCGGCCCTGACTTCACCTTCACGCCCGCCATCTCGATCGTCGTCAACTGCGACACTCAGGATGAGGTGGACCACTTCTGGGACCGGCTGTCGGAGGGCGGCGCGCCGGGTCCCTGTGGCTGGCTGACCGACAAGTTCGGAGTGTCTTGGCAGGTGGCCCCCCGGTTGCTCGACGAACTGCTGGCGAGCGCGGACCGCGAGGCGGCGCAACGCGTCTTCACCGCCATGCTGGCGATGGGCAAGATCGAGATCGACGCTCTACAGAGGGCGTACGACAACCTGTGAGAGAAGCGTGTGATGGCCGAGGAGATGCTCGCTGAGCGCTGGTCGGCGTGGTACGTGATACGCGGCATCGGGGGAGCAGTGCTCCTCGCAGCCGTTGTGCGCGTCGTCCTGCCGCTTTTCGGCGGTCTCATCGCTCGTATCCCGAATCCGCTGCTTCTGAGGATCGGGCCGGGCCCGATGGCGCTGGTGTTGGCCTTCGGCGCCTGGGCGTCGTTCCTCGCTCCACTCATCGCCGGGGCGTGCATCGTCGTGGGCGTCGTCGGCACCCTCGTCGGAGGCCTGCGTCGCGAGTACCGCGCCACACCTGGGACGCTGCTCGTGAGGCGCAGCACCTTCTCAGCGGGGCGCATGTACGACGTCGACAGCATCATCGGGGTGGAGGTGCGCGTCGGCCCGGTGGCCCGGCTCTTCCATGGGGGCAGCCTGCGCCTCTCGACCAAGGGCGGTCCAGTCCGCCTGCGCGACATCGAGCATCCGGAGCGGTGGGCCGCGCACCTGGCGCCGCGTCGCTGACATGCCGTTCGGCCTCTTCCGTCGCTCCCTCGCTCGTGAGCTGCGCACATGCGGTACGCTGCCTGTGCACACGAATGAGGGGGTAATCGACTTGTCACCGGCAACCGGCAACCGGCGTAGCGTTCCGCTGTGGCTCAAGGCCGTGGCCATCGCCATCGGCTATGTGGCGCTCGCAGAGCTGGGCAACCTGCTCTCGGTGCAGAGCACGTTCGCCACGTTCTGGCCGCCCGCAGGGCTCTTGGTCGCCGTTCTCCTGATATCGGATCGGCGAGAATGGCCCGCGCTCATCCTCGCTGGGCTCCTCGGCAACATCGCCTCCGATCTATTGCACGGCCGCGCTCTTCTGGCCATCGCTGGATTCGGATTGGCCAATATCGTGGAGGCCGTGACGGGCGCGACGCTCGTGGCGGTCCTCGTCGCAAGAAAGGTGCGCCTGGACTCGCTACGGCAGGTCATGGCGTTCGCCGCGGTTGCCGCAGTCCTCGCTCCGGTCGTCGGCGCGACCTTGGGAACCCTTGTGGTCAGTGCGACGACGCCCGGAGCGAACTGGTGGACGGTCTGGTACACGTGGTGGATCGGCGATGCACTCGGCATCGTGCTCGTCGGATCCGTGATCCTGAGCGTTTCGGGGGCTTGGAAGGACCTGCGTCAGGGACACGGCGCACGCGTAGCGCGGTTGCGGCGCTCGATCGTCCAGGCGGTTCTCGTCGCTCTCCCGTTCGCCGTGCTGGCGTTCTTCGACTTCGCGCCCGCGGGCGGTGGGACATCGTGGAAGTTCCTCGTCACGCCCGGGCTCATCACGTGTGGCATCGTGGGCGGGCCGGTCGGGGCGGCACTGGGGCTTCTGATCATCGCCCTCGGCGGTGTCGGGGGCATGGTCTTCGGGGCGCCGATCGAGTCGGTCGCATCTGCGGTCGCGGCGACCCACGTCCTGCAGGCGCAGGCGTTCTTCCTCGTGGGCGGCATCGCCACGCTCGCTCTTGCCGGTGTGATCTCCGAGGACCGCGTGCACGCGCGTGAGGCTCGTCACGCTGCAGAGCGCTTCCGGCTCCTGTTCGACACGATGCGCGAGGGCGTCGCCTACTGCCGAATGGTCCTTCAAGACGGCAGGCCGGTCGACTGGGTCTTCCTGCAAGTGAACGAGGCGTTCACCACGATCACGGGGCTGGATGACGTCGTCGGGCGGCACGCGTGGGAGCTTCTCCCCGGCGCGGATGCCACGAATCCTGAGATGCTGGCGAACTTCGGTCGGACCGCCGCGACCGGCGAGCCGACGATGTTCGATACGCCGGGTTCGAGCGGTACGACGTGGCGGCTCTCGGTCACGAGTCCCGCGCGCGGCGACTTCCTTGCCGTCTTCGAGGACGTGACGGAGCGGGTGGCAGAGGAGCGCGCGCTCGCCGAGAGCAACCGCCGCCTGGAGAAGATGGTTCACGACGTGGCCGAGGCGATGGGCAGCGTGGTCGAGGCACGCGACGCCTACACGCAGGGCCATCAGGTGCGCGTCGCCGGCCTCGCTCTGAAGATCGCTCGCGAGATGGGCCTATCGGAGACCACGTTCGACGAGATCAGTCTCGCCGGGCTGCTGCATGACATCGGAAAGCTACGCGTGCCGGCCGAGATCCTTACGAAGCCGGGCACGCTCTCCACCGCCGAGATGAGCCTCATCCGCGAACACCCGGCGCAGGGCTACGAGATCCTGCGACACATCGACTTCCCGTGGCCGGTGGCCGAGATCGTTCGCCAGCATCACGAGCGCAGTGACGGCAGCGGGTACCCCACGGGACTCCAGGGCGACGAGATCATGTTGTCGGCGCGCATCCTGGCGGTCGCCGACGTCATCGAGGCGATGGCGTCACACCGCCCGTACCGGCCGGCCCTTGGCCTTGAGAAGGCCTTCGAGGAGATCGGTTCGTATCCCGAGCGCTACGACAGCGACGTCCTTGCGGCGAGCCGACGTCTCTACGAACGCGGCGAGACCGGTCTGTAAGCAATGCGCCCCCGCGGGGAATGAGAACCCTGAAGCGTCGGCATGAGAGACGCAAGCCGATTGACGGGGTGATCCGAGATGCCGTTCACGCACAGAGCCTGGTTCCGGGCGATCAATGACTCGCTGCACGTGCTGGCGGCGGGCGTGGTCCCCGGCGCCGCCCTCGCGGTGACGATGGCCCGCAGCAGCGCCAAGGCCACGTTGGATCCGGTCGTCTTCACGGGGCTGGTCCAGTCGTGGACGTGGGTCCTGATGATCCTGATGGTTGGGATAGTGGTACTCGTCATCACCGGGGCGATCAGGATCGGGTACCGAACGCTCAACGTCGTTCCGGAGGCGTTGCCCGCGAAGGGCCGCGCCGCGCTGGCGAAGCACCTGTTCTTTGTCGCGCTCCTCATCTACAGCGCCGTCCTCGCTTTCACAGCGGTGCAGCCATAGGAGCGGGAGAATGCCCCGCGCCGGTATCGGCACGGGGCATTCGCAGGAAAGCAAGCGCGCAGGTTAGGCGATGATGCCGAGTCGCTTCCCGACGCGCACGAACGCATCGACGGCCGCGTCGATCTGGTCGTCGGTGTGCGCTGCAGAGAGCTGCACGCGGATCCGCGCCCGGCCCTTCGGCACCACCGGGTAACTGAAGCCGATGACGTAGATGCCCTCTGCGAGAAGCGCGTCCGCCATCCGGTGGGTCAGCGCCTCGTCATAGAGCATGACGGGCACGATCGGGTGGTGGCCGGCGCGCAACTCGAAGCCTGCGTCCGTCATTC
>JAHEXP010000079.1 GCA_023252055.1 Coriobacteriia bacterium
TGCTGCGGTCGCCATCCTCCAGGCCAACCCCGACGTGGTCGGTGCCATCTCGACCACCGGTGCGGGACCGGTCACCTGGGCCGGCGCCGCCTACGCGACCGGCCGAACCGTCTACGCGATCGGACCCGACATGACCCGCCCGAACCTCGACGCGGTGAATGAAGGCAAGATCTTCGGCCTTGCAGCCCAGCCGGGCTACGAGGAGCACGAGATGGCGGTCGACATGGCCACCACGCTGCTGTGCGGCGGGACCGTGAAGTACGCCAACGAGCTTCCGGCTCCGATCGTGTTCAAGGACGGGCTTGCCCCGTACTACGTGATCGTCGACCGGATCGACGCTCGCAAGTAGCTGAACACCCGGTGGGCGCGGCGGGCTCGTCCCGCCCGCCCACCGGGGTTCCACCCGACCCGAGAGGAACCCCGAGGGATGTCGTGGACCTCATGAGCGACCATCTGGTTCCGACGCCTGCAGGATTGCCGCCGGCTTCGGTCCAGGCACCGTCGGCGTTCGCGCTGGAGATGGACTCGATCGTCAAGACCTTCGGGGCGGTGCAGGCGCTGCGCGGTGTCTCGCTGCAGGTCCGACGCGGCGAGATCCACGGTCTCATTGGCCAGAACGGCGCCGGCAAGTCGACCCTCATGAAGATCCTCGACGGGTATTACCCGGTGGGATCGTTCGCCGGGAGCATCAAGGTCGCCGGCGCCGAGGTCCGGCTGCATTCGCCGCGGGATGGGCAGGCGGTGGGGATCGCCATCGTCCCGCAGGAGACCACGGTCGTGGAGGCCCTGAGCGTCGCAGAGAACGTGCTGCTCGGCGAGCTCGCGCAACACTCCACGCAGCTGTTCGCTCGGAACCGGTCGAGAGCGCGGGCCACCGCGTTCCTCGCCGAGAACCACATCCCGCTCGACGCCGACGCCAAGGTCTCGTCCCTGAGCATGAGCAAGAAGCAGCTCGTGATGATCGCGCGAGCGCTGTACACGAAGCCAGAGGTCCTCGTCCTGGACGAGCCGACCTCCTCGCTGACGTCGGACGAGATCGACAATCTGTTCGCGATCGTGCGGTCGCTCCGGGACGACGGCCTCACCTGCCTGTTCATCACCCACAAGCTCGACGAGATCCTGGAGCTGTGCGACCGCGTCACGATCCTGCGTGACGGGCTGGCCGCGGGCGAGTATGCCCGCGCCGAGTTCGACGCCGATCGCCTCATCACCGACATGATCGGCCGCAAGCTCGGGGATCTCTACCCGCCCCGGCCGGTGCCGGCCGCGGACGCGCCCGAGGTGCTGCGGATCGAGGGTCTCGCCGTCGAGAACCCGCGGATCCCGGGCAGCGAGCTCCTCCACGACGTGAGCTTCACCGTTCACGCGGGCGAGATCGTCGGCCTGGGCGGTCTCGTCGGATCCGGCCGGAGCGAGCTGGTCACTGCGCTCTACGGCCAGACGCCGATCCTGCGTGGGACGGTGACCCTCGACGGCAGGACGATCCGGCCCACGGGGGCGAAGGATGCGATGGCCGCGGGCATCGGGCTGCTGACGGAGGATCGCAAGAAAGAGGGGCTCCTGTTCAACCTCAACATCCGCGAGAACGTCACGCTCAACGTCCTCGACGGGGTGTCCCGGGGAGTCCTGCTCAACCGTGGGCGCGAACGCCAGGTCGCGCGCGACACGGTGAAGAGCCTGTCGATCGCTGCGCCCTCCACCTCGACCAGGGTGACCAACCTCAGCGGCGGCAACCAGCAGAAGACGGTCCTCGGCAAGGTCCTCCTCTCGAAACCGAAGGTCCTCCTGCTTGACGAACCGACCAAGGGCGTGGACATCGCGTCCAAGGCCGACATCTACCGCCTCATGACGGACCTGGCCAGGTCCGGTGTCGGGATCATCTTCATCTCGTCCGAGTTCCCCGAGCTCATCGCGCTCAGCAACCGCCTGGTCGTCCTCGCTGGCGGAACCGTCCGCGAGACGCTCGACGGTGCCTCCACCACAGAGGAGCGCCTGATGCGTTCCGTGATGCGTGTCGAGACAGGAGCCGAAGCAATGCCGGAGAGCAACCGCGCCGGTGAGGGTCCGCAGTGAGCGCCGTCGGCGGCGTCGCCCGCATGCCGGTGCCCGGATCGCCGTTGGTCGCTCGCGCGCGCGCCTTGGCAGCCGCTCCGGAGCTCAAGCGCCTCCTGGTGCTGGCCATCATCATCGCCGTGTTCGGTTACATGAACTCTGCCTTCATTCGGGAGGCGAGCTTCACTGCCATCGTCCAATCAATGGCGTTCCCGGGCATCGTTGCCGTCGGCCAGACGCTGCTGATCATCGCGGGCGAGTTCGACCTCTCGGTGGGCTCGACGGCGGCGCTCGCTTCCATCTTCGTGGCGGTCGTTATGAGGGACTATCACCTCGATCCCGTGGTCGCGATGGTCGCCGGAGTGGCGCTCGGCGGGCTCGTGGGTGTCGTGAACGCGATCGTCGTCCTGCGCCTGCGGGTCCCCTCGTTCATCGCCACGATCGCGATGCTGGGCATCGCGCGAGGGCTCTCGGTCTGGATCTCCGAAGCCAAGGCGATCCGGGTGCCCCAGCTGGCCCAGTTCAGCGACCTGAACCATCGTGTGGTGTCCTTCAGCATCGTCGTGCTCATCGTCCTGGTCCTGCTCGGCCACTTCCTCGTCATACGGACCAACTTCGGCCGGACCATGTGCGCGACGGGCGGGAACGCGGAGGCCGCGAGGATCGCCGGGGTCAAGACGCTGCGCATCAAGGCGATCCTGTTCTTGGCCAGCGGCCTGCTCGCCGGCCTCTCGGGCATCCTCTCGGACATCCATTTCGGATCGACCACGATCGCAACCGGCAGCGGCTGGGAACTGTCCGCGGTCGCGGCCGTGGTCGTGGGCGGGACGAGCCTGTTCGGCGGGAGCGGGACGCTGATTGGAACCCTCATCGGCCTGTCGATCCTGCAGACGATCACGAACGGCCTCGTGGTGGTCCACGTCGACCCATGGTGGCAGACGATCCTGATCGGAGTGATCATGTTGGCATCGGTCTCCATCGACACCCTGCGCCGCCGGGTCAGGCCGGCATGAGCACCCAGGCGCCGAATCCCGGGCGGGTCGCTGGCAAGGTCGCGATCGTCACCGGGGCAACTTCGGGGATCGGTCGCGCGACGGCCGTCCTGCTCGCCCGCGAAGGAGCGTCCGTCGTCGCCGCCGGCCGGCGCGAGGAGCTGGGCGCGGAGCTTGTCGGGCAGTTGCTCGCCGAGGGCCTGTCGATCCACTTCATCCGCACCGACGTGTCCAAGCGCCAGGACACCGAGCGCCTCGTGGCCGGTGCCGTCGCCCGCTTCGGTCGCCTCGACATCGTCGTGAACGATGCCGCGGCGTTCCTCTACCGCGGTGTCGAGGACACCACCGAGGAGGAATGGGACGAGGTCATCGACACCAACCTCAAGAGCGTGTACCTGGTGTGCCACGACGCCATTCCGCACCTCCGTGCGGCGGGCGGCGGGTCGATCGTCAACGTGTCCTCGGTCCACGCCTACGCCACGATGGAACGCGTGGCCGCGTACGCGGCGAGCAAGGGCGGCATCGTGGCGCTGTCACGCCAGATGGCGCTCGACTACACGCGCGACCGGATCCGGGTCAATGCCCTCATCGTGGGCGGCGTGGACACTGCGATGGCCCACAAGCACGCGGCGGCCCTTGGCCAGACCCTCGAGGACACCGGCTTTCCCACGGACGATCGCGTGCTGGGTCGGGCGGCGCACCCGGAGGAGATTGCGACGGGGATCCTGTTCCTCGTGACTCCCGACGCCTCGTTCGTGACCGGGTCGCCGATCTTCATCGACGGCGGGCTGCTCGCGCGGCTCTAGCCGCGAGTCAGGCGCTGAGGTGGGCCTCGTCGATGGCGCTCCAGCGCGCCCGCATCGTGACCGAGACGGATCCGCCGGGCGCGAGCTCGCGTACGGCCCCGGCGGCCACGGCGTCGTCCAGCGATCGCCCCGGCGCGGTCGAGGGTTCCACCGCGAACGTGTCGCAGGTCCCCCAGAATGCGGCGCCGCCCGCCTGGTAGTCCTGCCACAGCAGGACATTCGGGAAGTCACGCTCGTCCCAGCGGAGGCTGAACGCCCGCCCGATCCGCGGGGCGGTGATCCGGACACCACCGCGCCGCACGACGAGCGTGGTCTGCTCGTGCCGTCCATCCGGGGACCCGGGAATCGCCGCTACGTCCCGCGCGCCTCCCCCCGCCGTGGGCGCCTGCGGGAACGCGAAGACGGCGCCCGGGATGAGGGAGTTGTGGTCCACGTCATAGACGGGCGCGGGGACCTCCGCGGACAGGGCGTCGATCTCGAACCGGCCACCGGCGAAGGTGGCCCGGTCGAAGCACGGGTGGTGACCCCACACGTACGGAGCCGGCACCGGGCACAGGTTCTCGGCCTGCTCGGACACGACCAGCTCACCACCCACGATCTCGAGGCGTCGCGTGAGTCGGAACGGAGTCCGCACCATGTCGACCGACGCCTCCACCGTGGACGCGTCGCGGTGGGTGACCACCCAGGGCAGGCGCATCGCCTCGCCGTGGAGCAGCGACACGGCGGGCCCGACGGCACCCTGGACCGTGCCCGGGTATCCGGTCGTCGGGAACATCTCGAACCAGCCGCCGGCGAACAGGTCGATGAACGACTCGATCGACAGGTCCCCGGAGGGCCCGAGAATGCGCCGGAACTCGCCCGGCACGAACCCGGTGCGCCGCCACAGGGCGTTCGCCCCCGTGGCGACATCGATGATCGCCGAGATCACGAAGCCGGCGTCCGGGTCGCAGTCCACCAGCAGGGAGTCGTCGCCCACGCGAATCGTCCCCATCGTCTAGCTCCGAGCCTGGGCTGCCACCACCGGATTACGGAGCGTGCCGATCCGATCGATCGTGATCTCGACAACGTCCCCCACGCCAAGATAGCGGGGGGGCTTCCTCGTGTGCCCGACCCCTGCGGGCGTGCCGGTGAGGATGAGATCGCCCGGCCGAAGCGTCAGCAGGGAGGACAGGTACACCAGGAGGTGTGAGACGGTGAAGATCATCTGCTCCGTCGACGCCCCCTGCAGCGTCTCGCCGCCGATGACCGTTGCCAGCGACAGCGTCTGCGGGTCACCGATGGTGCCCGCGGTCGCCATCCACGGTCCGGTGGGGCAGAAGGTGTCGGGCGTCTTGCCGGTCACCCACTGGGTCACCCGGAGCTGGATGGTTCGGGCGCTCACGTCG
>JAHEXP010000037.1 GCA_023252055.1 Coriobacteriia bacterium
AACCGGGGGGCAGTTCGTCCACATCGACCGTCCACGCCCCGGGCCCGGCGTTCGCCATCGCTGCGATCGTGTAGCCCGCGCCACCGTAGTTGTCACCCATCCGGCCGAAGCGGCCCAGGAGGTCGGACCTGAACGCGTCGGAATCGATCCCCGCCGACAGGGCCGGCCAGCTTCGCATCTGGTTCGAAGCCGCGCCGTACAGGCGCTGCACGTCCCTGGTGACCTGTTCCCTCTGCGCGGATGGGGTGCCCGCCAGGTGCCACACGAGCGCGGTATCGGTTGGGGCGGGGGCACCGCCTGCAAGCGTGGAGCCGCTCCACGCGATGAGCAGGACGGCGATGATCACGGAGGCCAGTGCGGTGCCAAGGGACAGAGCGGAGATCGCGGGTGCTTCGAGCCCCGCCGCCGTGAGATCGGCGCTGGCCACGACCGCGCGCGTTCCGCCGATTCGAACGACGGCGATTCGCGCGAGGGCCATCCCCGGAGTCGACGACCGCCCGCCGTCGCGCCACGGCGACCACATCCGCCACGTGAGGACCACGCTGAACGCGACCAGAACCGTCACGGCGGCCACGATCCCGGCGGCGCTCCAGGTGCTCGCGCCGGGGCCTGACTGTCCCGAGAGTGCCCTCGCCACCGGCCCGTAGCCGAGCACCCCAACGAGGACCGGCGCGGCCACGCCGACAAGGACGTCGGTCGTTGCCGCGATCCCGAGTCGCCACCAGGCGGCGGCGGGGATGCCGCCGCCGATCGCGATGCCGCGTTCCGCCAGCAGCGTCGCCGCCAGTTGGGACGGCTCCCCCAGGCGCTGCATCTCCGAGAACGCGAGCTCCGGGTCCTCTCGCGCCGCGTCCAGCAGCATGTCGCTGATCTCGCGCGTGAGATCGCCGGCCTCGGCGGCTCCCAGCGGCCCGAGTTCGTGCCTGAGCCCCGCGATGTACCGCTCGATCGCCAAGGCCGCCGCAGCCGCCCTCTCCTCGCTCATCGGTTCCCCCCGATCCGTCCGAGCGCTGCATGCAAGTCGTCGAACTGCCGGGTGCCTTCGTCGAGGAACTTCTTGCCGGCACCGGTGATGGAGTAGTTCTTGCGGCGGCCAGCCTCATCGCCCGCGCCCCACGAAGCGTCGACAAGGCCGTCCGCCTCGAGGCGCTTGAGTACGGGATACACCGTACTCACTCCTGCGATGAGGTCACCGAGTTCCTCGAGTTCCTGCACGATGCCGTAGCCGTGCAGAGGGCCGCGAGAACGCAGGAGGGCGAGCACGAGGAGTTCGACCACGCCCTTGCGCAGCTGTGCGAGCCACGGGCCGTAGAGATCCACTGGCGCTCCTTGGAATAGTACGCAATGCGTAATAGCACACACAGAAGCATACCACCGGGTGGAAGCGGGTCAACGAGGGACGGCAGGAAGATCCGGCCGGCCACCCGAGCGAAAGCAGCGACCGTCCTGGGGTCAGTCGTCGCCCGGCGGGCGGCGCATCTGCTTGATGCGGGCCCGGTGCGCCTTGGCGGCGAGTTCCCCGGCGCGCACACCGCGGGACTTGCGCGTGGGGCGCCGAGGGGCCGGCGGGGGAGCCATGGCGGCGGCGAGCTTCTCGCGCAGCCGTTCCAGGCAGAGCCGCTTGTTGTGGAGCTGGCTGCGCTCGCGGCGGCACACGACCGTGATCCCGCTCGGGATGTGACGGATGCGGACCGCCGAGTCGCTCGTGTTCACCGACTGGCCGCCCGGGCCCGAGGCGTGGAACGCCTGCACGTCGCACTCGGCGAGCAACGCGTCGTCGGACTCGGGGATCTGATAGTCGGGATCGAGCATGGTCGTTCAAGCATACCCGCAATGTGTATGCTGCACGACGACGCTGTGCCGTGAACGGGCCCTGACCGACGGCCCGCAGCGAACGGAGACGGACCCGCATGACAGGCACGGGTACGCCCAAGAACACCAGATGGGGGATACCTCTGCAGCAGTGGGAGGCAGCCCGGGCCTCCGCGCGCGAGGCGGTTCTCGAGCGTGCCCGGACCGCGCGCACCATCACCTATGCCGAACTCGCGAGCGCGGTGTCCGAGACCGGTTTCAGGCCGCGTTCGTGGGCGCTCATGGCGCTGCTGAGCGAAGTCTGCGACCTCGAGGACCCGGTCCATGGCGTGTGGATCGCCTCGTTGGTGGTCCGAAAGGACACCGGGATGCCGGGCGAGGGCTACTTCGCCTACGCCGAGCGCGAAGGGTTCGACACCTCGGATCGCGAGGCCTTCTGGCTGGAGCACGCGCAACGGGTCTGGAACGTCTACTCGGGGTGAGGGCGGAGGCTGTGGGGCGGCGTGTCATACTGGTGCCCGCCGCAGCCGACCGCTCGTCGACTCCGGGCCGGAGCCGTCGCACCAAGGGGACCACCGCATGGACCTGATCAAGATCCTCCTCGACATCGTGCTCCACATCGACACCTTCATCGATGCGCAGCTCGCCATCTGGGGTGTCTGGATGTATGTGGTCCTGTTCATCGTCATCTTCTGCGAGACCGGGCTGGTCGTGACGCCGTTCCTTCCTGGCGACTCGCTGCTCTTCGCCGCCGCCGCGGTCGCTGCGCGCTCCGGCAGCCCGCTGAACATCTGGATCCTGCTCGTGGTGCTCTTGGCGGCCGCGATCCTCGGGGACACGGCGAACTACTGGATCGGCGCCAAGCTCGGTCCGCGCCTGTTGCGCAACCCCGACAGCCGCATCTTCAAGAAGGAGTACATGGACAAGACCCACGCCTTCTTCGAGCGCTACGGCGGCAAGGCGATCATCCTCGGGAGATTCGTTCCGTTCGTGCGAACGTTCGCGCCGTTCCTGGCCGGGCTGGGGGAGATGCACTACCAGCGCTTCCTCGAGTTCAACGTGGTCGGTGCGGTCGCGTGGGTCGGCCTCTTCGTCGCGAGCGGCTTCTTCTTCGGCCGGATCCCCGCGGTTGAGGCGAACCTGACGCTCGTCTTGTTGGGCGTGGTGGTCCTCACGACGATCCCGATCGTTGTCGAGTACTTCCGCACGCGCCACGCGGACGGGAAGGCGGCCGCGGCCGCGAAGGACGAAGCTGCGCGCGCTGAGTAGGCGCTGCGTCGGAGCCGGCAGGCTCCCAGCGTTGCAACGCATTCACCCCGGCGGAGACTTCGCCCGGCTGTAGACCATCACGAAAGAAGGGCCCCGGATCGTATCCGGGGCCCTTCTTATTGGCTCGCCATGGTGACCTGCAGATCTACGGCCCGACGTGGCAGCCGGTGATCGTGCAGCTATGGTGCGTGAAGTCAGGTGCAGGCGGGTTGTCGCTCGGGTGGCACTTGTAGCACTCGGTCGGGTATCCGCTGGTCGTTGAAGGCGGATGGTCGCTCGGCACCTCGAGCGTCGCATGGGTGAAGTGCGTGTCCGACCAGACCGTGGGCCAGTGGCAGCTCAGGCAGTCGCTCGGGCCCACGTGCGGGACGTCACCGGCGTGGCAGCTCACGCACGCGCGGGTCGGCGCCGTGAAGACCAGCGACGTGTGGCACAAGGTGCACGACATCGAGCGGTGGGTCGCACCGAGCGGGATGACGTGGGCAGGGAACGGCAGGGTCACGTTGAAGTCGACCGGCGTGTGGCAGCTCTCGCAGTTGCTGCCGACGCTGGCGCCGTGCGGACTGTCGCCCGCGTGGCAGTCGACGCAGTCGGTCCCGCCGTTGCTGATCGTGTTCGCGAACTCGTTGTCCGGGTGGCACTTCGAGCATGCGAGGGTCGCGTGCTGCCCGACCAGCGGGAAGACGCTCGAGTGCTCGAACGTGGGCCGGTCGAACGACGAGGTGGTGTGGCAATCGTCGCAGTCGGTCAGGCCTCCGTGCTGGGGGCCGTGGCAGGAGACGCACTCGTGGCTGCCGTTGCCGATCACACGGGCGAACTTGCGGTCCGGGTGGCACCGCGAGCACTTGAGGTCATCGTGCGCGCCGACCAGCTTGAACACCGAGGAGTGCTCGAAGGTCGCCGGCTTGAAAGCCGACGTGGTGTGGCAGCCGGCGCAGTCGCTGAGGCCGCCGTGCTGCTTGCCGTGGCACCCGACGCACACCTTCGGGGTGCCCGCGAAGCGGTCGTTGACGTGGCACTGGGCGCAGTCGAGTTTGGTGTGGGCGCCGCGCAGAACGAAGAAGTCGCTGTGGGACCAGTCCGCCTTCGGCTCCCAGCCGGTGGCCGGATCGTGGCAGTCCTGACAGGTCCTCAGACCGCCGTGGTTGGTGCCGTGGCAGTCGACGCACTGACGGTCCTTGGCGGGTTCGTTGGCGGCCTTGTGACAATCGAGGCAGATCAGCGTGGAGTGCCCGCCCTCGAGCGAGAGGTGGTCCGCCGGGGGAGCCTGGAACAGCCTCCACGCGGTGGTGCTGTGGCACGAGGAGCAGCTCGTCCAGCCCTTGTGAGGGGCGTCGTGGCATGCGGAGCACGCGGGGTTCGGGAGTGCCTTGCCTTCGGTGTGGCACGTCGAGCAGCCCAGAAGCGGGTGCATCCCGTTGTCGAAGGCAGCGTTCTTGTGCTTGTAGGTGACCTGCTTCCAGCTCACGAGGTTGTGGCAGGTGTCGCAGGGCCCGAGGTAGGGCTGCTGATGCGTATAGGCGGGGTCGAAGTAGGTGGGCGTGTGGCAGCCGACAGCGTCACATGCGGTGCCGGGGGCGTACGCCACGTGCTTGGCTGCCACGACGGGCGCGACGACGTTCGTCACAGCACATCCGACGAGGACGGTGGTCGCGGCGAGCATCGCCGATCCGACCAGCCAAATAGCGAGTCTGCGCCTCACGTGATTCCCCTTCACCCCGCACGTCGTTCACCCCTTGGACACCATTCGCAAGTCTAGCAGGAGTTATACGGTTTAGGCGAGGGTCGGGAAGCGGTTTCGGCGAGGTCGGACGGGCCGGTGTGCCGAGATCGCGCGGACCCGCGCCGAGAGGTCGGGGGAAGCGGTGCGCCGAGGCTCCCCGTAGTACCATTTGTCCGGAGGCAGCCCGCCCCGGAGGGGGGCCGGCGCCCGCAACACATGAGGGGACGACCGAACATGCCAGACGAGGCACACTCGCTCGCAGTGTTCGTTGACTTCGAGAACCTGGCGCTCGGCTTCGAGCGCGACCGACCGGCCGGCGGAGGTCGGCGCAAGAAGACGGACGAACTGCTCGACGTGAACGCGATCCTCGAGCGGCTCGTCGAGAAGGGCAAGGTCATCGTCAAGCGCGCCTACGCTGACTGGGGACGCTTCGAGAAGTACCGCGTGATCATGCACGATTCCGGCGTGCAGATGATGGAGATCCCGGAGCGCGGCAAGACCGGCAAGAACCACGCGGACATCCAGCTGTGCGTGGACGCGATGGACATGTGCTATTCGAAGGAGCACGTCGACACGTTCGTGATCGTTTCCGGCGACTCCGACTTCACCCCGCTCGTGGCGAAGCTCAAGGAGAACGGCAAGTCGGTCATCGGACTCGGCATGAAGGAGTCCACCTCCGACCTGCTCGCGGCGTCGTGCGACGAGTTCATCTACTACGAGGACCTGGGCAAGGGCCCCGCCGCTCCCAGCGTGGCCGCCACCGTCGTCCCGCGGGGGAAGCGTCCCGCGATGAAGTTGCTCGTCGAGACGATCCAGGGCCTGCAGCGCGAGAACAAGGACGTCATGTACAGCTCGCTCGTCAAGGACACGATGAAGCGCAAGCAGCCGGACTTCAGCGAGTCGGGCTATGGATATCGCACGTTCCAAGCACTTCTGGAAGACGCCCAGAAGCTCGGGCTCGTCTCGCTTCGCACCGACCCGCGCTCGGGAACCTACGTTGTGACCGGTTTCGGCGAGTCGCACTAGCGCCGAACCGTCCCTGCAGCATGAAAGGGTCGCCGACCGGCGGCCGATCGACGACGTTCACGAAAGGCGGGCCCCCATGGCGCTCTACGAGCCCACGTACGTATGCACCGGAGACGAGACCGCGGTCATCACCACCGCGAAGGGCGTCATCAAGTTCAAGTTCTTCTGCGAGGACGCCCCCAAGCACGCGGCGGCGTTCATCGAGCTGGCGGAGAAGGGCTTCTACGACGGGACGTCGTTCCACCGCGTGGAGCCGAACTTCGTCATCCAGGGCGGCGACCCCTACTCCAAGACCGGTGAGGGCCCTGCGGGCACGGGCGGTCCCGGCTACAACCTCGCGGCCGAGTTCAACTCGCGTCCGCACCTCGACGGTACCGTGGCGATGGCGCGCGCCGGCCACCCGGACTCGGCCGGCAGCCAGTTCTACATCTGCCTCGGCCCGCAAGCGTTCCTCAACGGCAACTACACCGTCTTCGGCCAGGTCAGCGAAGGCCTCGACGTCGTGCACACGATCTCTCGCAACGACGTGATGGAGTCCGTCACCATCGAGCGGGGCTAGACGGTCTTCGGACACACGCCCATGAAGATGCGCGGCCCCGGATGCTGAGCCTGTTCGCGACCTGTGCGCGTGGCGTCGAGCCACTGCTCGCCGAAGAACTACGCGCCATCGGCGCTTCCGGCGTCCGCCCAGCCCGGGCGGGCGTCGGCTTCGCCGGCGACCTGCGCATCGCGTACGCCGCGTGCCTGTGGTCGCGCACGGCGTCGCGCGTTCTCATGCCGCTGGCCAAGGTGGACGCGACCGATGCCGACGCACTGTATCGCGGCGTTCTGGACATCCCCTGGGAACAGCACCTCGCGGCTTCGGGGACGCTCGCGGTGGACTTCGCGACGGACACGAACCCTGCCTTTCGCAACACGATGTTCGGGGCGCTCAAGGCCAAGGACGCGATCGTGGACCGCCTGCGTGACCTGTTCGGCGAGCGGCCTTCGATCGACACCGCCGCTCCCGACCTGCGGGTGAACGTGCGCGTCCGGTCCGGCTCGGCGACCGTGTCCATCGATCTCGCCGGCACCGCCTTGCACAGGCGCGGGTACCGCGAGGCGGGCGTACAGGGCGAGGCGCCGCTCAAGGAGTCGTTGGCGGCGGCGATGCTGCTGCTTTCCGGCTGGCGCGAGACCGCTGCGGGCGGCGGCGCGCTGCTCGACCCGATGTGCGGGTCCGGGACGCTGCTCATCGAGGGCGCATGGATCGCCGGCGACGTTGCCCCGGGCCTTCTTCGGTCGCATTGGGGGTTCTCGGGCTGGCTCGGCCACGACGCCGAGGTCTGGGACGACCTTCTGGCGGACGCGGACGATAGGGCCGAAGCCGGGTTGGCCAAGCTTCCACCGGTCTCGGGATGGGATGCAGACCCGGACGCGATCGCGCTCGCGGAGGCGAACATCGCTCGCGCAGGGCTGCGCGGCAGAGTGACGGCGGGCGTGCGCGGCGTGGACGCATTCGCACCTCCGGCCGGAGTCAGCTCGGGTCTCGTCGCGGTGAACCCCCCGTATGGCGAGCGCATCGGTGAGGCAGAGGCAGCTGAGGCCCTGTACCGCGTGTTGGGCGAAAGGCTGCGGGCCGGATTCCAGGGCTGGACCTACGGAGTCCTCGCCGGCGACGACGCGCACGCGGCCACCCTCGGGATCGTCCCCGGCGCCACGCACGCGCTCTTCAACGGCGCGATCCCTGTTCGGCTGGACACCGGCCGCGTGCCGGAGCCCGTCGCACCCGACGTCACGGCCGGTGTGACCGCCTTCGCGAACCGTGTCCGCAAGGACTACAAGCACCTTTCGAAGTGGGCGCGCCGCGAAGGCGTGACCTGCTGGCGCGTGTACGACGCCGACCTGCCCGACTTCGCGGTGGCGGTCGACCTGTACGACTGCAGCGACGGCGTGCGGCGCGTGGTGGTCGCGGAGTACGAGGCGCCCTCGGAGATCGACCCCGTGGCGGCCGGCATCCGGTTGAAGCAGGCGACAGCCGCGGTCGCAGATGTGCTTGACGTCGCCCCGGCCGAGGTGCGCGTCAAGGTCCGACGCCGCCAGCGCGGTGAGGCGCAGTACGAGCGGATCGGGCAGGCCGGACGCTTCCACGAAGTGCGGGAGTCGGGCGCACGCCTGCTGGTCAACCTCGACGACTACCTCGACACAGGCCTCTTCCTCGACCATAGGTCTACCCGTGGGATGGTGGCGGATCTCGCCCGCGGAGGGTCGCTGCTGAACCTCTTCTGCTACACGGCCGTGGCCACGGTCCGGGCGGCGCTCGCCGGAGCGGAGTCGAGCGTGTCGGTGGACCTATCGAACACGTATCTCGACTGGGCGAAACGCAGTTTCGCGCTCAACGGCCTGGACCTCGCGGCTCACCGCCTCGTGCGGGGTGACGTGGCGACGTTCCTGAGCGATTCGGCGGCCGGCGAGGGAGGCCGCTACAACGTGATCTTCCTCGACCCGCCGTCGTTCTCGACGAGCAAGGGGATGGAGGGCACGCTCGACATCCAGCGCGACCACGCGACGCTCATCACGTCGGCCGCGCGCCTGCTGGCGGACGGCGGAACGCTCGTGTTCTCCACGAACTTCCGCAAGTTCAGGCTGGACGAGGCGGCTCTGACCGCTGCCGGCCTGACGTGGGAGGACATCACCACGTCCACGATCCCGCCGGACTTCGCACGCAACCCGCGCATCCACCGTTGCTATCTGGTGCGCAGGGGCTGATCCGGCGCGGCCGCAGAGAAGCGGCGTCCGCCCGGGTGCGGCCCGCTGCGCTGAGCGCAGCTAGTCCGCCGCGGTGGAGATCGCTTCCACCGGGCAGATCTCCACGGCTTCCTGCACGCAGTCGTACTCCTCGTTCGGGATCGGTTCGACGATGACGTGGGAGTAGCCGTCCTCGCGCATAACGAACACCTCGGGGCACGTGTCGACGCAGAGTTCGCAGCCGATGCACAGACCGGTATCGACGATCGCCTTCATGGATCGGACCCCCTTCATCCGGAATCCGCGGGACGGATGCACGGCCCGGCCCACGCGGTACTCTTCTGTGGCAGATACCCGCTTGCAGCACCAGGGACACGCGAGGGAGGTCGATGGTCGTGGGCGAAGGCAGCATCGACTACACCCTGCGCATCTCGCCGCGCGCGCGCCGCGTGCGGCTGCTCGTCAACCCGCGCGAAGGGCTCGTTGTGGTGGTGCCGCGCGGGTTCGACCAGCGAGAAGTCCCGGCGATCCTCAGGCGTCACGCGTCGTGGGTGGAGCGCGCGCTCGCCGGGAGCGCCGAACGGCGCGAACACCTCGCCGCGCATGAGGACGGCCCCCTGCCCACCTCGGTGAAGCTTCCCGGGATCGGGCTTCGGTGGGACGTCGTGCTGCGTCCTGGCGCCGGCACGGGAGTGCGGGGGCGCGTCGCCGGCGAGACGCTGGTGCTCAGCGGAGAGACCGGCGACCACGCCGCGTGCTACGAGGCCCTTCGACGTGCGGTGGCCCGCGCGGCCCGCGAGCGGCTTCCGCTCATGCTCGGGGGCGTCGAGGTCGAGACGGGGTGGAGTGCTACGAGCGTCGGCATCCGACGGCAACGCACCCGCTGGGGAAGCTGCACATCCAAGGGCGCGGTCAGCCTGAACGAGTCGCTCGTGTTCCTGCCTCCGGACCTCGTCCGCTATGTGCTCGTCCACGAACTCGCTCATACGAAGCGGATGGACCATTCGCCTGCGTTCTGGAAGTTCGTCGAGGCGCACGACGCGGGATGGCGGGCCTCACGAAAGGCGTTGCGCGAGGCGTGGCGCCACGTACCCGGGTGGGCCGATCCCGCGGCGTAGACCGATCGCACGGTACCGCGTTCAGACGCGGCGCGCCCGCCGGGGCGTACGTTCCCGCTCGCGGTCCCGTGCACGGTAGAACACGCGTTTCGCGAACTCCGCCGCGCTGCCGTACGCCGCCAGGATCACCGCCACCATCACGAGGAACTGCCACGGCAGCGGCGCGAAGCGGAACACCGCGCCCACCGGCGTGTACGGTATGGCCAGCGCCACCGCCCACACTGCTGCCGTGGCTCCCGCGAGCAGGCGCCCGGGCCGGCTCGATAGTGCCGGCCGCCGCGTCCGGATGATGAGAACGACCATCGAGGCGGAGAGCACCGACTCCACGAACCAGCCGGTACGGAAGAGCGCCTGCCCGTATGCGCTTGCGACAGGGATCCGCATCACCAGCAGCAAGGCGCCGAACGTCGCGAAGTCGAAGACACTCGAGAGCAGCCCGAACACCAGCATGAAGCGCCGGATGAACGCGACGTCCCAGCGCCGCGGCCGCTCGAGGAGCTCGGGATCCACCCTGTCCGACGCGATCGCCATCTCCGGAAGGTCGGTGAGCAGGTTCGTCAGCAGGATCTGGGTCGGCAGCAGGGGCAGGAACGGGAGGAAGATCGACGCGCCCGCCATCGAGAACATGTTGCCGAAGTTCGCGCTGGTGGCCATGAACACGTACTTGAGCGTGTTCGCGAACGTGGTTCGCCCACCCTCGACGCCTGCGGCCAACACGTCCAGACCCGGCTCGAGCAGCACGATGTCGGCGGCTTCCTTGGCGACGTCGACCGCGGAGTTCACCGAGATCCCCACGTCCGCGGCGTGCAGCGCGCTGGCGTCGTTGATGCCGTCGCCGAGGTAACCGACCACATGCCCTGCCTTCTGGAGCAGGTGGACGATGTACTCCTTCTGGTTCGGCTCGATCTCCGCGAAGATGTCGATCGCCCCGACACGACGGACAGCCGCGCGCTCGTGCATCGAATGCAGTTCGGCGCCGCGCAGCACCACCGGGGCGGCCATGCCGAGCTGCTCCCATGCGGAGGCCGCCACCAGCGCGTTGTCGCCCGTGACGATCTTCAGGCGCACGCCGCGCGCCCGCAGGCCCTCGACCGCCGCCACGGCGCCCTCCTTGGGAGGGTCGAAGAAGGCGACGACCCCAACCAGCGTCATGCCCGCCTCGGCCGAGGCGTCGATGTCTCGCGGCGTGTCAGAGCGGATGGCCACCCCGAGCGTGCGGAAGCCGCGCGCCGAGAGGTCGCGGTAGAGCTTCTCGACATCCGAGCGCACATCGCCGAGCCGCACCGTCGCACCGCTGGGCGTGCGGGCGGATTCGCAGACGTCGAGCACGCATGACAGCGCGCCCTTCGTGATCATGAGCGTGCGTCCCTCGCGCTCGACGAGGATGGTGAGCCTCTTGCGCGTGAAGTCGTACGGGACCTCGTCGAGCTTCGTGACGTGGCTGACGTCGAAGGAGCGGGAGGCACGCACAGCGACATCGATCGGGTTCGCGAAGCCGGTCTCGAAGTACGAGTTCAGGTAGGCGTAGAGGACGACGTCCTCCGAGTCCCCGCCGCGCACGTCGTAAGCACCCGACAGCGTCACGACGCCTTGCGTGAGCGTGCCGGTCTTGTCCGAGCACAGCACGTCCATCGAGCCGAAGTCCTCGATGGAGTCGAGCCGCTTCACGATCACGTGGCGCTCGGCCATCCGCTTCGCGCCGTGCGCGAGGTTGATCGAGATGATCGCGGGCAGCAGTTGCGGCGTGAGCCCCACGGCGAGGGCCAGCGAGAACAGGAACGAGTCGATCACCGGTTTGTGCATGAGCACGTTGACCGCGAAGATCGCGATCACGAGCATCAGCGTGACCTCCATGAGCAGGTAGCCGAACTTTCCGACGCCCTGTTCGAAGTCGGTCGGCCTGGGCGGGGCGGCCAGCCGGTCCGACACCGAGCCGAACTCGGTCGCGCAGCCGGTGCGGACCACGAGCGCCCGGGCCGTGCCCGAGATCGCGTGCGTGCCCATGAAGACGGAGTTCGTGCGGCGGGCGAGCGGCGTGTCGGCAGGCAGCACGCCCACCGACTTCTCCACGGGGAACGACTCGCCGGTGAGCGCGGCCTCGTCGACGAACAGGTCGGTACTCTCCAGCAGCAGGCAGTCCGCCGGTACCGTGGCCCCCGCGCTCAGCACCACGACGTCTCCGGGCACCACGTCCTCGTGCGGGACCGAGACCTCCGCGCCGTCGCGCACCACCTGCGCTTTGACCTTCACGACCTCCAGCAGCCGCTCGACGGCGCTGGAGGCGCCGCGCTCCTGGAAGAACGTGAGCAGGCCGCTCACGAGCACGATCGCGAGGATGATCGCCGCATCCGGCCGGTCTCCGAGGAACGCGGAGAGCAGAGCTGCAGCGACCAGGATGAGGATGATCGGGCTGCGGAACTGGGCGGCGAGCAGGACGAGAGTGGAGCGGCGATGCTTCGCTGCGATCGTGTTGGGTCCGAACCGCCGCAGTCGCGCGGCCGCCTCGGCCCCGGTCAGGCCGGCTGCTGTCGCATCGAGGTCCGAGAGCGTCTCTGCGCTCCCGGCCGACCAGAACGGTGACGTACCCCCCGCCATGCGCGCCTCCCCAGCGTATCCACCCCACCATACGCTGCGTTCGTACCCAAGCGACTCCCGAGGCGAGGGCCGTCACCACGTCGCGTCATCGCCCGGTTGACGGTCCGGGCACGTGCGAGCGCTCGGCGCGGGTGCGACCGCTATACTCTCCCGCATGAACGACCTTCCCATCGGCGTTTTCGATTCCGGGCTCGGCGGCCTCACGGTCGCCGGGGAGATCATGCGTACCCTCCCTCACGAGTCCGTCCTCTACGTCGGGGACACCGCGCGCTGTCCCTACGGGCCGCGCCCGCAGGCCGAAGTGCGTGATTTCGTCCTGCAGATCGGCTCCTGGCTGTCGCGCAACCACGTGAAGATGCTCGTCGTGGCCTGCAACACCGGCACGGCGGCGGGGCTCGCGGCCGCGCAGCGCACGTTCGACGTCCCGGTGATCGGTGTCGTCGAGCCCGGAGCGCGCGCGGCGGTGCAGGCCACGCGGAACCACAAGGTCGGCGTGATAGCGACCAGCGGGACGGTCGAGTCGGGCGCGTATTCGAACGCCGTGCGCGCGCTCGATGCCGGCGCCACCGTGTTCTCGGTCGCCGCGCCGAAGTTCGTCGAGATCGTCGAGCAGGGGCTGCACATGGGGCCGGGCTCCATCGAGGATGTGCTGGCAGACTCCTCCGACGTGTTCCTGCGCCCGACGTTCTACGACATCGCTCGCGACTACCTGGACCCGCTCAAGCGCACCGGCGTCGACACGCTCGTGCTGGGGTGCACGCACTTCCCGCTGCTCGCGCCGGCGATCAAGCAGGTGATGGGCCGTCAGGTGCGCGTCATCTCCTCGGCGCAGGAGACCGCTCGCGAGGTCAGGGAGGCGCTCGCCGCACGCCGCAGCCTCGCACCTGCATCGAACGTGGCGCGCCACCGTTTCTTCACCACAGGCGATCCGGACGAGTTCGCCCGTCTGGGGGCGCGGGTGCTCGGCTCGCCGATTCCTGCCGCCAAGCACCTGGAACTCGTCGAGCTGGACAGCATCGAGATACCGCCGCTGCGACCCGAACCCGCCGCGGACGAACCGACGACCGAAAAGGGCACGACATGCAGCTGACGATACTGGGCTCTTCAGCCTCCTACGCCGGACCGGACCAGGCGTGCTCCGGCTACCTGGTCGAGCACGACGGCACGACCCTCATGATCGACTGCGGCAACGGCACGCTCGCCAACGCCGGCCACGTCACCGATGTGACGTCGCTGGACGCGGTGCTCGTCAGCCACGCCCACACGGACCACTTCCTCGACCTGTACGCGCTCGAGGCCGCCCTCCGATTCGCCCCGGAGGGCCCGCTCGGGAGCCTGCCGATCTACCTTCCGGAAGGACTCTGGGAGCGGATGTGCGCGCTGCTGCCCGCAAGCGGCGCCGCTCACCTCGCCGAGGCGTTCGAGCCGCACGTGCTCCAGGCGGGGCAGACGCTGACGTTCGACGAGCTCGAGGTGACGGTGCACCCGGTGGACCATGACGGGCCCGCGTTCGCGTTCTCCATCGACGGGCCCGACGGACGCCTCGTCTACACCGGCGACACCCGTGACGGAGCCGGTGTCCGGATGGCTGCCGACGACTGTGACGTCCTTGTTGCGGAGTGCACGCTGCCCACCGAGTACGCCGGCCGCGGGCCGCACATGACGCCCGCCGAAGCCGGTGCGCTCGCGAAGTCGTCCGGCGCCGAGTTGCTGGTGCTGAGTCACCTATGGCCGACAGCCGACCACGACCGCCTCCTGCGCGAAGCAGGCGAGGCCTTCGGCGGCGAAACGGTGCTCGCCGAAGAGTTGCTGACGATCGATATGACGCCTCCCTCGGGAGCGAAGGGGAAGGGCGGACGATGATGACGAGGGCCGAAGATCGCGCGCACGACCAGCTGCGCCGGGTGAAGATCACCCGCGGGTATCTCAAGCACGCGCACGGCTCCTGCCTCATCGAGGTGGGGGACACCGTCGTTCTGTGCGCGGCGAATGTGAACGATGGCGTGGCCTCGTGGCTGCGCGGCAAGGGGCAGGGCTGGGTCACCGCGGAGTACGCGATGCTCCCGTCCTCCACGCACGAGCGCAAGCGCCGCGAGACCGGCGCGGGCGGGCCCGGCGGCCGCACGCACGAGATCCAGCGCCTGATAGGCCGAAGCCTCCGCACCGTCACCGACATGCGCGCGCTCGGCGAGGCCACCGTCAACGTGGACTGCGACGTCATCCAGGCGGACGGCGGGACGCGGACGGCCTCGATCACCGGTGCATGGCTCGCGCTGCACGACGCGTTCGAGACCTGGCGCGCCGCCGGCCGCATCGCCGCGTCCCCGCTCATCGACTCGGTTGCCGCCACGTCCGTGGGGCTGGTCGACGGCGAGATCCTGCTCGACCTCGACTACTCCGAGGACTCCCGTGCGGAGGTCGACATGAACGTGGTGACCGACTCACAGGGGCGTTTCGTCGAGGTCCAGGGCACGGGCGAGCGCACCACTTTCGACCGCGGCCGCCTCGACTCGCTGCTCACGCTCGCGAGCGCGGGCACGGCCGAACTCATCCGCATCCAGCGTTCCATCATCGAAGAAGGGTCTCTCACCTATGGCCGCTGAGAAGCGCAGAGTCGTCGTCGCCACCGGTAACGCCGGCAAGCTCGTGGAGATCCGGGCCGCACTCGCGGATTCCGGCCTCGAGTTCGTGACCGCCGCGGATCTGGGCGCCGAGCCGCTCGATGTCGCCGAGACCGGCGAACAGTTCACCGATAACGCGTACCTCAAGGCCGACGCGTACCGGAAGGCGTTCGGCATGGCGGCGCTCGCGGACGATTCCGGGCTCGTGGTCGACGCACTGGGCGGTCGGCCCGGCGTGCGCTCGTCCCGGTTCGCCGGCGAGAACGCGAGCGACCTCGACAACACCCGCAAGCTCCTCGAGGAGCTCGACGGCTTCGGCGCCGAGATGCGCGCGGCGCGTTTCCAGTGCGTCGTCGTGCTGCTGGACGAGAAGGGCGCGGCGACCTGGGCGTGCGGCACATGCGAAGGCCAGATCGCGTTCGCGCCTCGTGGCAGCGGGGGATTCGGCTACGACCCGGTCTTCCTGCCGGACGAGTCGGCCGGCTACACCATGGCCGAGCTCTCCATCGCCGAGAAGAACGCCATCAGCCACCGAGGCAAGGCACTTGCCGACCTGCGGGAGCAGTTGCTCGCCGAAGACTAGCGGGCGGCTCCGCGCCGCACGGTTCGCGCTCCGGCGGCCGCTGCGAACTACTCCTGGTCGAGTTCCTTCTTGCGGGTGCGCCTGCGGCCGAGCCTCAGGGTGAGGATCCGGTCGGAGGCGAAGATGCGCGTCGCCACGAATACCGCAGCGGCGAACCACAGCAGCTCGTAGCCGATGCCCGCCCACACGGTCGCGTAGTCGCGAAGCAGCAGCGAAGGCGCGGCGCGGAACGGGTGTGTGAACGGGATCGCGAGGACGATCGAGCGCACGAGCGGCGTGGTCGAGTCGAGGTCGATGAACAGCGTCAGGAAGTACGGGATCATGACCGCCACCGTGAGCGGCGTGAGCAGCGCCTGGACAGTGCGCACGTTCTCCGCGAACGCTCCGAGGATCACAGCGATGGCGAGCGCCACGAGGATGCCGCAGAACAGTGACGCGAACAGCAGCAGGTAGTCGCCCACCCCGAGCGTGAGTCCCAGCCTCTGTATCGCCAGCCCAGGGCTCCCCGTCGCAGTCCCCAGCCCCGCTCCGAGGCGGTCCATGTAGTAGCGCATACCGAAGAGGTAGGCCGCCGAGGACGCGAGCGCGATGAGAGCGGCCGCGGACATCTTGGCGAGCACGAGCGGAGCCCTGCCGACCGGGGTCGCGAGCAGCGTCTCGAGCGTCTTGTTCTCCTTCTCGGAGGCCACCGTGGACGCGATCATGGACGAGGCGAACATGATGACGATGAAGAGCACGATCGGGATGAAGGTGGTCTGCCCGCCCACGAAGGCGGCCACATCACTCGCCTTCGCGACAGCTGACCTGTTGCCGACGATGACATGCTCGGACAGCGAGATCGGCTGACGGAGCACCGCAGGATCCACGGGTCCCGACATCGAGGCGATCAAGGACTCGCTCACCCTCAGGTTGACGGCGTCCACCGCCTCCTTGAGCACGCCCACGTCCCGGGTCGCGAAGAAGCTGAAGTTGCGCATCACGGTGTAGGTGACCAACTTCTGGGGCGCATGCGCGGCGAGTCCTGCCTCGAAGCCCGCCGGGATGCCGAT
>JAHEXP010000001.1 GCA_023252055.1 Coriobacteriia bacterium
CCCAGCAGCACGCTGCGGCCGAATGTCGCGCGGAACACGTCATACCTCGTATCGGCATCCGCCCGTGCTCCGATGAGCACCCGCGCCACCGCGTACACGAAGCCGGCCACGATCGTCGCCACCCCTGCTACCTCGAAGAATATGGATATCGGCTGCATCGCAACCTTCACCGCATCATGCACTCGGTGACCTCCCGACATGGACGCCGCTACCAGAGACGATATTCCCCTTCTCGACGCTCGACCTCGAGCGGTACTCCGAACAGGCCGCTCAAGACGTCCGCCGTCAAGAGATCCGCAGCTGGTCCGTCTGCGACGATGCTCGCCGTCTTCATCAGCACCACCCGGTCCACCTCCCTCACGACATCCTAGACATGGTGCGTCACCAGCACGATCGTGCGGCCGCCTCGAGCGAGGTCGCGCATGGTGTCCCGCAGATGCCAGGCGGCTGAAGGATCGAGTCCCGCGCACGGCTCGTCGAGCACCAGTACCGACGGGTCGTTGACGAGCGCGCGAGCGATCAGCGCCCGTCTCGCCTCGCCGGTCGACAGCGTCGCCATGTCCCGCTCGCCCAGCTCTGCGATGCCGGCGGCGCGCATCGCATCCCGCGCGGCACTCTGGTGCGATGGCAGAATGTTCCCCTCCACGTGCGGCGGCAGTCCAAGCGTGCCGCAGAGGCCGCCCAGCACCACCTCGCGAACGGGGAGGTGCACGCGGATCGTCTCCTGACTCGTGCTCGAGACGACGCCCAGCAGGCGACGAGCCCGAGCTGCCTCGATGCGCGTCTCGCCTTGGAAGCGCACCGGGTAGGGATCAGCCCATATAGGCAGCACGTCTCGGGTCAAGAGCCCTATCAGCGTGGACTTGCCGGCCCCGTTGGGTCCGAGTATCGCCAGGTGCTCGCCCTCACGGATCACGAACTCGTCGATCCGAAGGATGATATGGCCGTCGCGAACCACGGTGGCATCGCGGACCTCGAACAGCGGGGACGAGCCGTTCTCGCCGTCCACTACTGCTCCATGACGGGGTTGAGTCGTGCGAACCGTACGTGGTCCTCCCAGACCCCGGCGATCTTCAGGAAGCGCGGCGAGAGCCCCTCACGGATGAAGCCGCACCTCTCCACCACCCGGAGCGAACGCGTGTTGCGCGGAATCACCGCAGCCTCGACTCGGTGCAGGCCCAGCTCTCCGAAGGCGACTCTGTCGACAGCCGCGGTCAGGCCCTCGGTCATGTACCCGTTGCCGGTGGCTTCCGGCGCAAGGCCGTACCCCACCGTGCACGACTGGCTGAAACCCCTGACGACGTTGTGGAAGGCTATCCGCCCGACTATCCGGTCGGGATCCTCTGCGATCGAGAGGTACAGCACCAACCCGGCGTCGGAGGCCGCGGTGTCGAGCTCATGCGCAAGACGACGCGCCACAACCTCCCGCTCCCAGAAATCGGCGGGTCGGATGGGATCCCACGGGCCATGGAACTCGCGGCTCCGCAGCCCGTAGGCCCGTACCGCCTCGGACTCATCCGGGGGAACCTGTCTCAACACGAGCCGCTCGGTCGTCCAGCTGCGCGCCACGCGACCTCGCTAGTTCGCTGTGTGGCGCAGGAACGCCAACTGCTCGCCCGCCATGTCACGCAGCACCCGGATCCGGGCCAGCGGGTCGAGACCGGAAAGCTCGTCGCGTACCCGCTGCTCCGTCTCGGCGATGTGCGTACCCCTGCGGCTCGACGCTCCGCGGCCGGCAAGCACCGCTCCCACCAGGATCAGCAACGTGGGCAGCACGAACGCACCTAAGCGACGCCCGCCTCGGGCCCGCGCGGTCACAGCCCACGCGACGCCGCCGCTGAACAGCGCAAGCCCCGTGGCCATCGTCACCGCATCGGAATCCACACTGTCAGCGAACTGCTCGCGCAACTCTTCGGCACGATGCATCAACGCCTCACGGCGGGCCAGCAGGTCTTCGCGGGCCGACTCGAACTCTTCACGAGTCACCATACCGACCACCTCCTTCTCGTCAGTGCAGTACATCCCCGCGCGGCGTGCAACCTACGCTGCGGGAGGTTGCGGATCCGCGAGGTCGCGAGCGATGAGTGCACAGAGCATCATGAACGCGTGCCCCAGCCCCCAGCCGTAGTCGACGATGGCGCCCGACTCGTAGAGATCGTAGGTGGCGAGCCATGAGTAGCCGATGTCGCTCGCTGCGATGAGGACCGCGCCCACGCCGACCGCGATCCACGGCCACGCCAGCCTGCCGCCCCCGAGCATCGAGACGACGCCCAGAACGAACACTGCCGGCACGACCATAAGCCACGTGTCGGCCAGCGGGTAGAGCGCGGAGAGGAGCCGCTCACCAGCGCTTACGTCCGGGGCGGTGAGGACCGCCGGCGCGAGGAGCCCGACGTAGATGCCGGCGGTCGCGACGACGCCCAGCGCGACCGCAAGAACCGCCGGGCGTTTCAGTGGTATGAGTCCCCTGAACGCGAGGCCCGCCGAGAGCACCCCCATGGCGACAAGCGGATACTCGAGCAGGTAGAACGCATCCGGAAGCCCCGGGTAGGGCACCTCCTGGCCCATTCCGACCTCGATGAACGCCCAGATCGCATCGCCCACGGCGAAACTCGCCGCGCCGGACGCCACGAGGAGCCAGGGACGGCCGAGGCTCGTACCGACCCCAAGCCTGCGAGCCGAGTCGAAGAGAACCAGCGCGGCAAGCGCCACGACGACCGTCTCGCCGATGTCGCTCGCGGCGACGACGCCGAGATCTCCACCGACTCGGAGCGTGACGAAGACGAACACGAGAACCAGCGTGGCGAGGGCTGCCCCGAAAACCGTGATGGTGCGGCGGGAGATGATCGCTGGTGTCACGTCAGTGCTCCCGTCTCGATGGTGCGCCGAAGCGTGATTATGGCGTCTTCGATGACCGCCGGAGCCGCGACCGGGGCAAGAAGCCCACGGATGCGACTCTCGAGTTCGGGAAGGTCTGAGCGGTCCAGAGCGTCGGCGGTCTTGCCCAACGATATCGCCGTCGCGCGAACGCACGTGTTCGCGACGATGACCCCGACGTACGGCTCGAGCGCGGTGCTGACCGCCTCGTACACCTGCATACCCCACCCCCCACTACACAGCATCATCATGCTTGCCAAGGGGGATGATACAGCCAGCGCGGGGTGTGTGATAGCGCCCGGAGCGAGGAGCGCTCACGCTCCCGTCTCGCGGGCCTCGTGGGCACGAGCCGCTAAGATGGCCTGCGCCTCACGCGTTCGCGTGCTACCGCGCCTGCGCACCCGTTCGTACGAGCCGTCGGCTGCCAGCCGCCGGGTGTGCGCATTGTCCTTGAGGTAGACGTCGAGCACATCGCGCAGACGAGCGGCGATCGTCTCGTCGAACACGGGCGCCATGACCTCGACGCGCCGATCAAGGTTCCTGGGCATCAGATCCGCGCTGCCGATGAAGACCTCGGGTTCGCCGGCGTTCGCGAACCAGAAGATGCGGGTGTGCTCCAGGTAGCGGCCCACGAGGCTCGTCACCGTGATGTTCTCGGAGACGCCGGGGATTCCGGGCCGCAGGACGCAGATGCCGCGCACCAGCAGATCGACACGGACTCCCGCCTGCGACGCCTCGTACAACAAGCGGACGATGCTGCCATCCACGAGCGAGTTCATCTTGAGGATCAGCCGTGCATCGGCGCCGGCCCGAGCGTGGTCGGTCTCACGACGGATCCGCCGCTCGAACTCGCGCCTGAGGGAGTCCGGGGCGACGAGGAAGCGCTTGTAGCGCGTATCTGCCGCCCAGCCGGTGAGCGAATTGAACAGCATCGTCGCGTCCGCACCGGTCTTCTCGTTACAGGTGAGGAGATCGAGGTCGGTGTACTGTGTCGCCGTGACGACGTTGTAGTTGCCGGTTCCCACGTGGACGTACCGGCGGATGCGCTTTCCCTCGCGCCGGACGATGAGCGCGATCTTGCTGTGCGTCTTGAGCCCCAGGAGCCCGTAGACCACATGGGCACCCGCCGCCTCAAGCTTGCGCGCCCACCCGATGTTCGACTCCTCGTCGAAACGGGCCTTGAGTTCCAGCAGGACCGCGACCTCCTTTCCGTTCTCGGCGGCCTCGAGCAACGCCTCGACGATGGGCGAGTTCGCGCCCACCCGATAGAGCGTCATCTTGATGGCGAGCACGTCGGGATCGTGGGCCGCCTGCGAGATCAGACTCACCACCGGCGCGAACGACTCGAACGGCCGGTGCAGGAGGATGTCGCAATCGCGTATCGCGCCGAACCAGTCGACCGCGGCCGAGTCGTCGACCCCGGGAGGCAGGGCGGGGTGAAGCGGCGGGAACTTGAGGTCGGGGCGGTCGATCCGGGTGATCTCGAACAGGTCCGAGAAGCCCAGCGGCCGCTCAAGCACGACCACGTCCTCGGCATCGACCGTGAGGTTCTCGACGAGGATCTTGCGCACGTGCTTGGTCATCCCCGCGTCGACGGTCACCCGAACGACCGAACCGAAGCGTCGGCGCCGGATGCCTTCCTCGATCGATTCGAGCAGGTCGTCGGCCTCTAGCTCCTGGATCTCGACCTCGGCGTCACGTGTGATGCGGAACCCGTGGGCCTCCAGCACCTCGTGCCCGGGGAAGAGGTCTGCGAGGTGCGCGCAGACCAGGTCGTCGATCCATACGAACCAGAACCCGTTCGCGCGGCCGAACGGGGCGCCGCCCTTCGCGGGCACGGGAACGAGCCGAGGAAGCGTACGAGGGATCTTCAACCGGGCGAACCGTTCCTCGCCGTCCTTGGAGCGCACCACGATCGCTAGGTTAAGTGACAGGTTGGAGATGTGCGGGAACGGCCGGCCGGGGTCGAAGGCGAGCGGGGTCAGTGTGGGCAGGGCCACAGAGGCGAAGTACGCGTCCGCCGCCTTGCACTGAGCCTCGTCGAGTTCGCGGTAGTCGACCAGGTGGATGTTCTCCGCCGCGAGTTCCGCGAGAAGCTTTCGGTACACCCGCCGCCCGCGGTGCATCAGCTCGATCGCACCTGTGCGGGCGGCCTCCAGTTGCTCCGAGGGGGTCATCCCGTCCGGCGAGAGCTCGCTCACACCGGCGACCA
>JAHEXP010000038.1 GCA_023252055.1 Coriobacteriia bacterium
TCGAGGCGGACCGGACGATGCCGGAGGGCCCCACGTCGTGAGAAGGATCGGGATCGCCGGTCAGCTCGGGCTCGGCTTCGCGGCGGTGGCCGCGTTCACGGCGCTGCTGGTGGCCGCCGTGCTCGCGGTCACGTGGGCAGGCCTCTTCGACCGCTACGTGCAGGAGCGTGTGCAGGCGTCCGCCACGAACTTCGCGCAGGTCGCGGGCTCGGCGTTCCACACATATGGCCGGTGGGACTCCAACGCGCTGCAGTGGCTCGCCGAGACCGCGCGTGCCAACAGCCTACGTGCCCAGGTCCTCGACGTGAGCGGCGCGGTCCTCGTGGACAGCGCCTCGCTGCCGGGTGCCAGCGGGCTGCCTGGCATCCCAGGGGACACGGCCGAGACCACCGGAAGTGCGGGACCCATGAGGCCGCCGGTGGTGCAGGCTCCGGTCTACGTCGGCAACGTCAGTGTGGGCGCGGTGCGCGTGGCCTCGCTCTCGCCCGGCTCGCTGCTGACCGACTCCGACCTCCAGTTCCGCAGCGCCTCCACCGCAGGACTCGCCCTCGCAGCCGCGCTCGCCGTCGCCCTCGCGACCGGCGCGGGGCTGCTGTATTCCCGCGTGTTCGCGCGGCCCATCAACCGCGTCACCCGAACGGCTGATGCGCTGCGGGCGGGCAACCTCGATGCGCGCACCGGTATGGGCGGGGAGGACGCGGTC
Organism: Coriobacteriia bacterium; assembly: GCA_023252055.1. GTDB lineage: Bacteria > Actinomycetota > Coriobacteriia > Anaerosomatales > PALSA-660 > PALSA-660. The sequence continues at coordinate 704 of JAHEXP010000038.1, forward strand.
GGCATGCTCGGCAGCACGCTCGACGAGATGGCGTCCTCGATACAGGCGGAACGCGAGTTCGAACGCCGGCTGACGGCCGATGTCGCGCACGAGTTGCGAACGCCGTTGCAGGCGATCCAGGCCACCGTCGAGGCGATGCAGGACGGCGTCCTGCCGGCCGACGGCGAGCACCTCGGCGTGGTCCGCAACGAGACGGTGCGCCTGGGCCGTCTCGCGGACTCGATCCTGGAGCTTTCACGCCTGGAGAACCGGAGCGTGCCGATCCGGCGTGACCCGATCGACCCCGCCATGCCGCTTTCGCGCGCCGTCGAGGCGCACCGTGCGCTCCTGGAGTCCATCGAGCTCTCAGTGGTCACCGATATCGAGGAAGGCAGCACGGTCAGCGCGGACGTCGACCTGCTCACGCAGGCGTTCAGCAACCTGCTGAGCAACGCGGCTCGCTACACGCCTGAAGGCGGCCGTGTCTCGGTCGGCCTGCACTGCGACGGCAAGCAGGCGATCGCCACCGTCGCCGACACGGGCATCGGCATCCCCGAGGAGCAGCGCGACAAGATATTCACCCGCTTCTGGAGGTCGGACGAGGCCCGCGAGCGCTCGCGCAGCGGGTTCGGCATCGGTCTGGCGATGGTGCGCGAGATCGTCGAGCAGCAGGGCGGCACGGTGTCGTTCTTCTCGAACGTGCCGGAGCCCGGCACGACCTTCGAGGTGCGGCTGCCGCTGATCAAGAAGCGCCAGAAGGTCTAGCTCGCTAGTTCCGGATCGTCACGGGGATCGTGATCACGTCGGTGGGCGTGCCGTCCTTGGCCGAGGCCGCGAAGAGCTTGAGCTCGCCGCGCCCGGTGGCCGCATCCGTCCAGGTCACCTTCTGCTTCCAGCTCCCGCGTGTACCGGTTCCGCTCGTGGCGTGCACGACGGTGTTCACGAGGAGGGCACCGGCGCTGTCGCGCAGCTGCAGCCGGAACGTGGCCTCGAACACGTTCGCGGTGCCTGACACCACCGAGTCGGGGAGCAGCGTGCCGAGCCACACGGGTTCGTCCACGAAGATCGCGGGGGTCGCTCCCTCGTAATCGGCGCGGGTCTGCGGGTGGTCCAGGATGATGCCTTCGCCGCCGAACACCGTCACGGCCTTGCCGTCGAGCTTGAGGTTGACGCCCTTGACCGTCGGGAACTGCGTGGCAGTGAAGACGACCTGCGCGAGCCGGTTCGTCATCGACAGCATCCCACCGCCGGACGCGAACCTCGAGTCGAGGTCGATGGTTGCGATACCCTTCGTGAGCTTCACGCCGCGCAACTTCGTTCCCGCCGGGACGAGCGTGTGCAGTCCAGCGGAGAGCTCAGCTGCCGACGGCCCCTTGAGAAGTTCGGTCAGGGCGGCCCTCAGGACCGCCGTGCTGTTCACGGGGCCGACGCGCCGCACCGGCTGCATCTTCTCCTCGAGGTCGAAGTAGACACGGAAGACGCCCCGGAAGGCGGGCGTGGGTGCGACCACGGGCGTCTCTGGTGTGGATGGCGTGGCGGTTGGCGTCGTCGACGACGTGTCGGGCACACCAGGCGTGGCGGTGGGCGTGGGTGTCGGGGTCGGCGCAGGCGCGGGCGTACACCCGGTCAGCAGCGTGCTCGCCACCATCATCGCTGAGATCGCCGCGACCGCGATCGACAGGGACACGGTCCTGGAACGCATCACGTCACTCACCCCCTCGGGTCCGGACCTGAGGATCCTGCGCGCGGCCACACCGCTCGCCGCCGCGCGTCCCTCGATCCGCCCTTTGTCTTCGAAGCGTTCGTACGGTATCTTGTACCCGACCTTTAATCCGGTCCCGTGAGGCCGGCAAGGGCATGACACAAGAACGCGACCGATCTGTTACCTGGTCGCGGGAGCATATCTTCCCCGTGTCTATGACGCCTTCTGCCGAGCCGCAGGAGGCGTGTTTCGTTATCCGGGTGCGGACGTGTGCGCAGCCGGGGGAGAGAGGCGGTTCGACGTGTCGGGAAGCGGGAAAGCCAAGGCGGTCGTGCTGGACGACGTCGCCATCGACCGGGCGCTCACGCGCATCGCGCACGAGCTGCTCGAAGCGAACAAGGGCGCGGAGGGACTCGCGCTCGCCGGGATCGTCACGAGGGGCGCGGTGCTCGCACAGCGTCTCGCCACGCGCATCAAGGAGATCGAGGGCACCGAGGTGCCGGTGGGCACGCTCGACATCTCGTTCTACCGGGACGACGTGGCGACGCGCCTGAACCCGGAAGTGCACCGCACCGACCTCCCGTTCGATCCTGACGGGCGCTGCGTGGTGCTCGTCGACGACGTGCTGTTCACCGGCCGCACGATCCGGGCGGCGATGGACGCGCTGATGGACTACGGCCGCCCGTCGTGCGTGCGCCTCGCGGTGCTCGTGGACCGCGGCCACCGCGAGCTGCCGATACGGGCGGACTACGTCGGCAAGAACGTGCCGACGTCGAGCCGCGAGCAGATCAAGGTCCGCCTGCTCGAGACCGACGGCGAAGACACCGTGCTCATCCTCGGCGAAGACGGGGAGGAGTAGAGGCCCATGCTCTCGAACAAGCACATCCTCGGGATGGACGACCTGAGCGCCGACGACATCGCGCGCATCCTCGAGACCGCCGAGTCGTTCGCTGAGGTCAACACGCGGCGCATCAAGAAGTTGCCGACCCTGCGCGGGCTCACGGTGGTCAACCTCTTCCTGGAGCCGTCGACGCGTACGCGGACCAGCTTCGAGATCGCTGCGAAGCGCCTGTCTGCGGACGCCATCAACTTCTCGGCCTCGGCGTCGGCCACGGTGAAGGGCGAGTCCCTACGCGACACAGCCGCCACGCTCGCGGCGATGTCGTGCGACCTGGTGGTCGTGCGCCACAAGTACGCGGGCGCGCCGCGGATGCTCGCAGAGATGATGGACTGCAGCGTCGTCAACGGCGGTGACGGCATCCACGAGCATCCGACGCAGGCACTGCTCGACCTCTACACGATGAAACGGGCGCTCGGCCGCCTCGAAGGGCTGCGGGTGGGCATCGTCGGCGATATCTCGCATTCCCGTGTCGCGGGCTCGCTCGTGCCCGCGCTGCGCAAGGTCGGCGCGACGCCCGTGGTCATCGCGCCGCCCACGCTCCTGCCCTCGCGTCCGGACGTTCTGGGCGCCGAAGTGGCGTGGGACCTCGACGAGCAGCTCGCCTCGCTCGATGTCGCCTACATGCTGCGTGTGCAGATGGAGCGCGCTGACGGGATGCCGTTCCCGAGCCTGCGCGAGTACGCACGCTTCTACGGCATGAACGCCGCGCGGCTGGCGAAGATGAAGCCGGAAGCGATCGTCATGCACCCGGGCCCCATGAACCGTGGCGTCGAGATCTCGGCGGACGTGGCCGACGGGGACCGCTCGCTCGTGCTCACCCAGGTCGAATCCGGCGTCGCTGTCCGGATGGCCGTCATGTACCTGCTCCTGGGAGGTGCCGACAGTGGCGTTGCTGCTTAGAGGAGGCCGGGTCGTCGACCCGAGCGTGGGCCTGGACGAGGTCTGCGACGTGCTCATACGCGACGGCCTCGTGGTCGAGGTCGGCGTGGGGCTCACGATGCCCAAGGGCGAAGAGGTCGACTGCACCGGGATGGTCGTCATGCCGGGGCTCGTGGACGCGCACACGCACCTGCGCGAGCCCGGCCGCGAGGACGAGGAGACCGTTGCGAGCGGCACCCGCGCCGCCGCGGCCGGCGGGTTCACGGCCGTCTGCGCGATGCCGAACACGGAGCCGGTCGCCGACGAGGGCGCCGCGGTGCGGTTCCTGCTCGAGAAGGCGGAGACCGAGGGCGCCGTGCGCGTCCACGTCATCGGAGCGATCACGGCGAAGCAGGAAGGCCGCGCGCTCGCCGAGATCGGCGACATGGCCTCGGAAGGCGCGGTGGCGTTCTCGGACGACGGTCACGGCGTGGCCGACGCCGGCACCATGCGGCTCGCCATGGACTACATCAAGCGGTTCGGAGTCCCGGTGGTCAGCCACTGTGAGGACACCGCGCTCGCGGGGCGCGGCGTGGTCAACGAAGGTGTCGTCTCGACCCGACTGGGGCTCCCGGGCTGGCCGGCTGCCGCCGAGGAGGTCCAGGTCGCGCGCGACATCCGCCTGGCTCAGCTGACCGGCTGCCCGCTGCACCTGGCGCATCTCTCCACCGCCGGGAGCGTCGCCCTGGTCCGGGACGCGAAGTCCCGCGGTCTGGGTGTGACGTGCGAGGTGACGCCGCACCACCTGTTCTTGGACGAGGACGACATCACCGCGGCGTACGACACGAACATGAAGATGAACCCGCCCCTGCGCACCGCTGAGGACACCGCCGGGCTGCTTGCCGGCCTGCTCGACGGCACCGTGGACTGCATCGCCACCGACCACGCGCCGCACGCCGCCCATGAGAAGGCGCTCGAGTTCGAGCTGGCGCCGTTCGGGACCACCGGGCTCGAGACCGCGCTGGCGCTCGTCGCAACGCACGTGGTGGCCGCCGGCACCGCTGATTGGCCGCAGGTCGCGCAGTGGATGGCGCACGGGCCGCGCGCCGCCCTCGGGCTCCCCGAGGTGCGGATCGAGCCGGGTGCGGTCGCCGACATCACCATCGTCGATCCCGCCCAGGAGTGGGTCGTGGAGCCGGGCGGCTTCGTCTCCAAGAGCCGTAACTCGGCGTTTCTCGGCCGCACGCTCACGGGTCGGGCGCGCGATGTGCTCATCGGCGGGTATTTCGCCCTCCGCAGCGGTAAGGTGGTCGTGTGACGTCCGCGGGCGCCGGCGCACCTGTGCGCGCGCATGAGGAGGCCTTGGTGGGAGAGCGTGCACGAGCGGTCCTGGCGCTCGAGGACGGTACCGTCTTCGAGGGCTGGTCATGCGGCGCCCGGGGTGAGGCGTGCGGCGAGGCGGTGTTCAACACCTCGCTGTGCGGCTACCAGGAGGTGCTGACCGATCCCAGCTACGCGGGCCAGATCGTCACCATGACGATGCCGCACATCGGCAACTACGGCATCAACGGCGCGGACATGGAGTCCCGCGGCTCGTTCGCGCAAGGGTTCGTCGTGCGACAGATGAGCCGCATCACCTCCTCGTGGCGCTCCGAGTCCTCGGTCACCGAGTTCCTGGTCTCGCAGGGCGTCGTGGCTATCGAGGGCGTCGACACGCGCAAGCTCACGCGCCTCCTGCGCGAAAAGGGCGCGATGCGCTCGGTCATCTCGACCCTCGACCTCGATCCCGCTTCGCTGGTGGCCAAAGCACAGGCCTCGCCGGGTCTCGTGGGACGGGACCTGGTGCGCGAGGTCGCCGTCACGCGCTCCTTCGAGTGGGGGAGCGAGGACCCCACCGGGTGCCTGCCGATCGACACCGGCGTGCTGCCGGTCGTGCCCGCGTACCGGGTCGTCGCCTTCGACTCCGGCATCAAGTTCAACATCCTGCGGCGCCTGTCGGAGGCCGGCTGCGCCGTCACGGTCGTGCCGCCCACGACCACCGCGTCCGAAGTGCTCGAGCTCGGCTGCGACGGCGTGTTCCTCGCGAACGGCCCGGGTGACCCCGAAGCGGTGGACTACCTGTACTCGACCGTCGGCGACCTGCTGGGCGTCGTGCCGGTCTTCGGGATCTGCCTCGGCCACCAGATGGTGTCGCTCGCCGTGGGCGCCGAGACGTTCAAGCTCAGGTTCGGGCACCGTGGCGGCAACCAGCCCGTCATGAACCTGCTCACCGGCCAGGTTGAGATCACCAGCCAGAACCACGGGTTCTGCGTCGACTTCGCATCCATCGGGCCGCTCGACGTCGAGCGCAGCGGCGGGCTGGGACTCGACCCCGCCGACATCGCCGCTTGGGTGCGCGCCGGGGTCGCCCCTGTAGTCACGAGTGAGGCGCACGGGGCCGTGCAGCTCACGCACGTGAACCTCAACGACATGACCGTCGAGGGGGTGCGCGCGATCGAACGCCGCGCCTTCTCGGTGCAGTACCACCCCGAGTCCGCTCCGGGGCCGCACGATTCCCGGTACCTGTTCGATGCGTTCCGCGCGCTCATGGACGGGCGCGAAGACTACCTGTCGGTGTCGGACCCGCGGTTCGCTTCGGCGCGCGGGCGAGGCGTGAGGGGGGAGCAGCAGGCATGATGAGCACGGTGCTCGTGCCGACCGATCTCAGCGCGGCCCAGGATGGCGTTCTGAGGTTCTGTACGGCCCTTGGCGACCTCGGGGTGAGTCGCGTGGTGTGTTGCCATGTCGTGGACGCCACGGGTCTTGAGGGGCCGGTCATCGCCGCAAAGGTGGACTCCGCGAGGAAGTCGCTGCAGCGGGCCGTGGATCCGATGCGCGCCGCCGGCCTCGAGGTCGAGGTCCGCGTACCCACCGGCGACCCGGAGCGCGAGCTGCTCCTGATCGCATCCGAAGAACACATCGACGCCGTCGTCTGCGGCTCCAGCGGCAAGAACGCCGCCGACCGCCTGTTCGTCGGCTCCGTGTCCGAACGGCTCGCGCGCGACGGCGGCATCCCCTCGCTCACCCTTCGCTACGACATGCTGCGCGCGGCCGAGGATCCCGCGGACCTGGCCCGCAGATTCGGTCGGATGCTGCTGGTCCCCACCGACTTCTCGGGCACGGCGGCGCGCGCGCTCAACATGGCGCTCTCGCTCCCGAAGCGCGCGGTCGGCTCCCTCCGGTTGCTCACGGTGCTCACCGACCATGACGGCGAGGAGCAGGCCGAGGCGGAACTGAAGAAGTTGTGCGTTCTGGCCAAGGAGCGCGGCGTGCACGCCACCCCGGTCATCGGCCACGGCAAGGCCGAGCGCGCGATCCTCGCTGAGATCGAAGCGTCCGGTGTGACCGGCGTGGTCGTCGGCTCGCGCGGCCGCTCCATCCTGCAGGAGGCGCTGCTCGGCTCCGTGTCGATGACTCTGGTCCGTCAGGCCCCGGTTCCCGTCCTGATCGTCCCGTAAGAGGAATACCGCCCGCCCCGCACTTTGAGGAGCGCTTGTGCCCCGTCGCACCGACATACGCACGATCCTGGTGATCGGCTCAGGTCCGATCGTCATCGGACAGGCCTGCGAGTTCGACTACTCCGGCGCTCAGGCCTGCAAGGTCCTGCGCGAGGACGGCTACCGCGTCGTGCTCGTGAACAGCAACCCGGCCACGATCATGACCGACCCCGAGTTCGCCGACCGCACCTACGTGGAGCCGGTGACGCCCGAGTTCGTCGAGAAGGTGATCGCGGCCGAGCGCCCCGACGCTCTGCTCCCCACGCTCGGCGGCCAGACCGGGCTCAACTGCGCGGTCGCGCTCGCAGAGTCGGGGGTGCTCGAGCGCTACGGCGTCGAGCTCATCGGCGCGAAGCTCGAGGTCATCAAGAAGGGTGAGGACCGGAGACTGTTCGCCGAGGCGATGGGCGCTATCGGGCTCGACGTGCCCTCCGGCGACTACGCGTACTCGGTGCTCGACGCCGAGCGGTTCGCGGGCACGAACGGATTCCCGCTGGTCATCCGGCCGTCTTTCACGATGGGCGGCGCGGGCGGCGGCATCGTCTACAACGTCGACGAGCTGCGCGAGCAGGTGGCGCACGGCCTGGCGCTCTCGCCGATCGGCGAGGTGCTCGTCGAGGAGAGCGTGATCGGCTGGAAAGAGTACGAGATGGAGGTCATGCGCGACCGCAACGACAACGCGGTCATCGTCTGCTCCATCGAGAACGTCGACGCCATGGGCGTGCACACCGGCGACTCGATCACCGTCGCTCCCGCCCAGACGCTGTCCGACCGCGAGTACCAGGCGATGCGCGACGCCTCGCTCGCGATCCTGCGCGAGATCGGCGTCGAGACCGGCGGCAGCAACGTGCAGTTCGCCGTGAACCCCGACGACGGGCGCATGGTCGTCATCGAGATGAACCCGCGCGTCTCGCGCAGCAGCGCGCTCGCCTCCAAGGCCACCGGCTTCCCGATCGCCAAGATCGCCGCGAAGCTGGCGGTGGGCTACACGCTCGACGAGATCGACAACGACATCACCAAGGTCACGCCGGCGTGCTTCGAGCCGAGCATCGACTACACCGTCGTCAAGGTGCCCCGCTGGGCGTTCGAGAAGTTCAAGGGGACCGACACCACGCTCACCACCCGCATGAAGTCGGTGGGTGAGGCGATGGCGATCGGCCGGACGTTCGAAGAAGCGCTCGGCAAGGCGTTCCGCTCGCTCGAGACCGGAAGGGCCGGCCTCGGCGCCGACGGCAAGGACGCCTTCGATGAGAACAAGTTCGACCACTACCTCACCGTGCCCAACGAGCACCGCCTGTACTACGTGGCGGAGGCGCTGCGCCGGGGGAGGAGCATCGACGAGGTCAACGCTCTGACCCGCATAGACCGCTGGTTCCTCGACAGGATTCAGGCTATGGTCGAGGTTGAGAGTCTTGTTCACGCGACGGGGCTGGCGGGGACGGATGCGCTGCTCATGCGCACCGCCAAGCAGCACGGGCTCTCGGACGTGCAGATCGCCTTCCTCACCGGTTCGGCCGAGGCCGAGGTGCGCGCCCGTCGCCTGGACCTCGGGGTCACGGCGACGTTCAAGTCGGTCGACACCTGCGCGGGCGAGTTCCTCGCGACCACGCCCTACTACTACAAGACGTACGAGGAGGAGGACGAGGTGGCCCCGGCCACGCGTCCCCGCGTCATGATCCTCGGGGCCGGCCCCAACCGCATCGGCCAGGGCATCGAGTTCGACTACTGCTGTGTGCACGCGAGCTACGCGCTGCACGACGCCGGATTCGAGACGGTCATGGTCAACTGCAACCCGGAGACGGTCTCGACCGACTACGACACCTCGGATCGCCTGTACTTCGAGCCGCTGACGTTCGAGGACGTCATGGACGTGGTCACGGCGGAACAGCCCGTAGGCGTGCTCGTGACGTTCGGCGGTCAGACGCCGCTCAAGCTGGCCCGCGCGCTCGAGGACGCGGGAGTGCCGATACTCGGCACGACCCCCGAGGCGATCGACCTCGCCGAGGACCGCGAGCGTTTCGCGGAAGTTCTGGACCGCTTGGAGATCGCGTATCCCGCCGCCGGGATCGCGCGCTCTGCGGAGGAGGCGATAGCGGTCGCCGGCAGGATCGGCTACCCGCTGCTGGTGAGGCCGAGTTACGTGCTCGGCGGGCGCGGGATGGTCATCGCCTACAACGAGGAGTACATGCTCAAGCACATGGCCGAGGCGGTCGTCGTCAGCCCCGACCACCCCGTGCTGCTCGACCGCTTCCTCGAGGGTGCGATCGAGGTGGACGTGGACGCCGTGTGCGACGGGACCGACGTCTACATCGGCGGCGTCATGGAGCACATCGAGGAGGCCGGCATCCACTCGGGGGACTCGGCCTGCTGCATCCCGTGCTTCACCCTCTCGGAGTCGATCAGCTCAGACATCTGCGGACACACGCGCCGCATCGCGCTCGAGATCGGCACCTTGGGGCTCATCAACATCCAGTTCGCGGTCAAAGACGAGCAGGTGTACGTGCTCGAGGTGAACCCGCGTGCCTCGCGGACCGTCCCGTTCGTGAGCAAAGCCACCGGCGTTCCGCTCGCGAAGGTCGCAGCGCGGGTCATGGCCGGCGAGAAGCTCGCTGACCTGGCGTTGCCGGCCGAGTCCCGCGAGACCGGGCGCTACTGCGTCAAGGAAGCGGTGATGCCGTTCGGGCGGTTCCCCGGCGCCGACTCGGTGCTCGGGCCCGAGATGAAGTCGACCGGCGAGGTCATGGGATCGGCCACCGACTTCCCGGCCGCCTACGCCAAGAGCCAGCTCGCCATCGATTACTCGCTGCCGCGCGAGGGCGCTGCGTTCATCTCCGTCTGCGACCGCGACAAACGCGCGATCGTCGGGGTCGCCCGCCACATGCACGCGCTCGGGTTCGCCATCCTGTCCACGCGCGGCACGGCGCGGGCGCTCAAGGCCGCGGGTATCCCGGTGACCGAGGTGCTCAAGGTCCACGAGGGGCGTCCGAACATCGTGGACCGGCTCACGAACGGCGAAGTCAGGATCGTCATCAACACGCCGTTCGGCCGTGAGACCCGCAGCGACGGCTACCACATCCGCGCCGCGGCGATCCGTCACGGGGTGACCAACATCACCACGCTGGAGGCCGCGCAGGCGGTCGTGCAGGCGATCGAGGCGATCAAGGAGGACCGGCTCGTCGTGAGCGCTCTCCAGGACGTCGAGCAGTGGGCGCCGCCCGCACCGAGTGGTTCCACCGGCCTCGGGGCGGGCGCGTGACGTGCTCCGGAGCTGACATCGCAACACATCCGCTTCTCGAGCGTGTCGAGGTGCGCCGCAACGAGCGTGTCGCCGAGGGCGTGGGGCTTCTCGTGCTGCACGCGCCGCGCATCGCGGCGACGATCGAGCCCGGGCAGTTCGTGCACCTGCGGATATCGACCGGCGCCGACTTCATCCTGAGACGCCCGTTCTCGGTGCATCGGGCATCGGGCGAGACGATCGAGGTCCTGTACCAGGTGCTCGGCCGTGGCACGCGTGAACTCGCGACGCGTGAGGCCGGCGACGTCATGGACGCGGTCGGCCCGCTCGGGAACGGGTGGCGCGTGCCCGTGGGCGCCGCACATGCGTTGCTGGTGGCCGGCGGGCTCGGCGCCGCGCCCCTCGGCATGCTCGCGGAGCGCCTCGCGCAGGGCGGCATCGCCGTCAGCGTCGCTCAGGGCGCACCGACGGCCGAGCGGCTCCTGGCCCGCGACCTGTTCGATGCGGCCGCCAGACGCGTCGTGGTGGCCACGGACGACGGTTCCGCGGGCGAGACCGGGTTCGTGACCGGGCCGAGCGCGCGCCTGATCGCCGAGGACCGGCCGGACGTCGTCTATGTGTGCGGGCCGGAGATCATGACGCGCGCGGTGGCTGCTCAGGCCGCCGCTGCAGGCATCCCGTGCCAGGTGTCGCTCGAACGCCTCATGGCGTGCGGGATCGGAGCCTGTCTCTCGTGCGTGGTCACGACCACGTCGGGCCGCAAGCGCGCGTGCGTGGACGGACCGGTATTCGACGCGGAGGAGGTGTGCTGGGATGGATCGGAACTCCCGCCCCGTCACTAGCGCGGCCGGACCCGCCCCGGGCCTTGGCGTGGACCTCGCCGTCGAGGTCGCGGGCCTGGACCTTCGCAACCCGGTGATGACCGCTTCCGGCACGTTCGCCTCGGGCCGCGAGTTCGCGGACTTCATCGACCTCTCGCGCCTCGGCGCGCTCGTCACCAAGGGCGTCTCCTGTGAGCCGTGGGCCGGCAATGACTCCCCGCGCATCGCCGAGACGGCCAGCGGCATGCTGAACTCGATCGGGCTGCAGAACCCGGGCGTCGAGGCGTTCTGTGAACGCGACCTCGCGTGGCTGCGGGGCAGGGACGTGCCGGTGATCGTCAACGTGTCCGGGCACTCGGTCGCCGACTACGTGGCGGTCGTGGAGCGGCTCGAGCGCGAGACGGTCGTCGCGGCCTACGAGGTCAACATCTCGTGCCCGAACGTGGATGCGGGCGGCATGGCTTTCGGTACCGCCTGTGCTCCCGCCGCCGAGGTCACGCGCGCCGTGCGGGCCGTCACCCGGCGTCCCGTGATCATGAAGCTCTCGCCGAACGTGACCGACATCGCCGAGATCGCACGCGCCGTCGAAGCCGAGGGGGCGGACGCGGTGTCGCTCATCAACACGCTGCTCGGGATGGCGATCGACGCCCGCACCAGGCGGCCGAAGCTGGCTCGAGTTGTGGGGGGCCTGTCCGGGCCCGCGATCAAGCCGGTGGCGCTGCGGATGGTGTGGCAGGTCGCGCACGCCGTGTCGGTGCCCGTCATCGGGTGCGGCGGCATCGTGACAGGCGAGGACGCCGTCGAGTTCCTGCTCGCCGGCGCCACGGCCGTGCAGGTGGGCACCGCCAACTTCGTGGACCCCACCGCCACCATGCGCGTGATCGACAGCATCGAACGCTACTGCGCGCGGAACGGGGTCGCGTGCGTTCGCGATCTCGTCGGCGCGCTCGAGGGATAGGGGAGCGGACATGAGCGACCGCATCATCGTTGCACTCGATCAGCCGAACCTCGCGGAGGCGCTCGCGTGCGCTCGCAAGCTCGCCGGCCACGCGGGGTGGGTCAAGGTCGGTATGACGCTGTTCTACCGCGAAGGGCCCGCGGTCGTGGCGGCGATGAGGGACCTGGGCTTCGAAGTGTTCGTCGACCTCAAGCTGCACGACATCCCGCACCAGGTCGAGGGCGCCGCTCGTTCGCTTGGCGCGTTGGGCGCGGGCATGCTCACCGTTCACGCGTCCGGAGGGGCCGCCATGATCGAGGCCGCCGTGCGCGGCGCACGCGAAGGTGCAGCAGCGGCCGGTGTGCACCCGCCCGCGGTCATCGCCGTCACCGTGCTCACGAGCATGGATGCGGACGCGCTCGCCTCCGTGGGCGTGACCGATACCCCGGCGGACCAGGCGGCAGGTCTCGCCGCGCTGGCAAAGACCGCCGGCGCCGACGGCGTGGTCTGCTCGCCGCAAGAGGCGGCGGACCTGCGCGCTCTGCTCGGGCCGACGGCGCTCATCGTGACGCCGGGGGTCCGCCCGGCAGGCGCCGACGCAGGGGACCAGGCGCGCATCGCCACACCCGCCGCTGCTCTCGCCGCGGGAGCGTCGCACCTCGTCATCGGACGGCCCATCACGGACGCACCCGACCCGGTCGCGGCGTTCGAGGCGATCGCGGGCGCGCTGTAGGTCACGGCAGCTCGCTCATACACGACACAGACACGCATACCACCACGAAGTAGGGGAGCACGCATGACCGATATGACCGAACCCGAGGTCCAGATGGCGCTCGAGGATGCGCACGCCATCCTCACGGGGCACTTCAAGCTCACGAGCGGCCGGCACTCCGACCGCTACGTCCAGTGCGCCCGCGTGCTGGAGGATCCGGCGCTCGTGACGCGGCTTGCGAGGGCGATCGCGCACCGTGTCGGTGAACGGCAGGTCGATCTTGTGGCCGCACCTGCGGTCGGCGGCATCGTCATCGGGTTTGCCGTCGCACAAGCACTAGGGGTCAAGTTCATCTTCAGTGAACGTGAGAACGGCGTGATGACGTTCCGTCGCGGGTTCGATGTCCCCGAGGGCGCTCGCGTGCTCGTGGTCGAAGACGTCGTCACCACAGGTGGGAGCGTCGCGGAGGTCATCGAACTGGTCCGCGCGGCAGGTGGCGTGCCGGTCGCGGTCGCCGCCCTCATCGATCGCGGAGGCCCCAAGGCGTTCGACGCGGAGCTGTTCCCTCTGCTTCGACTGCAGGTTGAGTCTTGGGAGCCCGGATCGTGCGGTCTGTGCGCCTCCGAGGTGCCCCTGTATGCCCCCGGAAGCCGTGCCCTCGCCAAGTAAGTTGTTGGCATCGTCGCAGGTAGGCGGTACTATCGACCACGCACCGCCCGGCCGCGGCACCGCCTTCGAGGCGACGTCGAGACCCGCGCGGAGGGGTTCCCGGACACAGGTCCGGGGTCAGGGGATTGAACGAGGAGGACACGATGGCACTGCCGAACCTGTCCGATGCCGACCGCCAGGCGGCGCTGAAGAAGGCCGCCGAGTCGCGCGCCAAGCGCGCAGCGGTCCGTGCGCAGATCAAGTCTGGCGCGATGAGCTTCGCCGACGTGATGAAGAAGGCCGACGATCCGATCATCGCCCGCATGAAGGTCTCCGCACTCCTGGAGTCGCTCCCGGGTTTCGGTAAGGCGAAGTCGGCGCGGATCATGTCCGAGTTGGAGATCTCCGAGAGCCGTCGCGTGCAGGGGCTGGGTGCCCGTCAGCGCGAATCGCTGATGGAGCGCCTCGGTAAATAGCACGTGACCACGTAGCCCCGGTCATGCGTTCAGGTCATCTCTTCATCATCTCCGGGCCGTCAGGCGCGGGCAAAGGCACGCTCGTCAAAGAGTTGGTGCGCCTGATGCCCGATCTGTGGGTCTCCGTGTCCGCGACCACCCGCACTCCGCGTCCGGAAGAGCGGGACGGGGTAGACTACTACTTCCTGACGCCTGCGGAGTTCGACGGCCGCGTGCGTGCAGGCGAGTTCCTCGAGCACGCGGAGGTCCACGGGAACCGGTACGGCACGCTGCGGCGCGCGGTCGAGCGAAGGATCTCGCACGGCATGGACGTCATCCTGGAGATCGATCCGCAGGGTGCGTTCCAGGTCCGCAAGCACATGGACCGCTCGCGCCTGATCTTCGTGAAGGCGCCGACACCCGAGGACCTCGAGAAGCGGATCCGGCACCGCGGTGCCGAGAACGACGATCAGATCCGTACGCGTCTCGAGACCGCTCGGCGTGAGATGGAACTTGAGGGTAGCTACGACCATGTGGTAATAAACGACGATGTACTGCGCGCGACCGAGGACCTGATGGCCTACATCCACTCGGTCTCCGAACCCCCCGAAGACAAGGACCTGTGATCCCTTATGGTCATTCAGCCTGAGATCGACCTGCTTCTGTCCAAAGTGGACTCCAAGTACACGCTCTGCATCGTGTCCTCCAAGCGTGCACGCCAGATCAACGACATGCTGCACGGCGTGCGCGACCAGGCGCTGCTCACGATGTCGGCTCCGCAGATCGCGTCGCTGACCTCCACCAAGCCGCTCACGCTGGCGATGGACGAGATCGCCGATGGCGACGTCAGCTACGAGCGCGTGAAGGACGGCATCAAGTAGGAAGCCGGACGTGAACACCATCTCGCAGCGTACAGACGGCGCCTCCGGGCGCCGTCTGCTCGTTCTCGAGCCGTACTTCGGCGGCTCGCACAAGGCCGTGCTCGATTGTCTGCTGCCCGCCTTGGGCTGGCAGAGCGACGTGCTCGCGTTGCCAGCGCGGAAGTGGAAGTGGCGGATGCGCGGCGCCGCGATCACCTTCGCCGCCGACGCCCGCCGACTCCAAGAGGGTTGGCGGACCGAGCATCCGGACGGTGAGCCCGGACGCGAGGGCGCCGCCTCGCGGTGGGACGCAGTCTTCGCTTCCACGTTCGTGAACCTGGCGGAGTTCAAGGGCCTTGTGGGCTCCGACGTGGCATCCGTGCCCACCGTCGTCTACTTCCACGAGAACCAACTCGTCTACCCGAACCGGCACACCGCTGAATGGGACCTGCAGTTCCCGCTCACCAACGTCACGAGCGCGCTGGCGGCCGACGAGTGCTGGTTCAACACGCGGTTCAACCTCGAAGGGTTCCTGAGCGGCATCGACCCGTTCATCCGCCAGTTCCCGGACCACCATCCCCGCGGGCTCGCCGAAGGAATCGCTGCGAAGTCGAGCGTCCTGCACCCGCCGTTCGACCCCGCTCCCTTCGACGGCGCCGCTCCCGAGCGCGGAGGGCGCTGCCGGATCGTGTGGCCGCACCGATGGGAGCACGACAAGGACCCGGAGACGTTCTTCCGGGTGGTGTCGGCACTCGCGCGGGAGGGCCTCGACTTCGAGGTGGCGGTGGCGGGACAGGCGTTCGCGGAGACCGCCGGCGCGTTCGAGAGCGCCGGACAGGCGCTTGGTGGCCGTCTGGTGCATCTGGGGCAGCCGGACAGCCGTGAGGCGTACGCGGGCCTTCTGGCGAGCGCTGATGTGGCGGTGTCCACCGCCGTCAACGAGTTCTTCGGCCTCGCGATGCTGGAGGCGGCATACGCTGGCTGCTTCCCTCTGGTTCCCGATCGGCTGGCGTACCCGGAGCTCTACCC
>JAHEXP010000080.1 GCA_023252055.1 Coriobacteriia bacterium
GATCGCGCATATGCGATCGTCGCGCTCCGCCTCCGCCACGATCGCCTCGGAGAACACGTCGGTGAAGCTGCGCGGGCCGTTGCTGGCCGGCACCTTGCCTGTGGAAACCTCGAACGGCGCGATGCCGTGGAACAGGTCGGGTGAGTCCTCGGCCGGCGCGTAGCCCTGGCCCTTGTGCGTGACCACGTGCACGATGACCGGGCCGTCGATGTTCTTGGCGCGGCGAACCGCATCTTCGACCTTCTGCACATCGTGGCCGTTGATCGGCCCCACGTACGTCCAGCCGAGCTCCTCGAAGAACATGCCGGGGACCACGAGCTGCTTGAACGATTCCTTGGCGGCCTCGCCGGCGGCCACGAGGCCCGTGCCGATGCCGGGGACGCGCGCGATTGCGCCCTCGACCCCGTCGCGCAGCCGGGTGTAGCGCGGGTCGAGGCGCACCCGGGCAAGGTAGCTCGCGAGCGCGCCGACGTTTTCGGAGATCGACATCTCGTTGTCGTTGAGCACCACGGTGAGGCGCGTGCCGAGATGGCCCGCGTGGTTGAGCGCCTCGAACGCCATGCCGCCGGTGAGCGAGCCGTCCCCGATCACGGCGACGATCTGCTCCGGCTCGGCCTTCTTGCCCCGGCCGTTGCCGTTCCCGTTGTGCGCGGCCGCCGCGATGCGTGCGTCGCGCGCCTGCGCGAGGCCGAGAGCGACCGAGATGGAGTTGGAAGCGTGGCCGGTGTCGAAGGCGTCGTAGGGGGACTCGTTGCGCTTCGGGAAGCCGCAGACGCCTCCATACTGCCGCAGCGTCGAGAAACGCTCCAGGCGGCCCGTGAGGAGCTTGTAGACGTAACTCTGATGGCCGACATCGAAGATGACGCGGTCCTTTGGGAGGTCCAGCGCCCGCACGAGCCCCAGGGTGAGCTCCACGACGCCGAGGTTGGGAGCGAGGTGCCCGCCGGTGGAGGCCACGGTCGTCACGAGGCAGGCGCGGATCTCCGCTGCAAGGGAGACGAGTTGCGCGGCGTCGAGGTCCTTGACGTCACCCGGTGATGCGATGCGATCCAGGATGGTCTCGCTCACGGCCGCTGCGTCGTCCTCACTTCTCGGTTGAAGGCCGCGCCCGTTTCACGGTGCGCGCCCCGGCTCATCGACACTATGCCCCGCGCCGGGGCCCGCGCAATGCGTCGGGACTCCCCGTCACCCCCGTGTCACCGGACCGTTTGCTCCCGGGCCGGCGGCGGACCGCGCTACGAACGCTCGTCGTCCTCGATCTCCGGGGTCTGCCCGGCGCCTTCGACGACGTCCACTTCGAAGAACTCGATGTCGTCGCCGTCGATGTCGATCAGCTCGAAGGTCTCGACGACGGCAACGGATTCGACGGAGGCGTCGTCGCCCTCGTCGGCGTCCACGGCGGCGTCGGCGTCCGCTGCGTCCGCGGAATCGGCAGCAGCCTCGGTGCCTTCAGGAACCGCGGCAGCCGGAGCGGGCTCGGCCACGGCTTCGTCGCCGGCCACGGTCTCGTCACCCTCGACGGGAGCCGGCGCGCGGAACGACGTCTGGTCGATGAGCTCGTTGCACTGGTTCACGAGGCGCACCGCTTCTTCGAGCATGTCGAGAGACTGCTCGAGCGAGACGTCCTTGCGGCGCACCTGCACGACGATGTCCTCGAGCCGCGCGCGTGTGGTCTCGAACGTGGAACGGTCGTCACTCATCGCGCGCCTCCTCGAGTCCGCCGGCGTCGGCCTGATCGGCGAGCCGTCCCAGAACACCGTTCACGAACTTGCTGGAATCCTCGCCGCCGTAGACCTTCGCCATCTCGACCGCTTCGTTGATCGCCACGGAGTCCGGGACGTCCTCGTCGCGGTAGAGCATCTCCCACACGGCAAGACGCAGGATGTTGCGGTCCACGAGCGGCATGCGCGACAGCGTCCAGTTCGAGGAGGTCTCCTCGATCAGGCGGTCGATGCGGGACTGGTGCGCCTCCACGCCGAGCACGATGTCGCGAGCGTACTCGGTGGGCTCGCCGTCCTCGACACTGAACGTGCCCTCGGACAGGATCCGGCCGAGCGGCTGCTCGGTGATCTCGCGCTGGTACAGGATGTGAAGGGCTTGGTGGCGTGCGCGGCGTCGCTCGAGCATGTGTGTGCGGAAGCTCCTACTGCTCGGGGAACTGGATCGCGTTGATGAAGACATCCACGCGTGATGCGGCGTGCCCGGTCTGGGACTCGAGCGCGTCGGAGATGGCGTCCTGGACCGCGGCGCCGAGCTGGCGCAGCGGCCGTCCGTAGACCGCGGTGATGTGGATCGTGACGACGAACAGGCCGTCATCGTCGAGCGAGATCTCCGTGGACTTCGCGGCCTTGGAGATCTTGCCGAGTGCGGAGGACTCGACGCAGGAAACGCCGTCGACCTGGCCGGCGGCCAGCTCGACCATCTGCTCGACGACGCCCGGGGCTATGTCGAGCCCTTCGAGGCTCAGTTCGGTCGGCATGAACGTCTCAGTCCTTTCGCGGTACGGGGAGATGCGGTGTCGGGCGGCTGAAGGGCAACCGGACTTCGGAGTCAGGCGTCCTCGCCGTAGATGCGCGTCTCGACGAAGTCAGTATAGACCTCGCCCCGCTGGAAGTACTCGTTCTCAACCACGACCTGGTGGAACGGGATCGTGGTGGGGATACCGACGACGATGAACTCGTCGAGCGCGCGGCGCGCACGGTTGATCGCCTCGTAGCGGGTCTCGCCCCACACGATGAGCTTGCCCAGCAGCGAGTCGTACGTGGGTGGCACGCAGTAGCCGGAGTAGATGTGGGAGTCCACGCGCACGCCCAGGCCGCCGGGAGCGCTGAAGAGCTCGATGCAGCCCGGGTGCGGCCGGAAGTTGTTCGCCGGGTCCTCGGCGTTGATGCGGAACTCGATCGCATGCCCGCGCTGGACGATGTCGGACTGGTTCGGGTGGCGCATGGGCGCACCGGAGGCGATACGGATCTGCTCCTTGATGATGTCGACGCCGGTGACGGCCTCGGTCACGGGGTGCTCGACCTGCACGCGGGTGTTCATCTCCATGAAGTAGAACTTGCCGTCCTCATCCAGCAGGAACTCCACCGTGCCGGCGTTGACGTAGTTCACCGCGCGCACGGCGAGAAGGGCGGCGTCGCCCATCGCCTTGCGAAGTTCGGCGGACAGCGCCGGTGACGGCGACTCCTCGATGAGCTTCTGGTGGCGGCGCTGCACGGAGCAGTCGCGCTCGTAGAGGTGGATCGCGTTGCCGTGACAGTCCGCGAGCACCTGGAACTCGATGTGGCGCGGGCGCGAGAGGTACTTCTCGAGGTAGACGGTGTCGTCGCCGAAAGCCACAGCGGCCTCGGCGCGCGCCGCATGCAGGCTGGACGCCAGCGAGGCACGGTCCGTGGCCACGCGCATACCGCGGCCGCCGCCGCCAGCAGAGGCCTTGATGAGCACCGGGTAGCCGACCTCGTCGGCGAACCGCAGCGCCTCCTCCTCGGACTCGATGGCGCCGTCGGAGCCCGGAACGGTGGGCACGCCGGCGTCGCGCATCGTCTGCTTGGCAACGGCCTTGTCGCCCATGCGGTCGATGGCGTCGGGCGAGGGACCGATGAACGTGATGCCGCTGTCCTCGCACGCGCGGGCGAACCCGGCGTTCTCAGCCAGGAACCCGTAACCCGGGTGGATCGCGTTCGCGCCGGTGATGAGCGCGGCGGAGATGATGTTCGGGACGTTGAGGTAGGACTGCGCGGACGGCGCGGGCCCCACGCAGATCGCCTCGTCGGCGACCTTGGTGTGCAGGCACTCGCGGTCGGCCTCGGAGAAGACGGCCACCGTCTTGATGTCCATCTCCTTGCACGCGCGGATGATGCGCAGCGCGACCTCGCCACGGTTGGCGATCAGTATCTTGCCGAATTCCCGCATAGGACCGCTACTCCGTCGGCTCGTAGTAGAAGAGCACGGCGCCGTAGTCGACCGGGGACGCGTCGGCGGCGACGATCTCGCGGATGACACCGCTCTCGGGCATCTCGATCTCGTTCATGAGCTTCATCGCCTCGAGGATGCACAGCGGGTTGCCCTGCTCGATGCGGTCCCCGAGTTCGGCGAAGGGCGCGCTTCCGGGGGACGGCGCACGGTAGAAGGTCCCGACCATCATGGCGGTGACCTCCTTCCAGGACGCCGGGCGGCCGGCGTTGGCCGGCGCCTCTGCCGGGGCGCTCGCGGCCGCCACGGGTGCGGCGCCTGCGACTGCGACCTGCGGGGCGCCGTAGACCACGCCGCCCTTGCGCACGGTGACCGTCGCGCCGTTCTCCTCGACGATGACCTCGGTCACGTCCGACGCCTCAACGACGCGGATCAGCTCGCGGATCTGGTTCACGTCCACGGATTCGTCCTCCCTGACTGTGTCGATCTCTTCGGAGAGCATGAAGACCGCCTTCTCGGCGCCTTCCTTGTGAGTGCTCAGGTACGTCATCGCTTCGTTCGGGAAGAGGGCGTACATCAGCACGTCCTCCTCGCTGCGCGCGAGGTCGCCGATCTCGGCAGCCGCCTGTTCGTAGCTACCCACCGCCATCGAACCCGGGCGCACGTCGGCCGCGAGCGGCTTCTCGTCGCCCAGCGCGCGGGCCACGACGTCGGGCGCCATGGGTCCTGGGGCCTTGCCGTACAGGCCGCGGATGTAGTCCTTCATCTCGTTGGGGATGACGCCCCAACGCTTGCCGGTCAGCACGTTGAGAACCGACTGCGTGCCGACGATCTGCGACATCGGCGTCACGAGCGGCGGGTAGCCCACCTCGGCCCGCACGCGCGGGATCTCGGCGAGCACGTCGGGCAGGCGGTCGCTGGCCTTCTGCAGTTCCAGCTGGCTGATGAGGTTGCTCATCATGCCGCCCGGGACCTGGTGGGAGAAGACCTCCATCTGGAGCATCGTGGTGATGCCGCGCTTGAGCTTCTTGCGCTCGCGCACGCCCTCCCAGTACTCGGCGAT
>JAHEXP010000081.1 GCA_023252055.1 Coriobacteriia bacterium
ACGCCCACACCGGTTCTGGAAGACCTCAGCGTCCCCGACGCCGCGGTGTTCACGTACTACTCGTCGGACGTGGACTCCTCCACGGTGGGGCTGACCGGCTACGCGTTCCAAAAGGTGACCGCGACCGACCCCCTGAGCTACGCGACGAAGATCTCGCTCGTGCGCGTCACGTTGTCGAGCTTCGTGACAGTGGGAACACATACCGCGACGACGACCGTGACCCAGGACGTGCGCATCCGCTCGATCAACAGCGACCTGGAATGAGCGAGATGCCGCGCAGCGACACGACCACGACGACAGGCGGGCGCCCACGGGGTGACTCCGGCGTCGCGCTCGCCACGGTCATGTTCCTCGCATCGATCCTGTTCATGCTGGCGATCACCCTGGTGACGCTCTCCGTCTCGTACTCGAGCCAGACGCAGTTCTTCGTCGAACGGGATCAGGCGCTCCAGCTCGCGGATGCGGGACTCAACCAGTACCTGTACGAATTGAGCCAGAACTACGCGTTCTGGCAGACGCACACCACCGTGGGGCCGATAGCGATGGCCAACGGATCGTGGTCGGCCACCGCGACCGCCCCCACGACCTCCACGCCACTCACGTTGCGCTGCACGGGCAAGCTCGGCGACGGCACGCAGCGCACGGTCACGGCGACCGTGCGCTTCCCGGCGTTCTCCGACTACACCGTGTTCGTCGATCTGACCGGGAGCACGTACTCCATCGGCTCGGGCGCGACGTTCTACGGTCCGGTGCGCTGCAACGGCAACATCAGCAACAGCGGCGTCATCACCGGCCTGGCCCAGGCCGGCGGAAAGTGCTCGGCGGGATCGTCTTTCGGGGCGAACTACCCTGGCGGGCACCAAGACAAGGCGCAGGTCGTCAACTTCAGCGGGCTCACCACCGACATCACCGCGATCAAGACCACAGCCATCGCTCAGAGCGCCTACTACTCGGGCTCGGGAGGCCTCGGATACCGGCTCACCATCAACGGTGCGCAGGTGGGAGTCGCCAAGATCACGGCGATCAACTACAACTATCCCCGCTCGGGCTACCCGGCGGACCCGCAACTCGGCGCCATGACCGTCACATCGGTCGCCACGCTGACGGTCCCGGCGTCCGGCGTCATGTTCTTCGACGACAACATCTACGTGCAGGGCACCTACGACGCCGGAGTGACGCTCGGCACCAGCCAAGACGCGTACGTCATCGGCAACGTGGTCCCGGCGAGCACCAACACGACCCACAGCTGCGGGATCGTCGCTTCCAGCGAGGTGCTGTTCCCGTACTGGATGCAGGGGATGCCGGCCGACCAGACCGCTCAGGCGGCGCTGCTGGCCGAATCGGGCGGTGTGGGACCCGACAACACGGGCGCGGGCAAGTGCAAGCAGTACAACTCATCCAGCAAGACGTGGAGCACCGCGTACACTCCGCCGCTCAAGACCTCCGTCACGGTCAAGGGCTCGCGCGCGATGGCGGTGGAGATCGGGTTCTCGTCCGGCTACGGGACGCGCAGCTTCAGGATCGACCCGCGCCTGAAGAGCAACCCGCCGCCGCTGTACCCGGTGGTCCCCGGCGACAAGCTCAAAGTCGACACCTGGTGGGAGCAGTAGCGCAGCTTCCGCGGTTCGCGCAGCCTCCCGCGCCGGATCAGCCTCGGCGTGCCTTCACCGTCTCGACGACGGCCTCCAAGCCGAGCGTGTACGAACGGGGGCCGAAGCCCGAGATCTGGCCCACGCATACCGGCGCGATCATCGAGGCGTGGCGGAACTCCTCGCGGGCGGCGATGTTGGAGAGGTGCACCTCCACCACGGGGATGCCGATCGCGGCGACCGCGTCGCGCAGCGCCACCGACGTGTGCGTGTAGCCGCCCGGGTTGAACACCACGCCGTCGCAGTTGAGCATGGCAACCTGCAGGCGGTCGATCAGTTCGCCCTCCACGTTGCTCTGGAAGAACTCCACCGCGCACCCGAGCTCATCGGCGCGCATGAGGACCGCAGTCTCGATGTCGGACAGCGAGAGCGCACCGTATACCTCGGGCTCGCGCACGCCAAGAAGGTTGAGGTTCGGCCCGCTCAGTACGAGGACCCTCATGAGCCCTCCCTCCCCTGCTGTCGCCACATGTCGAGTGCTTCCCTCAGGATATCGTCTTCCACCGTCACGGCCGACCACTGCCCCGGCTCGCGTGACAGGATGAAGCGCACCTTGCCGTCGCGGGCCTTCTTGTCCGCGTGCATGGCGGCGAGCAGCTTGTCTGACGCCAGATCGTAGGAGCCGCGCGTGAGGCCCAGCGAGTCGAGCAGGCGCTCCTGTCGCTGCACCCATTCCGGCGCCGCACCCGCGAGGCGTGCCGAGAGCGCCGCGGCGAACCGCATCCCCTCAGCTACCGCCACGCCGTGCGAAACCGTTCCATACCCGAGCTCGCGCTCCAGTGCGTGCGCGAGCGTGTGGCCGTAGTTGAGTTGCTCGCGGTCGCAGTCCTCGCGTTCGTCGCCGCTCACGACGCGCGCCTTGAAGCCGGCGGCCATCAGAACCGCGGCGCGCACCGTCTCCTCGTCGCCGGCGACCAGCTGCTCGCACGAGGCCTCGAGCCCGGCGGTCTCGGCGTCGCCGGCGAGGAACGCGGACTTGGCGAGCTCCGCGAAGCCGCATCGCCATTCGGACTCCGGAAGCGACGCCAGGCAGGAAGTGTCGGAAAGCACCATCAGCGGCTGCCAATAGGTGCCCGCGAGGTTCTTGCCGTGCCGCAGGTCCACGCCGGTCTTGCCGCCGATGGACGAGTCCACCTGCGCGAGCAGCGTCGTGGGCACGTGCACCACGGGCACGCCGCGCATGTAGACGGAGGCGACGAAGCCCGCAAGATCGCCCACCACGCCGCCGCCAAGCGCCACGAGCACCGAGTCACGGCCGAAGCCGGCCTCGGACAGGAGTTCCATCATCATGCCGGCCTCGAACCAGTTCTTCGACGCCTCGCCGGGGTTCTGCGTGGCCACGAACAGTTCCACGCCGGCATCCAGGATCGAGCCCTCGACGATGGGGCCGTGCAAGCGTGCCACGTTGCCGTCCGTGACGAGGAAACAGCGCGCACCGGGCGCGAGACGCTTCACAAGGCCGCCTACGACACGAAGCAGACCGGGGCCCACCAGGACGTCATAGGAGCCGCCGGGGGTCCGTACGGGAATGCGCTCGGGAGCGACGATCACGGCTCCATCACCACCCACTCGACGATGCGGTCGGCCACAGACTGCGGGCCGTGCCCCACCGTGTCCACGGTGAAGTCTGCGGCCTCCTCGTAGAGCAGCTCGCGAAGCTGCAGGAGCGCCGCGGCTCCCACGGGGTCCGCGCCGGAAAGCAGCGGCCGCCCCGTGTACTCGCCGCCCACGCGCGCGAGCGCCTCCTCGGCGTTGACCGCGAGGTAGACGACGTCGCCGGACTCCTCCAACAGGCGCCGGCTGTCCTCATCGGTCACGATGCCGCCGCCGCAGGCGATCACTGCATCCGGCAGATGCGCAGAGACCTCGAGCGCCCTGCGTTCGATGTCGCGGAAGCCGTCCTCGCCGCGCTGTTCGAACAGCTCGTCGATGCTGCGCTCCGTCGACTCCTCGATCCAGCGATCGAGGTCCGTGAAGGGGCGCCCCAGACGATCGGCCACGATGCGGCCGACGGTGGTCTTGCCGGCACCCATGAATCCGATCAGGAACAGCGGCCGCATCTCCCTCACCGCCCCACCCGCTCGCGGTAGCGCTCAACGGCTGCGAGGATGTCGGTCAGGCAGGTGTCGCCGAACATGCGCGTATACGCTCCCGCGAGCACGAGCGCCACCTCTGCCTCGGCCACGACGCCCGCTGCGGGCACGGCGCATACGTCGGAGCGCTCGCGCGCCGCGTCGGCGGCCTCCCCGGTCACCATGTCCACGGTGGCGAGCGGCTTCATCAGCGTGGGGATGGGCTTCATGGCCACGCGCACCACGAGCGTCTCGCCGTTGCTCATGCCGCCTTCGAGCCCGCCGGCATGGTTGGTCACGCGGCGCGGCGCGCCCTCATCGCTGCGTACGATCGCGTCGTGGGCTTGAGAGCCGGGAACACCCGCCAGCCCGAACCCGTCGCCGAACTCCACACCCTTGACCGCGGGGATGGAGGCCAGCGCACCGGCGAGCAGCGCATCCAGGCCGTCGCGGCGCTCCGCGTAGGAGCCGAGCCCCGGCACGAGCCCGGTGGCGGCAACGCTCACCACGCCTCCGAGGCTCTCCCCCGCTTCGCGAGCGGCGTCGACGGCCGCGCGCATGGCGGAAGCGGTCTCGGGGTGCGGGCAGCGCACGTCGCATGCCTCCACGGCGCCGCGGTCCACGCCCTCGGGGAGCAGCGGGCCGCACGCGGCGGAGCCGATGCGCTCGACCCAGGAGAAGACCTCCACTCCCAGCGCCCGTAGCAGCGCCTTGGCCACGGCACCCGCAGCCACCCGTGCCGCAGTCTCACGCGCGCTCGCGCGCTCGAGGACGTCGCGGGCGTCGGTGCTCCCAATGCGCTGGCAACCGGCCAGATCGGCGTGCCCGGGACGCGGCGCGCTCACCGCGCCACCGTCCACGGAGCCCTCAGAGGGCGCCGCAGCGGCCATGACGTCGGTCCAGTTGTCCCAATCGCGGTTGGCGACGGTGATCGCCACCGGGGAGCCCATGGTCAGTCCATGCCGCACACCGGCGAGCAGCACGGCGCGGTCGGTCTCGATCGCCATGCGGCCGCCGCGCCCGTAACCCACCTGCCTGCGAGCGAGGTCCGCGTCCACGTCCGCAACGGCGAACGGAACGCCGGCGGGCACGCCGGATACGAGCGCCACGAGCGCCCTGCCGTGCGACTCACCTGCGGTGCGGTACTCCATGACCACATCTCCCCTCG
>JAHEXP010000039.1 GCA_023252055.1 Coriobacteriia bacterium
CGGGGCGGGGGTCGGGGTCGGAACCGGGGCCGGCGTCGTCGTCGGGACCGGCGTGGGGGTCGGAGTCGGAACCGGTGTGGGGGCGATCCGCAGGAGGACGATGCCGTCATGCGCGGCGATCGTGACCGACGTGACGGTCGTGCCGTCGTTGACCGTCGGATCCTGCGTGCCCTGGATCTTGCGGAACGTACCGCCGAGCGAGACGGTGACAGCTGCGGTGGTGGGGTTCACAAGGGCGACGCCACCGGCGTAGTCGCGACGCCACGCGTTACCGGCCTTGACCGCTGCACCGGTCGGCTGTCCGAGATATCCGCGACCGGCTCCGGCGTTGTCGTACTCGTCGAACCAGTCGATGCCGTTGTGGGCGTGACCGCTGGATGAGAGTGCGTAGCTGAAGTAGCCGTCGCTCATGAGAGCGGAGGTCAGGCCGAAGCGCATCAGCTTGTAGTCGTTGTGCGCACCGTAGGTCTGGACGAGGGTCAGGTTCGGCGCCTTCGCGTTGGCACACCACTCGGGATACGAGGCGCGGGGAGCGCTGTACGGACCGACGAAAACGGTGTTCCAGTTGGTCGGCGACAGGCTGGCGTAGGGGAACTCCTCAAAGATGTTGCCGTTCATGTTGTAGTTCCGCATGTTGCCGTTGCCGATGAGGATCTTGGTGCCGACCGCTGCACGGAGAGCGTTGCCGTAGGCGGTGGCTCCGTTGTTCCACGCGGTGTCGAGAGCGGCGTAGCCGTCGGTCACGGGAACGTTGGTGCGCATCGGATCGATCGAGCGGTTGTTGCCGATCATCCAGTGCGGGTTGCTCTCGAAGCAGTCGATGAGGAGGCCATCCCAGTCGGCGGACGCGAGGACCGTCTGGCCGCGACGGACGTTCCAGTCGTTCCAGGTCTCGAGGCCGTGGCCGACGTCGCGCTTCGGGCAGTTCGTGGAGACGTCCATCGTGACCGAACCGGCCCAGTTGGCGACGACCGATGCGATGCGTGTCCCGGATGCGTGCGCGGCGGTCGGAGTGACCTGGCCACGCGTGACGGTCAGCGAGGAGCTACCGACCGTGACGATGTGGACGAGCTCATGATCGACGAGCGCCATCTCGCCGGCCGCGAACTTGGTGGTGTCGGCAACCGGGATCGTGGTGGCCTGCGCGGTGATGTCGGCGGTGAGCTTGGAGCCGACCTGCGTCAGCATCCAGTCGGTGGAGACGCTGCGGAGCTCGACATTGACCGCGTGATTGTAGTCGGCCAGGTAGTAGTTGAGCTCACGGGCGCTCGTGGAACCGAGGATGACCAGGTTGGGGTTCGCGGCGCGCAGCGGCGCGATCTTCGAGATGTCCCACTGCTGCAGAGCGATGTAGTCGGTCTTCGCGAGCTGCGAGACAGGCTGGCTGCCGGTGTCCGGCCACCAGATGGCCAGATGCGGGAACGCCGGCTGGGTCGCGGCGGTCGCGACGCTCGGAGTCGCGGCGATGAGCGCGATCGACGCGACGACGAACAGCATCGCGAGCGCCCGACGGGCGGTCGAACGCGATGCTGTCGAGTGGAGCGGGGTGGTGATGAAGTGCACGGTATTCGCCTCGCAGGTCGTCCGAGACGCAGCGAACCCGATCTCCTCCTCCGTCAAAGCCGAGGGGAGATCGGGTCCGCATGTGTTTCGGAGCCCGCTTTCCGACGGCAGCCCGGCTGTCCTGGGGAACGTTCTCCCGGTAGACCCGTGGCTTTGCGAGGCCGGCTTTCGCCGACTGTGCCTTTGTCGCGGTGAGGTTCGCCGCTGCGTCGCTTTTCAAGGTCATTGACTCTATCGGGACGTGCGGAGGCACTCTTTAGCGCGAATCAAGGTTTGTTAAGAGATGGGGCATCGCTCTGGGGCGCAACCGACGCCCACCGCGCGCCCGGACGTCACAGGCGGCACGTCCGCGCCGCGTCTCTAGCGCTTTCCCACGTCGCCGATCACGCGCGCAGGGTTGCCGGCGACGATCGCGCCGGGAGGAACGTCGCGGGTCACAACGCTGCCGGCGCCGACCATGGCCCGAGCGCCCACGATGATGCCGGGCAGGATCGTCGCGTTCGCGCCGATCGATGCACCGTTCTCGACGCGTGTCTGCGCGACCGCGTGTTCGTAGACCTTGCTGCGGGGGAACGGGTCGTTGGTGAAGGTCGCGTTCGGACCGATGAACACGTCGTCCCCCACGCGCAAGCCGTCCCACAGTTGAACGCCCGATTTCACGGTCACACGGTCGCCCACGATGACATCGTTCTCGATGAAGACGTGGTCGCAGATGTTGCAGTCAGCGCCGATACGGGCCCCGGCCAAGACATGCGTGAATGCCCACACGCGAGTGCCCTCTCCGACATCGGCCGTCTCGCAGATCCCCTGCGGGTGAACGAAGTGCGTCACGTGTCGTCGCCGTCCCCTCGATGCAGTCAGCGGTCGCGATCTCTACTCAGGCCCCATGAGCACGTCCATGATCTCGTCCCCGGCAAGCGGGGCGGTCAGTCGGGCAGCGACCGCATCGAACGATGTCGGCAACTTCGCGCTTGAGGCGGCGCTCCACGCCTCCACCCCCAGGATGCGCCATCCGGCGGGCGGCGTGACGATCACCGTGATCGGGACATCCTGGAGGTCAGCCTGCCTCACGACGAAGAGCCGATAGTGCGTGAGGCCCGCGCCTGTCTGCGTCGCCGCGTTCCGGGCGGGCGGGCGCGGCAGGACCGGGGCGCTGCCCGGCTCCCAGGCGCCGGGTACCCGGGTCAGGATCGTCTCCCGATGCGTCGCTCCGCGCTTGAGCAGGAACTCGTGCACGATCACGGGGACACCCGCCTCGACGGTCGCGTTCAAGCTCGGCGCCGCACCGGTCGAGAGGGACAGGGTCGTGCCCGGCTTGCGGTACACGCGCAGGTAGTCGCGGAACGTACTGCTGCTGGAGATCGCGAACTGAGCGGTCGCGCTGTTCGAATAGTCCAGGACCAGGGTCGTTTCGGCCGCGCCGTTCGCCTGCAGGCCGACCTGGTACGAGATCGCTTTCCTGACGGCGATGTTGACCTTGCCGGGCCGCGTCATCGCATTGGAGACCGCGAGCACATCCGTGGCGCCGGAGGGCGGGGCTATGCTCCCGGACCAGCCGATCCGGGCAACGGCCGCCTCGGCGGCGGCGTCCTCGAAGTAGAACTGGATGTGCTTGGCGTCGGCCGCCCGCGCCAGTACGAGAGCAGCGCCCGCCATCTCCTGCGGGGAGCCGCTGAGCATCCGGGTCTGCAGCTCCTCTGCGAGAGCGACGAGCACATCCTTCTTCGTGGGTGAACCGCCGGACTTGACCTCGATGAGGTACAGCAGGCGGTCGAGAAGGTTGTCCGCGGTGAACGTCTCGTCGTAGCTCGCGACGTAGACCGGGCCGAAGACCCCGAGGAGGTCCTTCACCGCGACGACGTCCAACGCGACGATACCGTCGACGTTCGGTTGCCCGTACCCCCGCCAGAACCCGAGCATCGCTTTGGCGCTGGTCGGGAAATCTATCCACCAGTTGGCGTCACGGAAGCCGAAATCGTTCGTCATCCGCGCACCGGGCGGCGGCACGACGCGCCCGGGCGGATCGGGAAGTCTGTACACATCGGTGTAGGTGTCGAGCTTGAAGCCCTGTGGGCCGACGTCGAGGATCCCGTAGCTTCCGGTGAAGCCGCCGGTTGGCCGGAGCTCCGCGCTGTTCTGCGAGACCACGAGGATGCGACGCGGGGCCGAGAGCATGAAGCGCTCGAGCGCGAGGAGCGAGCGGCTGCGGTCGAGGAACGGTGCCACGGCGCTGATCTCGCCTTGGAGCTCATGGATCGCTGTGACGAGCCTCGGGTGGAGACCGGTCTCGTCCAGCCCCGCGATCCTGTCTGCGGCATCCCCCAAGAGGGTGAGCGCCGTGTCGATGTGGACCCGGCCGACCGACAGGAGCACGCCGAAACGTGTGGAACCGGTCGGCACCGCGGTCGATGATGACTCCGCCAAGGCGAGCGCCAACTCGGCGCCGGCGCCTGAGACGTCCGCCCCGATCGTCGCCAACGACCGCGTCGCAACGTACTGCCGTCCCACCCACGGGACGGCCCGCACAAGCCCGCCGACCCACTCGGGGCCGAGACTCGATCGCACCGCCGAGAAGCCCTTTGCGGCAGCGCGGAAGTGTGAGACCGCGGCCGTGGCGTCCTGCGCCGCGAGGCTGCTTGCGCCCGCCTTCGCCTCACTCTTCGCGGCGGCGGCTGCGCTTTGGAGCCCGCTGGCCCACGCAAGCCCGCCGAATCCGAGCACGAGAAGGCACACCGCGACTGCGGATGTAACGATCAGAACCGATCGGCTGGGGCGCTTCATGGTCCCCACAGTATCGTCTCCGGCGACCGGGCGCGGCGCCGCTGTCACGCCAGTGTTGCCCTGATGACGCCAACGACGTACTCCACATGCGCCTCGGTGAGGTAGGGGTGCATCGGCAGCGACAGGATGCGTCCGGCCAACCGCTCTGCGACCGGGAAGTCCCCTGTCGCGTGGCCGAGCGCGCGATAGGCGGGCGTCAGGTGCAGAGGAACCGGGTAGTGGATCCCGCTCTCGACCCCAGCCGAGTCGAGCGCGCTGCGCACCGCGTTCCGGTCATCGACCTGCACCACGTACAGGTGATGGACGTGCCCGACATCGCTCCGGGTGCGGATCGGCTCGATCCCCGGGACCCCGGCGAGCAAGCGATCGTAGTGAGCCGCCGCGCGCCTCCGGCTCTCGTTCGCCTCCGCCAGATGCGGCAACTTCACCGCCAGGAACGCCGCCTGGAGGTTGTGCAGTCGATCGCAGTACCCGATCTCGGCGTGGGTGTACTTGTCCGACTGTCCGTGGTTGCGCAGCAGCGCCACGTGGTCGGCGATCGCCGGGTCGTTCGTGGTGACCGCACCTCCATCGCCCAAAGCGCCGAGATTCTTGCCTGGATAGAAGCTGAAGGCGGCTGCGGCCCCGAGGGAGCCGACAGGCCGTCCGTGATATGTCGCTCCATGCGCTTGGCAGGCGTCCTCGACGACGGGGATCCCGCGCTCGGCCGCGAAGGCCAAGATGGGGTCCATGTCCGCCGGCTGCCCGTACAGGTGCACGGGAACGATCGCCCGGGTCCTGCCGGTGCACGCCGCCGCAAGCATCGCCGGGTCGAGGTTCGCGGTGTCCTTGAGGCAGTCGACGAAGACCGGCGTTGCGCCTATGTGGCTCACGGCTTCGGCCGTGGCTATGAACGTGTTCGCCGGCACGATGACCTCGTCGCCCGGGCGCACGCCGACCGCCAGATATGCGAGTGCGAGGGCGTCGGTGCCGGAGCTGACACCCACGGCATGGTGGCAACCACACATCAGCGCGAATGCCGACTCGAACTCTGCGACCTCCGGCCCGAGCGTGTATGCCGCGCGCTCGACGATCGAGCGGAGCACGCACTCGAACGGTTCGAGGTACTCGACACCCTGGCTCTTCAGGTCCACGAACGGGATCTTCATCGTCGCACCTCTCCAGCGGGATACAGGGACGCTCGGGGCTCGGGCAACACCGCAGGTCCCTGAATCCTAGCGGACGACCAGCGAAGCCGCACCGCTGACGGCTGTGAGATGGCTTGCATCGGCCGTAGCCCGGACGCGGTAGGTGAACGTCCCGCGCTTCGAGAAGTGTACGCGGGTGCTATAGCGCCCCGCCGAACTCGTCACCATGCGGCGCACGGTGCGCCACACGCCACCGGATCTTCGCTGCAGCAGAATCGGGACCCGGCCCGGGTGCGTGATGGTGCCGTACAGCCGCAGACTGCTGCCCGCTCGAACCGTGAGGCTCGAAACGTGCAGGGACAGGCGCGGCCGCACGGAGACCCGCACGGCCTTGGAAACAACGGCCGTTCCCTCGACGAGCACACGGTAGTCGGTCGTCACTTCGGGCGAACGAACCACCTGCGCCGCCCCATTTGCATCGAGCGTCGGCGCGGCGCTCACCTTCCACAGCGTCTTTCCGACCGCGCGACGCTCCAATTGGATGCGTGCCGACTGGACCGGGACGATGCTCGCGGTCAGGGTCGTCTCCTGCCCGTACGGGAGCACGGCGACCGAGGCGCACAGGGTCGCGGTCGGCACGCGGAGCAGGATGATGCCGTCGCGCGAGGGGATCGTCACGGACGTGACGATCTTCCCGTTGTTGACCTCGGGATCCTGCGTGCCGCGGATCTTGCCGAACGTTCCGCCCAGGTCCACCGTGACCGGACCCGAGGTCGGGTTCACGAGCGCGATGCCGCTGGTGAAGTCACGACGCCACGCGCCTCCGACCTTGGTCGCATCGCCGACAGGCGTTCCAAGGTAGCCTCGGCCCGCGCCCGCGTTGTCATATTCGTCGTACCACCAGACTCCGTTGCGCGCATGGCCCGTCGACGACTTCGCGTAGGAGAAGTAGCCGTCGTCCATGAGCGTCGAACACAACCCGTAGCGCATCAGCTGGTAGTTGGTTGCAGCCCCATAGGTCTGGAACGTCGTGAGGTTCGGCGACGCGGCGCCGGTGCACCACTCGGGATATGACGCCCGGGGATAGGCGAACGGGCCGATGAACACGGTGTTCCAGTTCGTCAGCGACAGGCCCTCGTAGGGGTACTCCTCGAAGACGATCCCGTTGAGCGCGAAGTTGCGCATGTTGTTGTTGCCGATCAGGATCTTGTCCCCGCTGGCCGCCCGCAGCGCCGAGCCGTACGCGGCGGCGCCTTCACTCCATGATGCGTTGAACGCGGAGTAGCCGTCCGCAACCGCGATGTTGGACCGGTCGGGGTCGATCGAGCGGACATCGCCGTTGGTGACCATCCAGCGTATGTCGCTCTCGAGGCAGTCGATCAGCAGGCCGTCCCAGTCGGCGGCGTTCAGTTCGGACGTGGCCCTGCGGACCGACCAGTCGCTCCACGTCTCCGGCCCGTGGCCGACATCCCTGACCGAGCAGTTGGTCGACAGATCCATCGAGATGGACCTCGGCCAGTGCGAGACGACCGACGCGATCCGGGCTCCCGCTCCATGGGACGCCGCAGTCGTGACGATCCCTCGATCAGTCACCGTCAGTCTCCCGGACCCGACGGCCGCAACGTGTACGAGTTCGTGGTCGACGAGCGCCATCTCGCCCACAGCGAACTTGGAGGTGTCGGAGACGGGGATCGACGTGGCGCCGGCCGAGACGTCGCCGGTGAGCCTGGAGCCGACCTGCGTCAACATCCAATCGGTCGAAGCGGTCCGGAGTTCCACATTGGCCGGACTGTCGTGGGAGCTGAGACTGTAGTTCAGTTCGCGGGCGCTGGTGGAACCCAGCACATAGATGTTCGGGTTGAGTGCGCGCAGGGGGGCGATGTGGGCTGCGTCGTAGGACTGCAGGGCGATCCAGTCGCACTTGGCCAGGCTCGTCGCACTCTGCGCGTCGGCGTCGGGCCACCAGATGGCGATGCGAGGGAACCCGGATGTCTGCGCGGCTTGCGCGGCGCAGGGCACCGCGACCGTGAGCAGCAGCGCGACGGCGATTACCCTGGCGAGCGTCCGGTGCAGCTCATGGGGCCGCTCGCGGATGGTGGAACAGTGGATCATCCCGACTCTCGTCCTCGCGCGGAACGTGCGCGGACAGACTTCGTTGGGCGGAAGCATAGCACCATCCGGGCCTCCCCGCCCCGGCCGGACGGCTTCGGAGGGTGCGCTGAGCTCGGTGCCGGCGTCTGCGGGACGAGGCTACAAGTCGCAGTGAAGGCACATCGGCAGCTCGTCGATGCGCCCCTCCTCGTGGAACTTCCGCACCGCTCGCAGGCGCTCGCCGTTCCAGATGTCTTCGATGGAATCGACGTTGAGGTCGCCGAGGGGGCACTCGCCGTCGAAGTCCCCATTGCACTGGGGGACCACGCCGTTCCAGAAGACCAGGAGACGCTCGTAGATCGCGTTGCACGGGTGGGTCCGACGGATCGCGGAGACCGCGTCGCGGCCATACTCCTGGAACTCGATCGAGTAGTCGCCGAGACGAGCGTGGTCGACCTTGCCGCGCCAGAACTTCAAGAAGTCGCCGCCCTCTCCTTGCGTTTGGGGAGGGGCGTTCAGGATCGTTTCGATGACCGGCCCGTTGACGCGCATCTGTCGCCGCAGCCGAACCAGTTCGAGGATGTTGGCGATCACGGCATCGTGGTCGACCCCGACCATCGTCGCCTCGTGGCTCTGCTTCGAGTGGCCGAGGAACGAGATCGTGAGCTGGTCGGCGCTGGTGACGCCCGACGCGAGCAGCGCCGCGCTCCGCTCCGGAGTCAGCAACGTTCCGTTGGTCGTCAGGTGGACGGGCAGCCCCTTGGACTTGATGAAGGCGACCATGTCGAAGATCCTCGGGTGCAGCATCGGCTCGCCACGAAGGTACAGGTGGATGCGCTGTACCCCCACGTCCGCGGCCTCAGAGACGATGCGCTCGAAGAGGGCCATGTCCATGAAGCCCTTGGGACAACTCGTCCGGTCGCCTGGACATGTCACGCACCTCAGGTTGCATCGGTTCGTCGGCTCGATCTGAACGCTCGGCGGAACGGGCGCCGCCCCTCCGGCCGGCATGCCGCCACCGAGAGTCGGCAACTTGTAGGCGACCTTCGCCGCGAAGATCCGCACATCACGCAGGGATCGTATGAACTTCAGCTCCTCGAGCACGTAGCGCGCCGAGGTCGAGGTGTTGGCTCCCCGCTCCAATGCCCGCCTCCAAGTTGTTCGTGAGATTGGTCAGTGCGCGAGCGGGCGATGCGGGGAAACTATACGCCGTGCGGACCGGTGGAGTCGCTGCCGCGTCGGCGTCGCGGGCGCTTCCAGGTCGGACCGGGCAAGTGCGGCCGCAGCGGTGTTATCGTGACGGCGCAGGCGAGGCACGATCCCGACGGGCTCAGAGTGAGCACGACGCCGAGCCCGAGTTTCACAGACGACTCGCGCACGGCCGAGGGGACCGCATGGCACCGCCTGAGACGCATCGTGTGACCCCGCGAGGACGCACCGTCGCGGGTTTCTCCGTGCGCATCTCCGACTCGCCCGTCGACCCCGATTGGGACGCGTTCCTCGAGCGCGCCGAGCACGGGCACTACGCCCAGACGAGCGCTTGGGGACGCGGCCGGACCGCCATCGGCTGGCGCGCCGTCCGTGTCGTGATCACGGAAGACGACGCGATCGTGGCCGGTGCCCAGATGGTCGCCCGGCCGATGCCCGCGGCGGGCGACGTCGGCTTCGTGTGCCGGGGGCCTATCGCGCCCGCCGACAGGCCGGACCTTGCGCGACTCGCCTTCGACGAGATGCAGCGCCTGGCGCACGACAACGGCGTCCAGTACCTCGTCGTACAGCCGCCGCGCGCATGCGGCTGGATGAGTGACGAGTTGCGGCGGCGCGGCTTCCGCCTGGGAGCGTTCGACATCGACTTCACCTCGACGGTGCTCATCGACCTGCGCCCGGAACTCGAGGAAGTCTTTGCTCGGATGAGCAAGAAGTGCCGCCAGCACGTCCGAACCGCGCAGACGCAAGGCATCACCGTGCGCCGTGGCTCCTTGGCGGACCTCGCGATCTTCAACCGCCTGAAGGACGTTCAGAGCGCGCGGCTCGGTTACGCGCGGCGTGAGGACGACTACTACCGCGTGCTGTGGGACGCGCTTGAGCCGGGCGGCCACATCGCCCTCCTGATAGCCGAGTTCGGAGGAGAGCCGATCTCGGCGCAGCTCCTCATCCCGTTCGGGGACACGTGCCAGCACATGGAGGCCCCGTGGTCCGGTGCGCATGGCGACTTCCGCCCGAACGAGCTGCTCCACTGGGAAGCGTTCAAGTGGGCGAAGGCGCAGGGTTGCTCCTTCTCGGACCTCGGCGGGATCGAGTCCGAGGTGGCGGACGCGGTACTATCCGGACGGCAGTCTGCTCTCGGCGCCGAGTACTCCCAGTCGATCTTCAAACTGAAGTTCGGCGGGGGGATCATCAACGATCCGCCCTCGATGGACTACGTATTCAACCCCGTGCTGAGGTTCGCCTACCGATGCATACCGGTGCGGCTCCTGCGGGCGCCGTGGATGCGGAAGTTACTGTTCAAGTTCCGCGAGACCGGATCGTGAGCACCGTCACCGCTCGGCCGCAGGTCGGCGGGGCCGTCGATTCGAGACTTGGAGCGCCAGTGAGAGTCATCACGGTCCCGATGAACGATCCCGGCTGGGCCGGGTACGTCGCCGCGCATCCGCAAGCGGGGCCGTTCCACCTGCCCGCTTGGACGTCGGTCATCGCCGACTGCTACCACTTCGGCTCGTTCGTCATGGCGGTGGTGGACGCAGACGGCGCCATCGTCGCGGGCGCCCCGGTGATCGCCGCTCGCTCCCCCTTCGGCCCGCTGCGTTGGATCTCGCTTCCGTTCACCGACTCGTGCCCGCTCCTCATGGATCATGACCAGGACCCGGCTGCGATCGTGGCTGCGATCCAGGAGTTCGTGCTGGCGAGCCCGATCCGCGAGTTTGAGATCCGCGCGAACCTGCCCGAGGGTACCGACAGGTTCCCCGTGGATGTCGGCTTCATCCACCAGATGACGCTACCGAGCGACCCCGCGGACCTGCACCCTCACAAGAGCCAGCGGGAGAACCGCAACCGTGCGATCCGCATGGGCGTGCAGGTCTCGTTCGGCAACGGCCCCGAAGACATCGCGACGTTCTACCGCATGCATACGCTCACGCGGAGGCGGCATGGCGTCCCTGTACAGCCGCGCCGCTTCTTCGACCTCCTGCAGGAACGTGTACTCGAGCCTGGCAACGGGCTCGTCGCGACCGCGCGGCTCGACGGAACCGTTCTCGCCGCAGGTGTGTACCTCCAGTCGAACGGCACCCTCGTGGCGAAGTACCACGCATCCGACCCCGAGCTCCCATTCGCCGGCGCGGGGCACCTCATCGAATGGGAGATGATGGTGAAGGGCTGCCGCGAGGGGTTCCATACGCTCGACCTCGGCCGCACAGACCGGGGAGCGGACGGACTGCGCGAGTACAAGTCCGGCTGGGGACACACGGAGAGCCCACTCGTCTACACACACATCTCCAGACATACTCCGAGCGAGGGGATCTCGAGCGTCGGGGAACTGCCGAAGCGCATCATCCGCAACTCCCCGACGTGGGTGACGCGGGCAGCAGGCGCCGTTCTGTATCGCTGGACAGCGTGAGCCCTCGCGATCACAGCCCGATGAGCGGTGGCACCACCCGGCCGCATCGGGTCCTGATACTCGTCGAGAACGCGCCGGTGCCCGGCGACCGCCGGGTGACCGAGGAGGCTCGCTCGCTCCATGCGGCCGGCTACGTCGTCAGCGTCATCTGCCCGGCAGCCCCGGAGCGCGAGATCGAGGAACCGCTCGAGGGCGTGACGATCAAACGCTACCGCCCGCACACGGCGACCGGCGGCGCCGTGTCGCAGATCGCCGAGTATGTCGTGGCCCTCGCCAAGACCTCGTGGCTCATGCTGGGGTTGCTGCGCTCCCCTGGCTTCGACGTCATCCAGGCGTGCAACCCGCCGGACCTCTTCTTCCTGATCGTGTGGCCGTTCAAGCTTCTCGGCAAGCGCTTCATCTTCGATCAGCACGACCTCACACCGGAGCTCTTCTCCGTGCTCTACGAACGCGATCGCGGGCCGGTCCTGCGAGTGCTCAGATGGTCGGAGCGTATGACGTACGCTCTCGCCGACACCGTGATCGCTTGCAACGAGTCGTATCGCCGGATCGCCGTCTCTCGCGGACACAAGCGTCCCGGTAGCGTCTTCGTCGTCCGCAACGGTCCGCGCGAAGGGTGGCCCCTGCCGGTGGCGGCGGACCCCGGCCTGAAACGTGGGCGTCGCTGGCTCGTCGTCTACATGGGGGTCATGGGCTACCAGGATGGCGCCGACGTGCTCCTATCGGCGGTCGACGTGCTCGTTCACGAGATGGGTTTCCATGACGCGACGTTCGCTCTGGTCGGCGACGGTAACGCGGCGCCTTCGCTCAGGCGCCAAGCGGCGGAACTCGGCATCGAGGAGTTCGTGGATTTCACAGGCTGGATCAGCGACGAGGAGATCCTGTCCCGCTACCTTGCGACCGCTGATGCGTGTGTGTGCCCCGAGCCTTCGAGCCCGCTGAACGACCACTCGACGTTCATCAAGGTCATGCAGTACATGGCCTCAGGCACGCCGATCGTGGCGTTCGACCTGCCCGAAACGCGATTCTCTGCGGGAGACGCCGCCGCCTATGCCCCTTCGGGCGACGTCAGGGCCTTCGCGGAGCGCATACGTGAGGTGCTCACCGACGGGCCCCTGCGCTCGACCATGGAGGCCGCGGCGAGGGAGCGCATCCCCGCGCTGCGCTGGGAGAGACAGGTCCCCGCGCTGCTGGCGGCCTACGAACATGCTCTCGCCCCGCAGCGACGGGCCGGCAGCCGACCTACTCGCTAGGCTGGCGGCGGTACGATCTCGAGCCGCCCGGCGGCGTCCAGACGCGCGGTCCCGAGCGATGCACGCTCCATCAACGCGCCCGCTTCGGGGGACGCCTCGGCCCGAGCGCGCCACCAGCGTGCCACGTCACGGGGCAGGGCCTTCCATGCATCGGATGCAGCCACCTCATCGAGAACCGCTTCGTAGGCGAGCTGGTTCTCGGGCATTCCCATGTAGCCTTCCGCCGGGTCCGGGTGCGCGAGCACACATGCCATCCCGTGCGACGCCTTGATCGCGCTGAGTACGGACAGCCACGTTCCGGGACCGGACTCCTGCAGCAGTTCGAACAGCGTGTGGTCCTGCGGCAGGGTGATCGGCAATTCGGTCATCCGCCCGACCGCGAACGGGAAGAAGGACCCGCAGCCTCCCGGCTGAGGCTCGCACGGCGCGGTGTTCGAATATGACGAGTCGTACTCGAACGGGAGCAGAGGCAGCCAATCCGGGTTCCTGTAGGTCGCGGGCGAGCGGAACCCCACCGCCCCCCAACGGCGCGCGGCCGCCTCGATCGTCCCCGTTCTCTCGTCGAAGACAGCTCTGCTGGAGAACAACAGCCCGTCGTGCGTGTAACCGTGGACCCCGATCTCGAACCCATCGCCGGTCAAGTCCTGGACCAGGGCGTCGGGGACTTCGTAGTCGCGGGGCACCATGTTGAACGAGGACCTCAGGCCGCGCTTCCGTTCAAGCTCCGCCACGTGTGGAACTCGCGCCAAGCCGTTGCCCGTCTCCACGTCGTGCGTGAGAGTCACTGCCCACGGATGGCGGTCCGGCCAGAACCAGACGAACTCCACCTCCGTCCGCCCCGCTGCGAGCATGAGTGCCTTGAGCAGGAAGCGCTGAAGCAGATCGAGGTCCTGGTCCATCGGCCAGGTCAACATGTCAGGAGAGGCCAGCGCCCGGTGCGCCAGTCGCCTGCGCAGCCACTGCCGGACAACCGCCGGCATGAAGCGCTTCGCGACCGTGTAGTAGAACGACAGGAGCGGCTTGGGAAGCGCGCTCCGCCGCGAGCGCGGCAGGTAGTCCTCGTGCCAGAAGGCCTCGATGGCCCGGGTCGGGTCGAACGGGACCACCACCGCTCCGTTGTCAGAGTGGCGCAGGACGTAGGAGTACGGCGTCCCCGTGTCGTCGAGAACCTCCGCAACGACCGTGGCCGAAGGTGGGACCGCCCCGATCGGTTCGACCGCGGCGAAGATGCGGATCCTGTCGGGCCCGTCGACGATCGTGTAGCGACGCGGCTCGGATGCGGGGGCCATGGCGCCGAATCCGTGCCCCGGCGTCTGTGCCGGCTCGAGGACGTTGCCTGGGGCCCCGACGGCCGGGACCTCCATCATCGGCTTCCAGAAGGCGATGACGTGCTCCAGCGGGTCCCCGGTCACAGCGCGCCCCTCTCTCGCATGACGTCCTCGAACACGGCCGCGTAGGCTTCGGCCACTTTCCTCGGGCTGAAGTCCCGCGCCTTCAGGACGTTGTGGCTCGCCATAGCCGCGCGCAGCGGTTCGTCATCGAGCAGATCCTCCAGAGCCCGCACCAAGGCCTCGGTGTCGCGGGGGGGCACGAACAGCGCGTTGACCCCATCATCCAGATGGTCTGCCGCACCGCGGATGCGCGTCGTCACGATCGGGAGCCCGAAGCTCATCGCCTCCAGAAGCACCGTCGGCAGCCCCTCGCTGTACGACGGGAGCACGAGGACGTCAGCTCGCCGGTACAGATCCGCCAGCCCATCCTCGTCGAGGTGCCCGGCGAACTCGACATCCTCGACGATCCCGAGCTCGTGCACACGAGCTCTGAGCGCCTCGCATTCCGGTCCCTCCCCTGCCACCGTGAGCCGACACGTGCGGCGCGAGCGCAGGGCGGCGAAAGCGTCGATCAGCTCGTGGACACCCTTCTCGCGGATGAGCCGCCCAACGAACAGGACCTCACACTCATCCGCGCGCGGAGCACCGGCGGAGCGTCGCCCGAGCTCCGGGGGCTCCGGCGCCAGGGCGTTCGCAACCTGACGGTAGTGCCCTGAGGGGTAGAAGCTCCGCCAAGCCGCCACCTCCTCCGAAGACAGGAGCAGGACGGCACTCGCCCGCGCAACCAAGGCGCGGGCCATCCGATCAAAGATCGGCCGGCCCTTCTCGAAGTGACTGCCATGGATCAGGACCACCCAAGCGACCCGCTGGCGAAGCGGCACGACGAGCAGGAGGTCGCGCAGCAGTGCGCGGGAGTCGTGCGTCGTGTGAATGAACGCCAGATCGTAGGCCCCGCGTGATAGGCGGCGACGGATCCGCAGCAGGTCGCGGGCGCGGCCGGTCACCTTCCCCAGCAGGCCCTCGTCCCGGCTGTGGCGTCCCCACAGCTCGGTATCGACCTCCCAGCCGGCCAGCCTCAATGCGTCCGCGAGTCGGTGCGCGACCTTCCCGATCGGGCCGGGGACCGGGCCCGATATCGTCGGGTCGGGGGCGAGCATCAGCACCCGGCCGTGCGGTGTGCGGTCTTGGATGCCGTCGTCGCTGGTCATGCGCCCGAGCGTACCACAGCCCCCGGGCGGTTCCGCGCGGCCGGCTACGCCTGCGGCAACGTGACACTGCGCGACGTTGCTGACACAATCGGGGCACATAGGGTTGTGGGCCCCGCCCCCACGGGCGAGGCCTTCACGATCCGCGAGCGGTC
Source organism: Coriobacteriia bacterium (assembly GCA_023252055.1). GTDB lineage: Bacteria > Actinomycetota > Coriobacteriia > Anaerosomatales > PALSA-660 > PALSA-660. Next base: position 15,120 of record JAHEXP010000039.1, read on the forward strand.
TTGGGGGGAATGCATGGAACTCACGGACTTCCTGAAGATCGTCCGATCGCGCATGAAGCTGATCATCATCTCGGTGGTCGTGGTCACCCTCGCCGCGGCCGCGTACACCCTGCTGCAGAAGCCCGAGTACCAAGGCGTCGCCCTTGTACTCGTGACCCAGCAGGACGCCGGTGTCGCCATCTTGGGCACGCCCCAGCCCGACCAGTCATTCCAGGCCGGACGCG
>JAHEXP010000002.1 GCA_023252055.1 Coriobacteriia bacterium
CGGTCCTTGTGAGCGGCACCGACGGGGTGGGCACCAAGCTCATCTTGGCCCAGTTGCTGGGCAAGCACGACACGGTGGGCATCGACCTGGTGGCCATGAGCGTGAACGACATCCTCGTCACCGGGGCCGAGCCACTCTTCTTCCTGGATTACATCGCGATCGGCAAGCTCGATTCCGATCTGGTCGCCGACATCGTCGGCGGCATCGCCGAGGGTTGCCGTCAGGCGGGCTGCGCGCTCGTCGGAGGCGAGATGGCCGAGCATCCCGACGTCATGGAGCCCGGCGACTACGACCTCTCCGGCTTCTGCGTCGGCGTCGTCGACCGCCCGAAGGCGATCGACGGCAGCACCGTGACGCCCGGCGACGTCGTGTTGGGGCTCGCCTCGAGCGGCCTGCACTCCAACGGCTTCTCGCTCGTGCGCAAAGCGCTCGTCGAGGGGCATGAGGGGCAGCTGGCGCTGCCGCGCCTGGATCTGGACGGCGTCACGCTCGGCGAGGCGCTTCTGACCCCGACCCGCATCTACGTCGGGTCTGTGCTTCCGCTGGTTCGGGACGGGGCGCCGGTCAAGGCGATGGCGCACATCACGGGCGGCGGGATCACCGAGAACCTCGACCGCGTGCTTCCCGCAGGGTGCGACGCGCTCATCCATCGCGGCACGTGGCCGGTGCCGCCGGTCATCAGCGCGGTCGTCGAGGCCGCGGCGCTCGGGGACGACGAGGCGTACCGGACGTTCAACATGGGGATCGGGATGGCGCTCATCCTGGATCCGAAGGACGCACCGGGTGTCGCCGCGAAGCTTCGGGAAGCCGGCGAGTCGGTGTTCGAGATCGGCGAGATCACTCAGGGCTCGGGCGTCGTCCGTTACCTCTCGTAGCGACTCCTGATACGCTCTGGTCCACTGGTACGCATCCGGGAATCGGGGAGTGTTGCGGCGTGGGACAGGCGAAGAGGCTGAGACTGGGCGTGCTGATCTCGGGTTCGGGCACCAACCTCCAGGCGATCATCGATGCGAGCGAGTCGGGCGCGCTCGATGCCGACATCGCGGTGGTGATCTCGAGCCATGAGGCCGCCGGCGGCATCGCTCGGGCCCAGAGGCACGGGATCGACGCGCTGCATGTCGACCGCGGGGCGTTCGACACCGCCTCGGCGTACAACTCCCGACTCTTGGAGGAGTTCCGTATCCGCGGCGTCGACCTGGTCGTGATGGCGGGCTACATGCGCCTTCTTGGCCGCGAGGTGCTCGACGCCTACCCGCACGCGGTCGTGAACCTGCATCCCGCGTTGCTGCCCAGCTTCCCCGGCGCGAACGGCATCCGTGACGCGTTCGAGTACGGCGTCAAGGTGACCGGTGTGACCGTCCACTTCGCGAACGAGGTCTTCGACGAGGGCCCTGTGATCGCCCAGGAAGCGGTCCGCATCGAGGAGGACGACACGCTCGCATCGCTCGAGGCGAGGATCCACGAGGCCGAGCACAGGCTGTATCCCGCCGCGCTGCAGATGATCGCTCGCGGCCGGGTGCAGGTCGAAGGCCGGCGCGTGCGGATCTCGCCGGGCGACTGACCGGGAGGCACGGATGGACGTCCTGACCGCCATCGGGCTCGCGCTCCCCGCTGGGCTCAACGCCTACATCCCCCTGTTGGGCCTGGCCGTCGCCGAGCGCTTCGGTGTCATCGAGCTGGCGTCGCCATGGAGCGCGATCGGCGAGTGGTGGGCGATCGCGCTCGTGAGCGTCCTTCTCGGCGTCGAGATCCTTGCCGACAAGGTGCCCGCGGTCGATCACGTGAACGACGTGCTGCAGACGTTCGTGCGGCCCGCGGCGGGCGCGGTCGTCGCCGTGGCTGCGAGTGGGCAGGCGGGCGAGAACTACCCGTTCGTGATGGTCGCGCTGGGGCTCGTGTTGGCGGGGGGCGTGCACGCCGCGAAGGCGAGCGCCCGACCGGTCGTCAACGCGACGACGGGCGGGGCCGGCGCCCCCGTGGCAAGCGCGATCGAGGATGTCGTCGCCGTGGCGTCGACCGCCCTCGCGATTCTGGTGCCGACGATGGTCCTCGCTCTGCTGGTGCTGTTCGCGTGGGCGTGGTGGCGATTCTATCGCCGTCGGCGCATCGCGCGCGCGGGCGTGTAGGGCGCACCGCCTCCCGGGCGGGTCCCTGCGCGCCGTCCATTGCTTCCCATTGCATAGGGCCCCCTGCTATATTCATGTGCTACGTCACCAGTGGGTGACGGGGACCGCATCAGGGGAAGGAGCGGGCATGAGGTATACAGCTCGCATGGCACTCAGGTTGGCGCTCGTCGCGGCACTCTCGATCGGGCTTGTGGGCTGCTCGCAGCCTGCGGACGACGACGCTGCGGCTCCGGAGAGCACACAGGTCAAGATCGGCTTCGCAGCACCGCTGACCGGCGACAACGCGCTGTACGGCGAGGGAATGAAGCGCGCCGTGCAGATCGCCATCGACGAGGCGAACGCCTCCGACGAGGCGAAGGAGGCCGGCTACACGTTCGCGATCAACGCACAGGACGACGCGGCCGACCCCAAGCAGGCGGTCAACGTCGCGAACGTCCTCGCGGGTGACGCCGGTGTCGTGGGCGTCGTGGGGCACTTCAACTCCGGCTGCTCGATCCCGGCTGCGCCGGTGTACGAGAAGTCCTCGCTCGCGATGGTCACGGTCTCCTCGAATCCGGCGCTCACGGCGACCGGCTTGCAGAACGTGAACCGCGTCGTGGCCAAGGACGACGCTCAGGGCGGGTTCGCCGGTGCGCTCGCGATGGAGCTGGGCTACACGGCCGTCTCGCTGATCGACGACGGCACGCCGTACGGCCAGGGACTGGCCACCGAGTTCAAGAAGGCCTACGAGGCCGCAGGCGGCAAGATCGCCTCCGAGGACCGCATCCAGGCCAAGGAAGTCGACTTCTCCGCGCTGGTCACCAAGATCAAGAGCGCCAAGCCCGGCGCCGTCTACTACGCGGGTGCTCACACCGAAGGCGCGCTGCTCACGAAGCAGATGAAGGAATCGGGCCTCAAGGTGCCGGTCATGGGCGGGGACATGCTCTACACGCCCGAGTACATGGAGATCGCCGGTGGCACCAACGCCGAGGGCGACCTCGCCACCTCGCTCGGTCTTCCGCTGGAGCAGCAGCCCAAGGGCGCTGAGTTCGCGACCAAGTACGAGGAGGCATACGGCAAGGCGCCTGAGGCCTACGACTCGTATGCGTATGACGCCGCGTGGGCGATCATCAACGCCGTCCTCGAGGCCGGCACGGACCGCGCCGCGGTCATGGCCGCCGTCCGCTCGGGTTCGGTCGATGGCGTGACCGGCATGGTCGCGTTCGACGAGAACGGCGACAACAAGCAGCAGATCATCTCGGCGTACAAGGTCACGGATGGCGCCTGGGTGCAGATCGAGCAGTAGTCACGGCTTTCACGCTCGTTTCGCGTGAGATCCTTTCCGGCCGGTTCCGCGGGTGGCGGAGCCGGCCGGATCTGTTTTCGGGGCGAATCGTCCGCTGCGCGTGGGCTACAATGTCCGCACTTCCTTCCACCGTCGTTTCCAGGGGGTCGTTTCCATGTCTGACACGCCCGTCCGTCGCGCGCTGGTATCGGTCACGGACAAGTCCGGGGTCGTCGAGTTCTGCCGCACGCTCGCAACCGAGTTCGGCGTCGAGATCGTCTCGACCGGAGGCACCGCGAAGGCGCTTGCCGAGGCGGGAGTGCCGGTCCGTCCGATCGATGACCTCACGGGCTTTCCGGAGATGATGGACGGCCGCGTCAAGACGCTTCACCCGCGCGTGCACGGTGGCCTCCTGGCTAGGCGCGACGTGCCCGAGCACATGGCGGCGGCTGACGAGCACGGCATCGGGATGATCGATCTGGTGTGCGTGAACCTGTACGCCTTCGAGGCGACGGTCGCCAAGCCCGGCGTGACTGAAGAGGACGCCATCGAGAACATCGATATCGGCGGTCCCAGCATGCTGCGCAGCGCTGCGAAGAACTTCGCGAGCGTGACCGTCGTGACCGACCCTGCGAGCTACGACTCGGTTCTCGCCGAGATGCGGGCCAACGGCGGGGCGACCACGATCGAGACGCGCCGCGCCTTCGCGACCGAGGTCTTCCGCACCACGAGCGCCTACGACAGCGCGATCTGGATGTACCTCTCGGATTATCGCGCCACCGAGTTCCCCACGGAGGCGCGCTTCCGCCTGGAGAAGGTGCAGGACCTGCGCTACGGCGAGAACCCGCATCAGGACGCAGCGTTCTACCGCTTCGTCGACGCCAAGGAGAATACGCTCGCGCGCGCCGAGCAGCTCCAGGGCAAGGAGCTCAGCTACAACAACATCCTGGACACCGATGCCAGCTGGACCGCCGTCAGGGAGTTCACGGACGAGCCCGCGGTCGTCATCGTCAAGCACACGAACCCGTGCGGAACCGCGATAGGCGATGACATCGTCGCCGCGTACCAGCGCGCACACGACGCCGACCCGATCTCGGCGTTCGGCGGCGTCATGGCGTTCAACCGGCCCGTGCCGGCCGCGCTCATCGAGGCGGTCTACGCGAACGGTCAGTTCGTCGAGGTCATGATCGCCCCCGAGTTCGAGCCGGCCGCGCTGGAGCTGCTCGCGCAGAAGCCCAACATCCGCGTGCTCAGGACCGGCGGCCTTCGCCCGGTGGGCGGCCACTACGAGAGCCGCGCGGTCGAGGGCGGCATGCTGATCCAGATGAGCGACACCGTCGCCGAGGCCCCGTCGACGTTCAC
>JAHEXP010000040.1 GCA_023252055.1 Coriobacteriia bacterium
CGACTTGCCACGCCCGGTGGCCATCACCGCGAGCACGGAGCGCCCTTGCGCCAGATGATCGAGCGCCTCCGACTGGGCCGCGTGCGGCGTGCGCTCGCCGATCAGGGCGGCGGTCACCGCAGCCTCGCGCACCTCCGCATCCAGCGCCGACAGTTCCGCGCGGCGAGCCGCACGCGCCTCGGCGTCACGCTCGGCCTCGTCCCCGAGACCGGGCCGGGCCAGCAGGACGTTCACGCCCCTGGTCGCGGCGTCATCGCCCCCGGTGACATCCGTGACGCTGACGTCCCATTCGGCCCCACCGTCGAGCGCGGGCGCGAGCACCGACGCGAGACGCCGGTTCAGGAAACCGACCTGCTCGCCGGTGGGCGCCATGACGGCGATGGCGTTCGCGTCGTACGGGTTCTCCGGCTGTCGCTGGAGGCGCAGCGGCGCGCCGGGCTCGAGCTGTGTCACGACGTCCTGACGGCCCTCGAAGCTGACACCGGCGAGCTTGGTGTGGAACGAATCCGCGTCGGCGATCCCCTCGTATTCGCCGCGCGCGAGGATCCGCTCGGCATCCGCGAAGAGCTCGTCGACGAGATCGGCCGCCGGAGCTTCCTCGTGCGTTTCGTGAGGCACCACGGCCCGCACCATCAGCTGCACCCGCGAGCGGCCGCGCCACTGATCGGTCTCGAGCGAGTACGCGAGGTCGACGGCGGCGCGGCGGTCCACCAGTGCGGCGGCATCCGGGCACCGGAAAGCGATCGCGGCGACGCTCGACACGCCGTCGTACGCCTCGAACTTGAGATGCTCGCCCGTCTTGCCGACCCGCGACGCGCCGTTCATGAAGACCCCGCGAGTGCCGAGCAGCGGGCGGGCGTTTGCCTGCCCGAAGGGCTCGAGCGCGTCGAGGGCGGCCGCGACTTCCCGGGTGGCCTCGTGCAGCGGTGTCTCGGCGTCCACGGTGAGCCTGCGCTCGAACAGCTCGGCGGGCAGCTGCGCAAGCGCGTCCTGGAGGCGGTCCGCCAGGGCCTGCAGGTCGCCGGCGGGAAGCGTCGCACCAACGGCGGCGGCGTGGCCGCCGAACCTGATCAGCAGGTCGGAACAGGCCGTCAGCGCCTCGTGCAGATCGACATCGCCCACGCTGCGGCCGCTGCCGCGCGCCTCGCCGCCCTCGATGCTGAAGACGAGCGCCGGGACGCCGTAGCGCCCCACAACGCGCGACGCAACGATGCCGCGGACGCCCTCATGCCAGCCCTCGCCGGCGAGGACGAGTACTCGACAGCCCTCGCGCCACGCAGCGGCGGCCGCATGCAGCGCCTCCTCGGAAAGGTCGGCCTCGGCCGCCTGCCGAGCCACGTTGTAGCCGTCCAGCGCGCGTGCGAGCGTCATCGCTCGCTCGGGATCGTCGGCGAGCAGCAGGTCCAACGCTTCCGCCGGGTCGGCGATGCGGCCCGCGGCGTTCAGGCGCGGCGCGAGGCCGAAGGACACCTTGTCCGACGTGAATGCTTTGGGGTCCACGCCGGCGACCTCGCACAGGGCGGCGATCCCTGGGCGGGCATTCGCTCGAACTCGAACGATCCCGTCGGCAACGAGGGCTCGGTTCTCGTCCAGCAGTGGCACGATGTCGCCGACCGTGCCGATGGCAGCCAGGTCGGTGAGTTCCCGCCACACGTCCGGCTGCTCGAGCCGAGCACCGACAGCGGCGATGAGTTTCAGCGCGACGCCGGCGCCGGCGAGGCCTTGGAAGCCGGCGGGATCGAGCTTCGGGTCGCACACCGGCACGCCGACCGGCACGTCCTCGCCGGGCTCGTGGTGGTCCGTGACGACCACGTCCACACCGGCATCGAGCAGCATGCGGACCTCGGCTGCGCCGCTGATGCCGCAGTCCACGGTGACGACAAGATCAGGAGCGAGTCCGAGCACGCGCTCGACGGCGGCCGGGGTGAGCCCGTAGCCCTCGTCGAACCGGTGCGGCACGACCGCACTCACGGTGGCGCCCATCGCCGCGAGGCCGCGACAGGTGAGCGCCGCGGCCGTGAGGCCGTCCACGTCGAAATCGCCGAACACGAGGATCGAGCGCCGGTCGCGGACCGCCGCCGCGACGGCGTCGGCGCACTCCGGCATGCCCGGGATCGTTTCCGGGTCGCGCCAATCGCGATCCAGGTCCGGCCTCAGGAAGCGGTGCGCCTCTTCGGCAGTGTGCACGCCGCGCAACGCGAGGATGCGGGCGACCACGCCATCCACACCCGCCTGCGCCGCCAACGCGTCGACCGCCGCCTCATCGACGACGGCGACGTTCCAGGGCGCGGATGGGCTGCAAGGGTTCGGCACGCCAGCGATGCTAACAGACGGGCCCGACACGCTGTCAGCGTGTCGGGCCCGGAACCCGTACATATCGGGCGGCGTCAGATGCGCCGCGCGAACGTCTTCTACTTGGACGCCGCGTACTTCTTTGCGAGCGCCTGGAACCGGGGCTCGCGTTCTTTCCACATCGCGTACAGAGGGCTGGCGACAGCGATCGACGAGTAGGCGCCGGAAACGAGCCCGATCGTCAGCGCGAACGCGAAGTCCTTGAGCGTCGAGCCGCCCAGCACCAGCAGGCACACGACCGGGATCAGCGAGGACAGGCCGGTGTTGATCCAGCGCGCGAGCACCTGGTTGAGCGAGTCGTTGGCCATCGCCATGAACGACTTCTTCGTCAGGTTCTGCGTGTTCTCCCGGATGCGGTGGAACACGACGATGGTGTCGTAGAGCGAGTAACCCATGATGGTCAGAAGCGCGGCCACGGTGTTCGGCGTCAGCTCCCGGCCGATGAGCGCGTACAGGCCGAGCGTGATGATGACGTCGTGCGCCAGAGCGAGAACGCCGGTGACGGCCATCTTGTACTCGAATCTGATCGAGACATACAGCAGGATCGCGATGATCGATACCGTGAGGGCGAGCAGCGCCGCATTGGTGATGTTGGCGCCCCACTCCGGGCCGATCGTGGAGACCTGCGTGTCGGTCGCCGCCACCTTGAGCGCTGCGGCCATCGCCGTGGCCTGGCCGTCCGCCACGGTCGTGCTCGTCTCGATGGAACGGACGATGAAGCCGTCGCTCGTGGTCTGGACCTGCGCGTCCGCGACCTTCGCGTCTGCGGCCGCGGTGCGCACGTCGGCGATCGTGGCGGTCTTGAGGTTCGAGAACGTGATGACGGTGCCGCCCTTGAACTCGATGCCGAGGTTGATCCCCCGGACGGCGAGCGAGGCGATCGCGATGACGATGACGATGCTGGAGGCGATGAGCATCCAGCGACGGTTGCCCATGAAGTCGATGTAGGGCCTACGCATCTGCGCGACCCCCCTTCAGGCCGAAGAACGCGGGCATCTTGGCCACCACGCTCTCGGACAGCATGATCACCATCGGGCGGGTGAACAGCATCGCGATGGTGAGGTCGCACACGATACCGATCATCAGCGTGAGGGCGAAGCCCTTCACTGTGCCGATCGCGAAGATGAACAGTGGGATGGCGGAAGCGAAGGTGACCGCATCCGCGTCGAGCGAGGTCAGGATGGCGTGCTTGGTGCCCGCCTTCGCCGCGGTCCGCGGCGTCTTGCCCATCTCGATCTCTTCCTTGTAGCGCTCGAAGATCAGGATCGACGTGTCGGCCGCGAGGCCGATCGAGAGCACGATACCGGCGATACCCGGAAGCGACAGCGCGTACTGGCCGGCGCGGGACATCATGGAGAGAACGCCCAGGTACAGCAGCGCGAACGATCCCAGAGAGAACCACGCGAGGACGCCGAAGCCGCGGTAGTAGATGCCGAGGTATATGGCGACGATCAGGAGGCCGACCAGGGCCGCGATCACGCCCTGCGCGAGCGCGTCCTGGCCGAGCGTCGGACCGACGACCTCGGTCTGCGAGAACTGCAGGTCCACGGGCAGCGCGCCCGACTCGAGGATCGCCGCGAGCTGCCTGGCCTCGTCGGCGGTGAAGGAGCCACTGATCTCGGTGTTGCCGTCGGGAATCGCGCTGATGACCGAAGGCGCGGACACGACCTTGTGGTCGAGCACGATGGCGATGCGGGCGTTGGTCGGTGCGGCCTCAGCCGTCACCTGCGCCCAGATCGTCGTGCCGCTCGCGTTGAACGACATGTTCACGACGTAGCCCGGCTTGAGTTTGTCGCTGCTCACACCCGCCGACGCCGACTTGATGACGTCGCCGGTCATGAACGGCGTGTAGGTACCGGGAGTCAGCTGGAAGCCGTCGGTGACCTGTGCCTGCGTCGTCGCGTCCAGGCTCGAGACCTTGACGAACTCGAGCTGGCCGGTGGACCCGAGGGCGTCGAGCGCCTTCTTCGCGTCCTTCACGCCCGGGAGCTGTACGAGGATCGCCTTGTTCTCGTTCTCGAGCTGCACGGTGGCCTCGGAGACACCAAGGCCGTTGACGCGGTTGTTGATGATCGTCAGCGCGCGCGCCATCGCGGCGGCGTCGGCCGGCTTCTTCGGCGTCAGGATCACGGAGAGCCCGCCGCGGAGGTCGAGCCCCTGGGTGATCGAGGTGCTCGGCGGCCAGAAACTCCAAGCCGATGCGATCAGGAGCACGATCAGTGCTGCGATCGCGAGGAAGTTCTTCTGCCTGGCGTCCATCCCCTGCCTTCCCATCCGTATGCCTCGCTGAGAAAACCGCCCCGAGCAGGCGGCGACACGCCCACGAACTCTACACCATGCGGAGTCGGTCGTGCTGCCTAGAGCAGCTTCGTTCCGTTGACTTGCAGATGGAAGGTCGCGTCGAGCTCCTTGGCCGCCGCGCGGCACATCTGCATGCGGCTCAAGAAGATCTCGAAGTACTCCATCACCTGGCTCGTATCGGTGTCGATATCGAGCTCGAGGGTCAGGGTCCTGTGTTCCCCATCCACGCGCAGGAACGAGCGCCGCGCCGAGAAGTTCACGCGGTCGTGGATGTCGAAGGCCGCGGGGTCGGTGTTGCGCACCCGCGTGTGATGGACGTCCGACTTGTCGGCGATGATCGTCGCCGCTCCCACCGGGTTCGCCGGCGTGCCGAACTCCTCCTCGTGGTTGCCCAGTGCGTTCATCACGTGGATGGTCTCGACCGGATCCATGTCCAGGCCGCGCAGGACCTCGCGAGCGAGCAGCGCGGAACTCACGCCGTGGTGGTCGCGCCCGATGCAGTTTCCGATGTCGTGCATGAATCCCGCGATCTCAGCGAGTTCCACCATGCGGTCGTCGTACCCGAGCCGCTTCATGATGTTGCCGGCGATGTGCGAGACCAGGTTCGCGTGGCGGAATCCATGCTCGGTGTAGCCGATGGCGCCCAGATATTCGTCCGCGACCTCGATCATCGCCCGGACGTCTGGGGACGCGACGACTTCCGCGAGCGTGACGCGGCGCCATACGTGAGGGGTGACCGCCTCGTCGCTCGTCGGGACGATCGACCGGGCGTCAACAGTGCTCAGACCGCCAGCCGGGTTCGGCTCAGGCTCACTCATCGGCACCACCGGAGACGTCCGGCATGCGTTCGATGATCGCGCGCTTCGTCACGCGCACCACGACGCCCTCGGCGATCTCAACATCCACCAGATCGCCGTCGAACGAGCGGAGCACCCCGAGGATCCCGCCGGCGGTCATGATCCGGTCGCCGGGAGCGAGGGCGGACATCATGTCGCGCACCTTCTTGCGCTGGGCCTGCTGGGGCCGGTACCACAGGAAGTAGAAGACCCCGACGATCAGGAGCATGTACAGGATGGTGAGGGTGAAGTCAGAACCGGCGGCTGCTGCGGCCATGGATGAGGCTCCCATCTTCTGCGGGGCATCCGGTCCCCTGAGAAGGAGACCGGCTTGAGTCGGTCCAGCGCGCGAAGGGAAGCCACAACCGAACTCCCCGAGCGGAGCCGATGATATCACCGCGCCCGGCGCGCTCAGGCGTCGGCAGGCGGCTGGGGCGGGCTCAGTAGTCCAGCGCCGCGGGGCTGGCCATCCACTTCGCGAGGAACTCGGCGTAGCTTCCGGCCTCGATCGCCGCGCGAGCCTTCGCCGTGATGTCGAGCAGGTAGAAGAGGTTGTGCTCCGTCAGCAGGATGGCGCCGAGCATCTCCTTGGTGGTCACGAGGTGCCGGATGTAGGCGCGCGAGAAGCCGGTGCACGTGGGACACGAGCAGGCGGGATCGAGCGGCCCGTTGTCGGTGGCGAAGCGCGCGTTGCGCAGGTTCAGGCGACCCTCGCTCGAGAACGCGGTCCCGAGGCGCGCGGTGCGGGTCGGCAACACGCAGTCGAACATGTCCACGCCCAGCGCGATCGCGCGCAGGATCGTCGTGGGATTGCCGACGCCCATCAGGTACCGGGGCCGATCGGCCGGCAGCGCGTCACACACGGGGCCGAGTGACTCAAGCATCAGCTCGTGCGGCTCGCCGACCGAGTAGCCGCCGATGCCGTACCCTGGGAAGCCGATCTCCGCGAGCCGTTCGACGCTCTCGGCGCGCAGGTCCGCATGGACGCCGCCCTGGACGATGCCGAACAAGAGCTGGTCCTCGCGCGTGTGCGCCGCCTTGCACCTGGCCGCCCAGTCCGCCGAGCGACGCACCGCTGTCTCCACGGTCTCGCGCGGTGCAGGGTACGGCGGGCACTGGTCGAGCTGCATGCAGATGTCCGCCCCGATGCGCTGCTGGATCCCCATGTTGTCCTCGGGTGTCCAGAAGTGCGCCGAGCCATCGACGATCGAGCGGAACGCCACGCCCTCATCGGTGACCTTCACCGTATCGGCGAGAGAGAACACCTGGAACCCGCCCGAGTCGGTCAGCGTCGTCCCACCCCAGCCCATGAAACGGTTGAGGCCGCCTGCGGACTCGACGATGGCCTCGCCGGGTCGCAGGAAGAGGTGGTAGGCGTTGGACAGCACCGTCTGCGCCCCCAGAGCGGCGAGACGGTCCGGATGCATGCCCTTGACGGTGGCCCGCGTGCCCACCGGCATGAACAGCGGGGTCTCGACAGGTCCGTGCGCGGTCGTCAGGGTGCCGCGCCGGGCAGCGGTGTGAGGGTCGACGCACCTCAGTGAATACGGGGAAGTTTCCATGCGTCGGATTCTACCGTAGCGCGGAAGCTTCTCGACGCGCGGACGCACTATCATGGACACTTGTGCGGCGGGGCGAACCACACGACCACTTGGCGCGTCGAAGAGAGCGTGGGATGAAGTTGACCCAGCTAGACGATCCGGAGTTGATCCGGGCCGCGAACGAAGGTGACATCGGCGCGTTCGAGAAGTTCGTCCGCGCCCACACCGACGCGGTCTACGCGCATGCGTACCGGTTCTTCGGGGACGTCCAGGCCGCTCAAGACGCAACACAGGAGGTTTGGGTGAACGTGTACCGGGCGCTCCCTGACTTCGAGGGCCGCTCCGCGGTGTCGACGTGGCTGTTCCGCATCACGCGCAACGTCTGCCTCGACATGCTGCGAGCGGGCCGGCGCGTGGCCGCGCCGCTCGACCCGGTGGACCTGCGGGGCATCGCCGCCGATGATACGGCTGGCGACGCCGCCTCGCACGTCGACCTCGAGACGGCCATGCGCGCGCTGTCGCCTGAAGACCGTGACGCGTTCAACGCGGTCGCCCTGTTCGGTCTCCCCTACGCCGAGGCAGCGTCCGCCATCGGCGTCCCTGCCGGCACGGTGAAGTCGCGCGTGTTCCGCGCGCGCCGGGCCCTGATCGCCCTGCTCTCCCTCGACGGACAGGGAGGTGGCGCGCGATGAACTGCATCGAGGCCCAGGCACTCGTCTCCGCAGCGCATGATGGCGAACTCATCGGCGAAGCCGAGCTTGCGGCCGCCCAGAAGCACTGCGCCGAATGCGAGGACTGCACCGCGTTCGTCGCGGGCATGCGCTACCTCGACGTGCTCCCCGCCCCTTCGGCGCCGACGGGCATGGCGGAGCGTGTGATGGACGCCGTTGCTCCCCTCGCGGCCGAACGTACCGAGGAGCGGTTGATCCAAGCCGAGCGCGCCGAGGCCGAGAGCGTGGGCACCGAGGCGCCACAGCCGGAGTCCGCAGCCGAGGTCGCCGGTGACGCCGCGCCTACGGCGATGCCCTTCGAATACTCCGCCGTCTCGATGCCCGCCCCCTCCGGGCCGGGTGCCGGGGGCTTCTCATGGTTCGTGGGCCCGATCCGGTGGGCGACGCTCGGAGCGGCCACGGCGCTGGCAGCCACGGCGCTGGTCGCCTTCGTGGTCATCGGGCTCAACGGGAACACGCCCGCGTCGCGCCGGAGCACGGCGACCAGCGGCGTCGAGTCCACCGTCTCCCCTGACTTCACGTACAGCGGCGGCGCCGCACAGGACGGTCAGATCGCCGGCGCGGCACCGAACAAGGCTCCGGCGCAGGCGCCGGACTACGTCATGTACAAGGACTTCGTGTACGCGCCGGGCGCGCTCATCGCCGACGCGAGCAGTGCTACGCCGACGATCGGGACCCTGTCCACAGCGTTCGCGTCGGGCGGGGCGCCGCAGCAGGTCACCGTGTACCGGTCACCGCTCAGCGACGGCTCCATCGTCGTGCAAGGCCCCGACGGCCTGCGCCTCTACGCGCCGGTGATCCGGATGCTCACGAGCGTCCGGTACCAGCTCACCTCCGGCAAGGCCGTCGACCACTTCGGCGTGTGGCCCGTGCTTCCCGACCGCTTCCCCGCGCCCACCAACTCGGCCGGCACGCCGTCGTTCGTGACCGCGGGCACCGATGCCCTGAGCGTCCCGATCTACTCCGCGACCGGTCGTCCTGTCACCGAGGGCTTCGCGGTGGCGCCGGTCACGGCGACCACGGACCCGGCCGGTGGCAACCCGAACTGGACGTGGTGGGCCCCGGCGCCCGCGAACCCGTAGACCGACTCACACTGAGATCCGCTACGAGCAAGAGGCCCCGCGCATACGCCGCGGGGCCTCTTTGCGATCACGGTCCGGACGCGCGTCTCTAGATGATGAGCATCGCGTCGCCGAAACTCAGGAAGCGGTACTGCTCCTGCACCGCGTTCGCGTAGGCGGCCATGATCGCGCCCCGGCCCGCGAACGCACTCACCATCATCATCAGCGTCGAGCGCGGCACGTGGAAGTTCGTGACCATGCCGTCCACGACGCGGAACTCGTAGCCCGGGAGGATGAAGAGGGAGGTCGGGCCTTCGGCGGCCATCACGACGCCGGTCTCGTCATCGAACGCGCTCTCGAGGGCGCGCACGCTCGTGGTGCCGACAGCGATCACGCGCCCGCCACGTTCGCGGCACTCGGCCACCGCTTCGGCGGTGTACTCGGGCACGCGGAAGTGTTCCGTGTGGATGTGATGGTCCTCGGCGCGCTCCTCGGTCACAGGCCGGAACGTGTCGAGGCCCACATCCAGTTCGACCTTCGCGATGTGCGCGCCCATCTCGACGATCCGGTCGAGCAACTCCGGAGTGAAGTGGAGGCCCGCGGTCGGGGCGGCAGCGCTTCGCTCGTCCGTGGAGAACACCGTCTGGTACTGCTCGGGGTCCGCGAGCGGGCGCGTGATGTAGGGCGGGAGCGGGACCTCGCCCAGACGGTGCAGGATGTCGGAGAAGCGGCCGCTCTCGGTGGTGAATTGCACGAGGCGCACGCCGCCTTCGTCGGCCTGTCCCACGACCAGCCCCGTCAGCGCTCCGTCGCCGAACGAGACCTTGACGCCCGGCCGCATCCGACGACCCGGCCGAACGAGGCACTCCCACGTATCGTCGCCGCGATCCCGGAGCAGGAGCACCTCGACGGCGCCGCCCCCTTCGACCTTGGTGCCGCGCAGGCGCGCAGGCAGGACCCGCGTCTCGTTGACCACGAGCAGGTCCCCGCGACGGATGTAGGACAGGATGTCGGTGAAGACCTTGTGCTCGATGGCGCCGGAGTCCCGACCCAGCACGAGGAGCCGGCAACTGTCGCGCGGCTCCAATGGACTCTGCGCGATCAGGCCGGTGGGCAGGTCGTAGTCGAACTCGTCGGTCAGCACGTGGCGCATCTCCTTCGTTTCGTGCGCGATCGATCACCAGTCTAGCCAAAGCGCCCCGACCGCGGGTCGAGCCGCGCTGTCCCATCCGCCCGCCTTCGGGTACCATTGCGCCGCCATGCGAAACGACCCGTGGTCCCCAGCGGACCTCCACATACACACAACCGCGTCCGATGGTGTCGCCAGCCCAGCCGAAGTCGTCGACTGGGTGTGCAACCGCACCGATCTCAAAGTCATCGCTATCGCGGATCACAACACCAACGTGGGAGCCAAGGAAGCGGCCTGCATCGTGGCCGAGCGCGGCCTGGGCATAGAGGTCGTCATCGCTCAGGAGGTCGAGAGTTCCGACGGGCACATCATCGGACTCTGGACGCCGGAGCTCGTGCGCCCATCGATGAACGCAGCCGACACCGTGGCGGCCATCCACGCTCAGGGCGGACTCGCGGTCGCCGCGCACCCCTTCGCGCCGCGGCTGTGGTCGCGCGCCGGACTCGACCGCGGCAGCAAGGCGGTGTACGACCTCGTCGACTACGACGCGATGGAGGTCGCCAACTCCACTCCGCTGCTGTTCGTCGCCAACTGGGCAGCCCAGCTCTACCAGCACGGGCACAAGGAGCGTTTTGCGTGCACCGGCGGCAGCGACGCGCACATCCTGCCGGTCATCGGCAGCTCACGCACATACTTCCCCGGCGAGACCGCCGACGACCTGCGCGCAGCGATCGAGGAACGGGTGACGCGCGTCTCGCGCCCCGGCTTCAGCCCGCGCCGCAACATGCGCTACATGCGCAACGTCTTCCGGATCATGGCCAGCGACCGCGAGCGCAAGGCACGCGAGGTCGAGGCGGGGATCCGGGAACCGAAGATGGAGAAGCGCGAGCGATAGCGGTTAACCCGCGGTGGTGGCCTGCTGCGCGATCGAGGCTCGCGCTTCGGCCGAGCCCGCGGTGGCGACCTGCTGCGCCATCGAGGCTCGCGCTTCGAGCGAGCCCTTCGGTCTTGCTCGGCGTTCGCAATCGATGGCTCCGCAGACCGCCACCGCGTCTACGCCTCAGTACCTTTGGAGCGTTTGGCGGCTTGGCGGCGTTCGCGGGCCGCTGCGGACTCCGCTTCCGAGTAGCGGCACCCGCAGTAATTCTGCCGATACATGCCGAGGTCGCGACTGCGGCGGGTGGCCGCAGGGTACCGGTCGCGGAAATCGGTGACGAGGAACGACACGCCGGCTGCGGCGCAGACCTCCTCGCCCGCCTCGCGGATCGCTTCCGGGTCCTGATACGGGCTCACCGTCAGTGTCGTCGCCACGGCGTCACAACCGATCTCGGCCGCGTGCCTCGCAGCAGCGCCCAGGCGCACGCGGAAGCACGCTCGGCAACGTCGGGCCGGGTCGTTCTCGAGCCCGCCAACCGCCTTGTCCCACGCGTCCGTGTCATATGCCAGTTCGTCGACTTCGATCCCCTGCGCTCCCGCGTATTCCAGCAGGGTGTCGCGACGGCGCTCGTACTCCGCGCGCGGATGTATGTTCGGGTTGGCGTACGCGACCCGCACCTCGTTGCCGTCCGCGACCAGAGCGTCGTACGGCTCGAGCAGACAGGGTCCGCAGCAGGCGTGCAGCAGCAGCTTCATCTCGGTCACCTCCAGAGGACACGATACTCGCGCACGCCTCAGGCGCGGCCGAGGAACGCCGCCGCCAGCGAGGCCACGCCGAAGAGGATGAACACGACACCCGAGATGCGCGTGATCAGGTGCGCGGGCAGCTTCTTGCCGAGCGCCGCGCCCGCGAGGATCGCGATCCCGTCCGCGAGCATGAGGCCCAGACTCGCACCGAGCCAGACGCCCCAGAACGCCTGCGTGCCGGTGAGTCCGTGCGATGAGAGGCCGACGGCGCCCAGCATGCCGGTGATCGCCGGACCGGCCGCACCGAGCGTGCGCAGTACCGCCGTCGGGTCGGCGGCGATGGCGATCGTCATGATCTGGGTCTTGTCGCCGAGTTCGGCGACGAAGAACGCCACGGCGACCGCGAAGATGGGACCGAGACGGCCCGCAGGCCGGGATTCCTCCTCCCCGTCGTCCCTCTCCCCGCGCAGGGTCCAGACACCGAACCCGATGAACAGCACGCCGGACACGATCGGCAACAGCGCCGGAGGCAGCAGCCCACCGACGAGGCTTCCCGCAAGTGTCGAGATGAGGTTGATCGCGAGGATCCCAAGACACATCCCCGCGAACACCTGCCACGCCTTGTAGCGGCACGCGAGGGCGAGGATGAGCAGCTGCGTCTTGTCCCCGAGCTCCGCGAGTGCGATGAGGATCGTTGCGACGGCGAACGCATAGAGCATGCGGGAGGTTTCCTCTCGGTGCGCCGCGGGGGGACCGCGATCGTTGGGACTAGCACGGACCGGCTGCGATCCCTACGCGGTCAGCGCCTCCGCAGCGCCCACGGTGTTCGACATCAGGATGGCGCGCGTCATCGGTCCCACCCCGCCGGGAACAGGCGTGATGGCCGAGCATATCGGCGCGACAGCGTCGAAGTCCACATCGCCCACCATGCCCGCCTCGGTCCGGTTGATGCCGACGTCGATGACGACCGCGCCCTCGCGGACGTACTCGGCACCGATCATCTTCGGCCGGCCGATCGCGGCGACCAGGATGTCGGCCTCGCGGCACACCGCGGGAAGGTCGACGGTCCGGGAGTGGCAGTAGGTGACGGTGCAATTGCGCTCAAGGAGCATCAGCCCCATGGGCTTACCGACCAGCAGCGAACGACCCACCACAACGGCTCGCTTGCCCGAGAGCTCGAGACCGTAGTGATCGAGCATCCGCATGACGCCCCAAGGGGTGCATGCGCGGTGTCCGGGCACGCCGCGCATGAGCTTCCCGAGGTTCTCCGGGTGGAACCCGTCGACGTCCTTCGCAGGCGATATCCGCTCGACCACCGACTCGACGTCCAGGTGCCGTGGGAACGGCTGCTGGACGAGTATGCCGTGCACGTGGGGATCGGCGTTGAAGCCGTCGATCACGTCGTTGAGGCGCTCCTGGGTGATGTCGGCCGGCAGGCGCGCGTCGAAGCTTCGGATGCCGAGCCTCTCACAGTCGCGCTCCTTCATCTTCACGTAGGACTGCGATGCCGGGTCCTCGCCAACGAGCACCACGGCGAGGCCCGGCGTCACGCCGCGCTCGAGCAATGCGGCGATGCGCAGCACCGTTTCGGCCTCGACTGCCGCGGACACGGTCTTGCCGTCGATGATGAGGGGGGCCATCGCAGTTCCATTCGTTCGAGGTGACGGGCGGTCTGGCGGTCGATCGGGCGGAACGCCGAGCACGCGGGCGCCCCGCGCGAGGGGACTCTTAGAACAGGCCGACGATGTTACCTTCGGCGTCGATGTCGACCTGCTCCCCCGCGGGGCGTGACGGCAGGCCGGGCATCGTCATGATGTCACCGCACAGAGCGTAGAGGAACCCTGCGCCGGCCGAGAGCCGGACGTCGCGCACGGGCAGTACCCACCCTGTGGGCCGCCCCTTCTTCTCAGGATCGTGACTGAGGGAGAGGTGGCTCTTCGCCATACACACCGGCAGGTGTCCGAACCCCATCTCGGAGAACCTGGCCAGCGAGCGGAGCGCCTCCTTCGAGAAGTCGACGCCGTCGGCCCCGTAGATCCCGCGAGCGATCGACTCGATCTTGGTGGTCGCGGGGTCCTCGTCGGCGTAGGTGAACATGAACTGAGACGGCGTGGCGCATGCGTGCGCCACGGCATCGGCGAGCTCGATGCCGCCAGCTCCCCCGTCGGTGTGCATCGTGTGGGAGACGGCGCGCTCGGCGCCAGCCGCCAGCGCGGCCGCCTTGATGAGCTCATGCTCGGCGTCGGTGTCGGACGGGAACCTGTTGACGGCCACCACCACCGGCACGCCGAACCCGACGACGTTCTCGATCTGCTTCACGAGGTTCGGCAGCCCCTCGCGCACCGCTTCCAGGTCCTCGGCCATCAGCCGGGGATCGAGCGCTTTGCCGGGGCGCACCTGGTAGTGCCCCGAGTGCGCCTTCAGCGCGCGGACGGTACACACGAGAACGGCGCAGTCCGGAGCCAGACCGCTCGTGCGGCACTTGATGTTGCAGAACTTCTCGAACCCCATGTCGGCGCCGAAACCCGCCTCCGTCACAGTGTAGTCGGCAAGTTTGAGCGCGATGCGGTCGGCGATGATCGACGAGTTGCCGTGGGCGATGTTGCCGAACGGCCCCGCATGGACGAAGACCGGCCCGCCATCCATGTTCTGAAGCAGGTTCGGCATGACCGCCTCGCGCATGAGGACGGTCATGGCGCCGGCGACCTTGAGGTCCTCCGTGGTCACCGGCTTCCCGGCCCGGTCCGTGCCCACCACGATGCGTCCGATGCGGGCGCGCAGGTCGTGCAGGTCGTCGGAGAGCGCGAGGACCGCCATGAGTTCGCTAGCCGACGTGATGTCGAAGCCGGTCTCGCGCGGAACGCCGCCGAACCTGCCGCCGAGGCCGATCACGACATCGCGCAGGGCGCGGTCGGAGATATCGAGAACGCGGCGCCACGTGACGGCGTATGGATCCAGGTCGACCGCATCGCGATGATGCAGCGCGTTGTCGATGAAGGCGGCGCACAGGTCGTGCGCTGTCGTGACCGCATGGGCGTCGCCGGTCAGATGCAGGTTGAGGTCGGTCATCGGCAGCACCTGCGAGTAGCCGCCGCCGGCGGCCCCACCCTTGATGCCGAACACCGGGCCGAGCGACGGCTGGCGGATGCACGTCATTGCGCTTCGGCCGGTGCGCGCGAGCGACTGCCCGAGCCCCACGGTCGTCAGCGTCTTGCCCTCGCCGAGCGGCGTCGGCGTGATGGCGGTCACCACCACGTACTTGCCGTTCGGCCGCTCCGCGAGCTCCTGCGTGATCGAGAGCCGGACCTTCGCCTTGTAGACGCCGTACGGCTCGATGAACCGTGGGTCGATCCCCGCGGCCTCGGCGACCTCGGCCACGGGCAGGATGCGCGCGTTCTGGGCGATCTCGA
>JAHEXP010000041.1 GCA_023252055.1 Coriobacteriia bacterium
CGAAGCGAGCGCGCCGTCGCACGGGCCCGCGGCCACCACCGAGCGCATGTTGTCCGTGTACGAGTCGCTGCTCGCCTGATAGCATCCCTCTTCGGCGCTGCCACACCCGCGGCGCCGAAGACCACCCGGACCGTCACCCAATCGAGGAGCACCCGGACACGTGGCACTCTCCATCGGCATCGTAGGACTGCCCAACGTCGGCAAGTCGACCCTGTTCACGGCGCTCACGCGCAAGCAAGTCGACGCCTCCAACTACCCGTTCGCCACCATCGAGCCGAACGTGGGCGTGGTGCCCGTGCCCGACGCGCGCCTGGATCGCTTGGCCGAGATCGTGCACCCCGATCGCATCGTGCCGGCCGTGGTGGAGTTCGTCGACATCGCCGGCCTCGTCAAAGGCGCGAGCGAAGGGGAGGGGCTCGGCAACCAGTTCCTCGCCAACATCCGCGAGACCGATGCGATCGTCGAGGTCGTGCGGTTCTTCTCCGACCCGAACGTCATCCACGTCGCAGGTGCCGTCGATCCCGCGAGCGACGTCGACACGATCAAGACCGAACTCGTGCTCGCCGACCTGGGCACGCTGGACAAGGCGATCCCGCGCCTCGAGAGGGAAGCGAAGCGCGACGCGACCCTTGCAGCGAAGGTCGAGTTGGCGCGCAGGCTCTTCGCGTGGATGGAGCAGGGCCATCGCGCGCGCACGATGGAGCTGACCGATGCCGAGCGCGCGAGCGTGGCGGACCTGCATCTGCTGACCATGAAGCCGATGCTCTACGTTGCGAACGTGGACGAGAGCCAGGTCACCGCCGAGCTCCCCGAGATCGACGGGATCCGGCCGCTGCCGATCTGCGCGAAGGTCGAGTCCGAACTCGCCGACCTGGACGCCGAAGAGGCCACCGCATACCTCGCGGAACTCGGCCTCTCCGAGCCCGGCCTGAACTCGCTCATCCGCCGTGCATACGAGTTGCTCGGCCTGATGTCGTACTTCACCGCCGGCGTGCAGGAGGTCCGCGCATGGACCGTGCGCTGCGGCGCGAAGGCGCCGGAGGCCGCCGCGGTCATCCACACGGACTTCGAGAAGGGCTTCATCAAGGCGGAGACGATCGCCTTCGCGGACTTCGACTCGCTCGGCGGCGAGGCGCCTGCCAAGGCCGCCGGGAAGTTGCGCATCGAGGGCAAGGACTATGTCGTCCAGGATGGCGACGTGATGCACTTCCGCTTCAACGTCTGAGGCGTTACCCTGTACGCACCCCGCACGCCTTGCAGGGACTTCACACTCACACCACTCACGTCGCAGCATCAGAAGACCAGGCGCACGCACCGGCACGCACGTCGTAGAAGACGCCGGGGGCGGATGCACCTGGTCTCGGTGTATATGCGGTTCGGGACATAGGCACGGAGCACGGCCACATTCGGTGAAAAGCGGAAGCTGGATATAGAGGAGGCGCCCTTCATGGAGATCGAGATCGGACGCGGAAAGACCGCCAGGCGGGCCTACGGGTTCGACGACATCGCGATCGTCCCGTCGCGTCGTACGCGCGACCCGCGGGACGTGAGCATCGCGTGGGAGTTCAGTTTCCGCGGCCGGACCTATTCGTTCCCGCTGCCGATCCTCGCCTCGGCGATGGACGGCGTCGTGGACCCCGCGTTCGCGATCACACTGGGCAAGCTCGGCGGCATGGGTGTTCTCAACCTCGAGGGCATCCAGACCCGGTACGCCAACGCCAACGAGCAGCTCGACCTCATCGCCTCCTTCGACAAGGAGGAAGCCACCGCGAAGATGCAGGAGATCTACCGCGAGGGCATCAAGGAGGAGCTGATCACCCAGCGCATCAAGGAGATCAAGGCCGGCGGCGTTCTCGCGGCGGCTTCGCTCACCCCGCAGAACGCGCCGCGCTACATCGAGGCCGCGCTCGCCGGCGGGCTCGACATCCTCGTCATCCAGGGCACCGTCGTCTCAGCCGAGCATGTCTCGACCTACGACAAGCCGCTCGACCTCAACGCCTTCATCGAGAGCCTCGACATCCCGGTCATCGTCGGCGGCTGCTGCAGCTACTCCGGCGCGCTGCACCTGATGCGCACCGGCGCCGTCGGCGTCCTCGTGGGCGTCGGCCCCGGCCACGCGTGCACCTCGCGCCGCGTGCTCGGCATCGGCGTCCCGCAGGGCACCGCGATCGCCGACGCCGCCGCGGCCCGTATGCGCCACTTGGACGAGACCGGCACCTACTGCCACGTCATCGCCGACGGCGGCATGCGCACCGGCGGCGACCTCGCCAAGGCGATCGCCGTGGGCGCGGACTCCATCATGATCGGCTCGCCGCTCGCCGCCGCCTCCGAGGCGCCCGGCCGCGGTTACCACTGGGGCATGGCCACGTTCCACCCCGAACTCCCCCGCGGCACGCGCGTGCGCGCCGGCGTGAAGGGCACGCTCGAGGAGGTCCTGCTGGGCCCGGCGCACCAGAACGACGGCACGCTGAACCTGCTGGGCGGCCTGCGCACGTCGATGGCGACCTGCGGCTACGAGAACCTCAAGGCGTTCCAGAAGGCCGAGGTCATGGTCGCCCCGTCGCTGCAGACCGAGGGCAAGGTCCTGCAGAACACCCAGGGTGTGGGGATGGGACGCTAGGTGGCCGACTACCACGACGCACAGCCCACCGTCTTCGTCCTCGACTTCGGCGCCCAGTACGCGCAGTTGATCGCGCGGCGCGTCCGTGAGGCCCGCGTCTACTCGGAGATCGTGCCGTTCGACATAACCGTCGAGGAGATCGAGCGCCGCAAACCTGCGGCGCTCATCCTTTCCGGCGGGCCCGCCTCGGTCTACGCCGAGGGCGCCCCGCACATGGACCCGGCGATCCTCGGACTCGGCATCCCGGTGCTCGGCTTCTGCTACGGCATCCAGGAGATCGCCCTGCACCTCGGCGGCGAGATCCCCAAGACCGACATCGGGGAGTACGGGTTCGCCGAGCTCACCGTCACCGAGCCGTCGTGCACGCTTCTCGACGGCGTCCCGGAGACGAGCCAGGTCTGGATGAGCCACCGCGACAGTGTGGGGACCGCGCCCGAGGGCTTCGTCGTCACCGCCAGGACCGGCACGACGGCGGTCGCCGCCATGGAGGATGTCGCCCGGGGCCTGTACGCGACACAGTTCCACCCCGAGGTGGCGCACACCGAGTTCGGCCAGCACATCATCGAGCGCTTCCTCCACGACATCGCAGGCATCGCGCCGATGTGGACGATGGTCAACATCATTGACGAGACGGTCGAGCGTATCCGGGCCCAGGTGGGCGAGCACCGCGTGATCTGCGGCCTGTCCGGCGGCGTGGACTCGTCGGTGGTCGCTGCCATCCTGCACCGGGCGATCGGCGATCAGCTCACGTGCGTCTACGTCGACCACGGCATGATGCGCCTGAACGAGTCCGACCAGGTCGTGCACACGTTCCGCGACAACTTCCACGTGAACCTGATCCACGTCGACGCGGAGGACCGGTTCCTGGACCTGCTCGCCGGCGTGACCGACCCGGAGCGTAAGCGCCACATCATCGGCGAGGAGTTCTGGAAGGTGTTCTTCGAGGAGGCCACCACGCTCGAAGGCGTGCAGTTCCTCGCTCAGGGCACGCTGTACCCGGACGTCATCGAGTCCGGCAACAAGACCGCGGCCAAGATCAAGAGCCACCACAACCTCATCCCGTTCCCTGAGGGCGTGCATTTCGACCTCATCGAGCCGCTCAGGGCGCTGTTCAAGGACGAGGTCCGCGCGGTGGGCGCCGAGCTCGGCCTGCCTGACGAGATCGTGCACCGGCAGCCGTTCCCCGGACCCGGCCTGGCCGTCCGCATCATCGGCGAGATCACACTCGAGAAGCTCGACATGCTGCGTGAGGCCGACGCGATCGTGCGTGCCGAGATCGGCGCGTGGGACACCGAGCGTGCGGTGTGGCAGTACTTCGCGGTGCTCCCGGACATCCGCAGCGTCGGCGTCATGGGCGACGAGCGCACCTACGGGCACCCGATCATCATCCGCGCCGTGGCGTCGGCCGACGCGATGACCGCTGACTGGGCGCGCCTTCCCCACGAGCTGCTGGCGAAGATGAGCAACCGCATCATCAACGAAGTCGACGGCATCAATCGCGTCGCGTACGACATCACGAGCAAGCCCCCGGGTACCATCGAATGGGAGTGATCGCGCACCGGTGACACGCCGCGCGGCCACGCACCACGGACACGAGACGAGGACGGCCATGAGCGATTCCGCTCGCGAGCGCATCAACGAGCTGCGCGGCTCGATCGACGAGATCGACTGCCGCATCGTGGACCTGCTCAACGACCGCGCGAAGCTCGCGCTCGAGATCAGAGGGCTGAAGCCCCAGGTCAACCTGGGGCTGTACGACCCGAAGCGCGAGGAGGAGATCTTCACCCGCCTCGCGGCCTGCAACAAGGGCCCGCTGTTCGGCGACAACCTACGCGAGATCTACGAGGCGATCCTTCATGTGATGAAGGAGCTTTAGAGATGTCCGCGCCCACGGCCGCGAGCGCTGTCACAACCGCCGGGCGCGTCACGATCGTCGCGGGGCCGTGCTCGATCGAGAGCCGCGAGCAGATCATGGAGGTCGCCGCGGTCTGCGCGGAGCTCGGCATCCGGGTGCTGCGCGGCGGGGCCTACAAGCCCAGGAGCAGCCCCTACTCGTTCCAGGGTCTCGAGGAGGAGGCGCTCGTCTACCTCAAGGAGGCGGGGGAGCGCTACGGGCTGCTCACCTGCACCGAGGTGGTGGACTCCGCCCACGCCGAGCTCGTCGACTCGTATGTCGACATCCTGCAGGTCGGCACCCGCAACATGGCGAACTTCTCCCTTCTCAAGAAGCTGGGATCGGTCACTGAGGGCACGGGCAAGCCGATCCTGTTCAAGCGCGGCATGGCCGCCACCATCGAGGAGTGGCTGGCCGCGGCCGAGTACATCACGATGCGCAACCCGAACGTGATCCTGTGCGAGCGCGGCATCCGCACGTTCGAGACATCCACGCGCTACACGCTCGACATCACCGCGGTGCCGGTCGTGCACAAGTTGTCCATGCTGCCGATCATCGTCGACGCGTCGCACCCCACCGGCCAGCGCGATCTGGTCACGCCGGTGTGCCGCGCAGCGGTGGCGATCGGCGCGGACGGCGTCATGGTGGAGGCCCACCCCGACCCGCGCACCGCTCTGTGTGACGGGCCGCAGTCGCTCGACCTTGCAGGACTTCGCAACCTCGTTCGCGAACTGGAACCGGTGGCGGCTTCGATCGGTCGCACGCTCGCGTAAGGACGACGGTCGCACGCGCCCGCAGGGCCCGGAGCGTTCAGGGGCGCGGGCGCCGCGCACACGGAAGGCGTAGGATGTCCGACCGCCCGGCCGAACTGAGTCGACTGTGCCGCCACTGCGGGGCCCTGGATTCGCGCAGGCTGGGGCAGTGCGTAGTCTGCGACATGGCGGTGTGCGAGAAGTGCGGCAACGTGCAGCACACCCACGGCGAGCGGCGCGTCATCCACGATGCCTGCCTGTCCAAGGACGAAGGCGCATTCACCATGATCAAGTTCGTCCGCTAGGTCCCGCGAACGGACTTGTGCGAGATGCCCGTCGCAGGCGGTCCCGGTGCGGTACACTAGTCCTCTTATGACACTAGACCTCAGCGTACTCAACCCTGCCCAGCGCGACGCAGTCGCCACCACCGAGGGACCTCTCCTCGTGCTGGCGGGCGCCGGCTCGGGTAAGACCCGTGTCCTCACGTACCGGATCGCCCACATCGTGGACGATCTCAACGTGTCGCCGGACCGCATCCTCGCCATCACATTCACCAACAAGGCCGCGGCCGAGATGCGCTCGCGCCTGAGCGCCATCGTCGGGCCGGCGTCGCGCTCGATGTGGGTGAGCACCTTCCACGCCCTGTGCGTGCGCATCCTGCGCCGCGAGGCCGAGCTGCTGGGCCACACGTCCGCGTTCACGATCTACGACGAGGACGACCGCAAGCGGATGGTCGCTTCCGTGCTCGCCGAACTCGATATCGACGCGAAGCGCTTCCCGGCCTCCATGTTCGTGGGCCGGATGTCGTCGGCCAAGAACGAGCTCATCTCTCCCGCCGAGTACGCCGCCAAGGCGAGCACCCCGCCGGAGAAGCTGACGGCGAAGGTGTTCCCGATCTACCAGCAGCGCCTCGTTCAGGCCAACGCCATGGACTTCGACGACCTGCTCGCCGGCACCGTGCAACTGTTCCGCGACCACCCCGAGGCGCTCAAGCGCTGGAGCGGGCGGTTCGGCTACATACTCGTCGACGAGTACCAGGACACGAACCACGCCCAGTACGAACTGGTGAACATGCTCGCCGCTCCGCACCGCAACCTCATGGTCGTGGGCGACGACGACCAGTCGATCTACTCGTGGCGCGGCGCCGACATCCGCAACATCCTCGAGTTCGAGAAGGACTACCCGGACGCCATGGTGGTGCGGCTCGAGCAGAACTACCGCTCGACCAAGACGATCCTCGCCGCCGCGAACGCTGTCGTGGCCAACAACGCGGATCGCAAGCCCAAGACGCTGTGGACCGCCAACGTGGACGGCGAGGCGATCACCCGCTACCTCGCCGGCGACGAGCGCGACGAGGCCCGCTTCGTGGTGGAGGAGATCGAGCGCATCATGTCGCTCGACCACCGCAGCTACGCCGACTTCGCGGTCTTCTACCGCACGAACGCTCAGAGCCGCGTGATCGAGGACCAGTTCCTGCGCACCGGCGTGCCGTACCAGATCGTCGGGGGCACGCGCTTCTTCGAGCGCGCCGAGATCCGCGACGTCATGGCCTACCTGCGCGCGATCGCGAACCCGCAGGACCCGGTCTCGCTCAAGCGGATCATCAACCAGCCGCGGCGCGGGATCGGCGACGCGACGATCGCGGTGCTCGAGGAGATGGCGCGCACCGGGGGCATGACGCTCCAGGCCGCGGTCTTCCAGGCCGAGAACGAGTCATGGCTCGCGTCTGGACCCCGCTCCAAGGTCGCCAAGTTCGCTGCAGCGCTCGCGGAGATGCGAGAGCTCACTGGGAGCCTGCGCGAACGTGTCGAGGGCGTGGTGGCCCTCTCAGGGCTCGAGACGGCACTTGCCGCAGAGGGTTCCGAGGATTCCCGCGCACGCATCGAGAACATCCACGAACTCTACGGCGTCATCGGGGAGTTCGACGAGGCCCACGAGGACGCGACGCTGGGCGACATGCTCGAGTGGATCGCGCTCCGCAGCGACCTGGACTCGTTGGCCGAAGGCGACCGCGCCGTCACGCTCATGACGCTGCACACCGCCAAGGGCCTCGAGTACCCGGTGGTGTTCGTCATAGGCATGGAGGACGGGATCTTCCCGCACGTGAACTCGATGTTCGAGCCCGCCGGCATGCAGGAGGAACGCAGGCTCGCGTACGTGGGCATCACCCGCGCTCGTGAGAGGTTGTTCCTCACGCATGCATACCAGCGGATGCTGTACGGGGCCACCCAGCACAACCCGGTCTCGACGTTCATCCGCGAGATCCCTGAGGAGCACCTGACCTCGACCGGCCTCGGCTCGGCCGGCTTCGAGCGTGCGACCCGCGGGCGCGGGGACCGTTACGGCCGCCCGGGCTGGCGTGAGCCGCAGCGCGCAGGCGAGGACGGCGGCCGCGTGTTCGGAGCGGGCGGCGGGCGCCGCGAGGCGGTACAGCCGCCGGCGTCGTCGTACACTTCCGGTGACGTGGTCGAGCACAAGACCTTCGGCCGCGGGATCGTCACCGAGGTCAAGGGGGACAAGCTCATCATCCGGTTCGCCGAGCCGACCGGCGTGAAGACGCTGCTCGCAGGGTTCGCCCCCCTTCGGAAGCTGGACGCGTAACGAGCCGGGAGGCATCTTCGATGGGTCAGGTCCTCGTTTTCGGCCATACCAGTCCCGACAACGATTCGATCTGCTCGGCGGTCGCCTACGCGCACCTGAAGAATCTGATCGACCCGTCGAACGTCTACGTCCCCGCCCGCCTGGGCTCGGTCCCTCCTGAGACCGCCTGGGTCCTGGCCCGCTTCGGGGTCGAGGCGCCGACTCTGATCTCGCACGTCCGCACGCGCGTCGGCGACGTCATGACCACCGACGTGCAGACGGTGGGCCCGCACGACACGCTGCGCACCGTCGGCTCGATGTTGGCTGAACGCGGCGTGCGCGCCCTTCCCGTGGTCGAGGACGGGGAGATCTGCGGACTCGTCACGGTGCAGGCCCTGGCGGGCCGCTACGTCGACGACGTCGCCGCCTCGGGGTTCACCGGGCGACCGGTCCGCATCGCGCGTCTCGTCGAAGCGCTCGACGGCACACTGCTCGCGGGAGACCCCGCAGGCGAGCTCGCAGGCGGGGTGCTGATCGGTGCGATGGAGCCGGAGACGATGGCGACGGCGATCGTCGCCGGTGACACCGTGGTTCTGGGCGACCGCAGGCGCAGCCAGCCGCTCGCGCTCCGCGCGGGCGCCGCGTGCATCGTCGTGACCGGCGGTTCCGAGCCGGCCCCGGACGTCCTGCAGGCGGCGCGCGAGCATGGTGCGGCGGTCATCCGCACCCCGCACGACGCATATGCCGCCGCGCGCCTCATGGACCTCGCGCACGAAGTGTCCGAGGTGATGGAGCGTGACGTGCTCGTGGTCGAGCCGGACACGCTGCTGACCGAGGCCTCCGAAGACCTGTTCGCGAGCCCCCACCGCGAAGCGCCCGTCGTTGACGACGCCGGCCACTTGGTCGGGCTTCTGACACGCACGAGCGTGGCGAGGGCCACGCGCCGCCGCGTGATACTGGTCGACCACAACGAGATATCGCAGTCGGCCGACGGGGTCGAGGAGGCGACGGTCGTGGAGATCGTCGACCACCACCGCATCGGCGACGTGCAGACGTCGGCTCCCATCGCGTTCCTCGGGCGTCCTGTGGGGGCCACCGCGACGATCGTCGCCGGCCGCTACCAGGACTTGGAGATGGATCCGCCCGCACCGATGGCCGGCATCCTGCTGTCCGCGGTGCTCAGCGACACCGTGCTGCTGAAGTCGCCGACCACCACCGACACCGACCGCGAAGTCGTCGACTGGCTCGCCGGCCTCGTGGATGTCGATCCTCTCGAGTTCGCTCTCGAGATGTTCCGGGCGCGCAGTTCGGGTGCCGAGTTCTCGGCTGAGGACGTCGTGACGCGCGACCTCAAGGAGTACCGGATCCGGGACTCGCGCATAGCCATCGGTCAGTTCGAGACGGTCGATGCCGACGAGGTGCTCGCACACCGCGACGACATCGTCGCCTGCATGTCGGGCCTCGCCCGGTTGCGCGGGTACGACACGCTGATCCTCATGGTCACCGATGTGGTGCGCGAGGGCAGCGAACTCATCGTGGTGGGCCGGACGCGTCCTGTTGAGAAGGCGTTCGACGTGGTGCTCGCCGGAGGCTCGGCGTGGTTCGACGGGATGTTGTCGCGCAAGAAGCAGGTCGCGCCGCAGCTCGTCGAGAGCGCCGGGCGCTAGAGGGATGGCCCGCCGCCCGAAACCGGGGATCGACCTGCGGCCGGGGCCGTTCTTCCGCGCTGCGGCGAGTCGCCTCGATCTCACCTCGCGCCGAGGGTTCCCCGTCACGGTGGCGTGGGCGCTCGCGGGCCTATCGTTCCTTGGGTTCCTCTCGATCGCGGAGGACGTGATCGAGCCTGCTTCGCTCGCCCTCGACAGACTGGTCGCATCGACCGTGGCGCTGCTGAGCGGCCCGCTGCTCACCCGGGTGATGTGGATCGCCACGCTGCTCGGCGACACGCGCGTGATGATCGTCGAGACCGCTGTCGCCGCGGTACTGCTCGCCGCATGGGGGCACCCGCGCAGAGCCGGCTCGGTGGTCCTGCTCGTCGCCACCGGCACGGCGCTCGCGGAACTCCTCAAAGGCTTGGTGGACCGCCCGCGTCCGCCGGCGTCTCTGGCCTTGCTGGCGCAACCGGCTTCCTCGAGCTTCCCGTCCGGGCACGCTCTGGCCGGGATACTGCTCTTCGGCGCTCTCGCGCTCATGCTCGTCGCGTCGCGCCTGCCGAGGCCGCTGCGGGAGTGGGGAGCGGTGGCCACAGCCCTCGTCGGCCTGGCGATCGGCGTCTCACGCGTCTACCTCGGCGTCCACTTCGCGAGCGACGTGCTCGGTTCCTGGATGCTCGGGATGACGATGCTCTCCACGTGGGCGGCGGCGGTCCTTTTGTGGGGACGGACGCAGCCCCCGTTGGAGGAGCGTGTCGTGCACCCGTGGGGCCGCCTGTGGTGGCGGTGGGCGCTCGTCGCCCTCGGGCTCGCGACGGTGACGTTCATGCTGGTCGTGGAATCGGGCCTCAACCCGCTCAGGTGATCGCGGATCCGGTGACGGAGAAGTTGCGGACCTCGTACCGCCGACTCCGCAGTCCCCGCTGCTACACCGCGCGGGGCAATCTGATGGTCACCGTCGTGCCGCTTCCCACGGTCGAGGCGATCTGGACCGTGCCGCCCGAGCGTTCCACCGCGTTGCGGACCAGCGACAGCCCCAGGCCGGTGCCACCGCTCGTGCGCGTTCGCGCGCCGTCCACGCGGTAGAACCGTTCGAAGATGCGGTCGAGGTGCTGCGCCGCGATGCCGGGACCGGTGTCGGACACTGCGATGGCGACACCGTTCGGATCCGCGGTGAGCCGCACCGTCACGCTCCCGCTCTCGGTGTAGGCGATGGCATTGGCGAGGACGTTGTCCAGCGCGACGGCGACATCGGTGGGGTCGGCCGCGACGTACACGTCCTGCCCTTCGACAGCCGCCTCGTCGATCGCGAGCGTGAGGCGTGCGGCCGCGGCGGACGCTCTGTGGCCCGCCACGGCGTTCCCGATCGCCGAGCGCACATCTGTGACGCTGCCGGGCTCGGGGACCGTCTCCAGGCGGGAGAGGGCGAGCAGGTCGATCACAAGCCTGCGGAGCCTGTCCGCCTCGCCCTTGATCTGGCGGACGAACAGAAGCGACTGCTCCGTGTCCCCGTCCTCCGCCGCGGCATCCGCGGACTCGGCGAGGAGCTGGATGGCTGAGGCGGGGGTCTTGAGTTCATGCGACGCGTTCGCGACGAAGTCGCGGCGCACCGCGTCGAGGCGGCGCACGTCGGTGATCTCAGCGACGACGATGAGTGTTCTGGGCCCCGACTCGGTCCCGTTCAGCGGCACCGCTGTGACGCGGAAGTATCGGGCCTCGGGGTCGGGGCCGACCTCGCCGCCGCACGGCTGCTCGCATGAGAGGCGTGAGCGCACGGCCGCCGCCAGCGATGCGGGAAGGCCGGCGTCGCCGAGCGCGCAGCCCCTCCACCCACCGGCGGGGGAGCGGAAGAGTTCGCCGGCAGCGCGGTTCGCGATGGTGACGCGCTCGCCCTCGAAGACGAAGACCGCATCCTGAAGGCCGTCGAGGACTGCACGCAACGTGGCTTGCCCGCCCTCAAGCTCGCCGATCGTGGTGCGCATACGGTCGCGCAGGGTGGTGAGCGCCGAAGATAGGTCAGCCAGTTCGCCGGCCTGCGCGGGGACCGGCGTCCGCAGATCTCCGCCCGCCATCGATTCGGCCGCGTCCCGTAGTGCGAGCACCGGGCGGGCCGCGGTGGCCGCGAGGCGCAGCCCGAGGGCGAGCGCGACGATCAGCGCCCCCGCGAGGAGCAGGAGGCCGGTCGTCCGCCCCCTGTCGGCGATGGCGCTCACCTGGGCGAGCGGCTCGGAAACGCGCAGGGCCACCGGGCGGCCTCCGAGCGTGGCCGGGACGGCGACATACATCTGTGGCACCCCGAGCGTGGCAGAGACGCGGGTGTCGGTCCCCACATTCCCGTGAAGAGCCGCGGCTATCTCCGGTCGGGTGGCGTGGTTCTCCATCGTGGCCGGGTCCTGAGCGCTGTCGGCGAGCACGACGCCGTCGGAGGCCACGAGGGTCACGCGCAGCTGCGTACGGGCGACGATGGGTGCGATCGACGCCTGGGGGGTCGCGGTGCTCTCGGCGAGCGTGAGGGAGGCGACCTCGGCGATCGTCTGAAGGTGCGAGCGCTGCTGCTCGATCGACGCCTGCGTGAGTGGGCCGTACAGGCTCCACGCCCATACGCCCGCGATGAGGGCGAGGACGAGCGCGTACCCGAGCACGAGGCGCACCCGGAACGACGTCATGAGCGATGTCAGACGGCCTCTCACGCGCCCGCCTGCCCGTCCGCGTTCACGGCGGTCGCCGCGGCGAGGTCCTTGTCGATCGGCTGGGGTTCGAAGCGGTATCCCACGCCATGGACGGTGTGGACGTAGACGTAATGGGAACGCTCCTCGATAGCCTGCCGCAGACGCCGGATGTGGACGTCGATGGTGCGCGAGGAGGCGAGGTGGTCGTACCCCCACACCTCCTGGGACAGGCGCTGCCGGGTCATCAGCTTCCCGGGCTCGCGGGCGAGCGCGAGCAGCAACTGGAACTCCTTCAGGCGCAGCCTGACCGGTTCGCCATCCACGGTCACGCGCAGCTGAGAGGGCTCGATGACCATGTCGCCGGACTCGATCGACTCGTCGGCCTCGAGCACCGCGCGCTCGCGTACGCGACGCAGGTTGGCCCGCACACGCGCCAGCAGCTCGCTCATCGAGAACGGCTTCGTGACGTAGTCGTCGGCGCCGGCGTCGAGGCCGCGCACCGTATCGCGCTCCTCGCCCAGCGCGGTCACCATGACGATCGCGACGTCGCGGTCGGTCTTGCGGATCTCGTGAGCGAACTCGAACCCGTCCAGGCCCGGGAGCATGAGGTCGAGCAGTATCAGGTCGGGACGCTGGGCGTGCGCCATCTGCAGCGCCTCGAGGCCGTCGCCGCTCGAGCGCGTCGTGAAGCCGGCCCGCCGCATCGCGTAATCGACTGTCTGCCTGATGATCGGGTCGTCCTCGACGATGAGTATGTCCGCCACGCGCGCCTTCCTCTGCCGGCCGGTCGTTCCCTGTCGACGCACATCATGCGCGCCTCGGGAGGCGATGCAAAGACCGTGTAACAAACATGAAACAGAGGTGCCCCAGTTCTTACATCGGTGTAACCACTTCCGTGACGCATCGGTCCAACATCATCGGTGCGGCGAGTTGCCTCGAGGCGCGTCGCACCAACGAAGTGCAATCGACCATGAGGAGTGGACGAGAAACGTGAAGATGCGGAAGGTTCTGACCCTTGGTGTGATCGGCGCCCTCGTCGCCGGCGCGATCGGCCTGACCGGTTGCGGCTCGAACACGAACACGGGCACCACCGGCGGCACGCCCGCCGCGTTCCAGGGCGCGGCCCTGGTGGGCGCCGGCGCGACGTTCCCCGGCCCGGTGTACTCGCAGTGGGCGCAGAGCTTCAACAAGGTGGAGACCGGCGCGCAGGTCAACTATCAGGCGATCGGCTCCGGCGGCGGCGTGCAGCAGTTCACCGCCAAGACCGTGGACTTCGGCGCGACCGACGTGTCGCTGCTCGCGTCAGAGACCGCCAAGATCACCGGTGACTACGTGCAGTTCCCGACCTGCCTCGGCGCGGTCGTCGTCAGCTACAACCTGCCTGACGTGAAGACCCCGCTGAACCTCGACGGCCCCACCGTCGCGAAGATCTTCCTCGGCAGCATCAAGAAGTGGAACGACCCGGCCATCGCAGCCCTGAACTCGGGCGTGACGCTTCCGGCCACCGACATCCAGGTCGTGCACCGCGCAGACGGCTCGGGCACCTCCTCGATCTTCACCACGTGGCTCAAGAACCAGAGCCCGGAGTGGGCCGACAAGGTCGGCGCCGGCAAGTCGGTCGCATGGCCCGTGGGCCAGGGCGGCAACGGCAACGCGGGCGTCGCCGCGACGATGAAGCAGACCGCCGGATCCATCGGCTACCTCGAGCTGCAGTACGCGGCCAGCACCGGCCTCGCCGTGGCGTCTATCAAGGCCCCTGACGGCACGTTCGTGGCGCCGACGGTCGAGAGCGTTGCGAAGGCCGCCACGTCCCTCGCGTTCCCGATCAGCGAGACCACCAACATCCTTGACTCCAAGGTCGCCGGTGCGTACCCGATCTCCAGCACCACCTACATCCTCATCTACACCGCGCAGACCGACACTGCCAAGGCGCAGACGCTCGTGGACTTCTGGACCTGGGCGCTGACCAAAGGCCAGGCCGAGCTGGGCGCGCTCAACTACGCCTCCCTGCCGGACAGCGTCGCCACGAGCTCGCTCGCCGAGGTCGCCAAGATCACCGTGAACGGGAAGGCACTGACCCCCTCCGCCGGCGTGAAGTAGCGAGGACACGTTGACCGAAGCACCTCCCTCCCATAACTCCGGCCGTGATGCGGAGGCGCCGGTTCGCCGGCGCCTCCGTGTCGGCGACCCGGTCCTGCGAGGTCTGACCGTCTGCGTCGCGGTCGGCCTCGTGGCGTTGCTCGCATACCTCCTGTGGACGCTGGCAGAAGGGGCCGCTCCGGCGTTCTCGAGCCTCGGCCTCGGCTTCTTCACCGGCCGCCAGTGGGACCCGGTCAACAACTCTTTCGGCGCGCTGCCCTTCATCTACGGCACCGTCGTCACATCGGTGATCGCCATCGCGGTGGCCCTGCCGATCTCGGTCGGGCTCGCCCTGCTGCTCAACGAGGTGCGGTCGCGGCTCGTGCGCAACCCGCTGACCGTGCTCGTCGACCTGCTCGCGGCGATACCGAGCGTCGTCTACGGCCTGTGGGGACTGTTCGTCATGGCTCCGGCACTGAACACGTACGTCGCTCCCGTGCTCGCGGCGACGCTCGGCAAGCTTCCCTTGGTCGGGGCGCTCTTCGTGCCGACGCCCGCTGTCGGCAACATGCTCAACGCCGGCATCATCCTCGCGATCATGATCGTGCCGATCATCACCGCGGTCAGCCGCGAGGTTATCGCCACGGTGCCGCACGATCTGCGCGAGGCCGCACTGGCC
>JAHEXP010000042.1:0-9204 GCA_023252055.1 Coriobacteriia bacterium
TGATCGAGAGCCGGACCTTCGCCTTGTAGACGCCGTACGGCTCGATGAACCGTGGGTCGATCCCCGCGGCCTCGGCGACCTCGGCCACGGGCAGGATGCGCGCGTTCTGGGCGATCTCGACGTCTGAGAGCACGGTGGTCCTTTCGCGAGAACAGGGCGCGGGCGCACACGATACGATCGGCGCGGCTCCGACACGCACGGAATTCTACCGTGAAGAGCTCAGGCGGCGTCAGTTCGGCAGGTACCCTCGTTCGGGTAGAGACTCTCAGCAAGCCGGAAAGCCAGTACACACATCCCCGTCAGGAGGAACCATGTCCGACGCGCCCATGGTCACCGTTGTGAGCGACTTCGCCGCTGCCGGCGACTACGAGAAGAAGCACACGCCGTTCATCACGCTCGCCCCGCATGCCAACGGGACGCTCGTGAACATCGAGGTCGGCCACGAGGTTCCGCACCCCAACGGCCCCGAGCACTACATCACGTTCATCGAGCTGTATGCGGGCATGGTTCCGATCGCCCGGCTCGACGTGTCCCCGGGGGTCACCTGGCCGAGCTTCTGCGTGCCGGTCACGCTGCCTGCGGGCACCGTGCTGCGCGCGGTCGAGCACTGCAACCTTCACGGCTGGTGGGCGTACGACGTCACGCTGTGACCCGAGTGTTCCACCGAATGCGAAGAGCGCCGACCCCAGGGGCCGGCGCTCTTCGCTTGTACCCTCGCTCCTAGGGGCTAGAAGAGGCCCGGGGCGGCCGCCGTGTCAGGCGGAGGCGTCAGCCCGAGATGCTCGAAGGCGCGCGGCGTGGCCTGGCGGCCCTTGGGTGTGCGCATGATGAATCCCAGTTGCAGCAGGAAGGGCTCGTAGACGTCCTCGAGCGTGTCCTGCTCCTCTCCGACGGAGGCGGCGAGCGTTCCGAGCCCGACCGGCTTGCCGGAGAACTTCGTCACGAGCGTTTCCAGGATGCGTACGTCCATCTTGTCGAGTCCGAGGTGATCGACCTCGAAGAACGCGAGGGCCTCGGCGGCGATGTCTTCGGTGATGTTGCCGCTGTGGCGCACCTGCGCGTAGTCGCGAACGCGCTTGAGCAGGCGGTTCGCCAGCCGCGGCGTCCCGCGCCCGCGCCTCGCGATCTCGGCCGCGCCCTCGTCGTCGATGTCGACGCCAAGGATGCCCGCGGACCTGCGCACGATGGCCTCGAGGTCCTCGGTCGCGTAGTAGTCCAGCCGGAACGACATGCCGAATCGGTCACGCAGAGGGCCGGTCAACAGCCCGGTGCGCGTGGTGGCTCCCACGAGGGTGAAGCGCGGGATGTCGAGCCGAAGCGATCGCGCCGCCGGGCCCTTACCGATGACGACGTCGAGGACGAAGTCCTCCATCGCCGGGTACAGCACCTCTTCGACCTGGCGGTTCAGTCGGTGGATCTCGTCGATGAAGAGCACGTCGCGCTCTTCAAGGTTCGTCAGTATCGCGGCCAGGTCGCCCGGACGCTCGATGGCCGGTCCGCTCGTGGTCCGCATCGTCACGCCGAGTTCGTTCGCGATAACACCAGCCAGCGTCGTCTTGCCCAAGCCCGGAGGGCCGGAGAGCAACACGTGGTCGAGCGGCTCGTTGCGGCCGGCGGCAGCCTCGATGAGGACCGATAGCGACTCCTTGACCTTCGCCTGGCCCAAGTACTCGGTCAGGCGCTTCGGGCGCAGGGAGCGGTCGATCTCCAGATCGTCCGTGGTGTAGCGGGCGGACACCAGGCGCTCCTCGACATCGTCGGGGGCGCCGGCGCTCCATTCCGACGAAGAGGGGCCTGTCATCCGCGTCCTCCCAGCGTCTTGAGCGCCGCCTTCAGGAGCTGCTCGGTCGTGGCGCCCGCCGGTGCACCCCTCAGTGCGGCGGCGGATTCGACGGCCGTGAAGCCCATCGAAAGCAGCGCGTCGCGCGCCTCGGCGGCCGCCGCGGCACCCGGGCCGCGGCCGGTGTCGATGAAGTCGGGCAGATCCAGCTTGTCCTTGAGTTCCAACGCCAGGCGCTGCGCGGTCTTCTTCCCCACGCCGGGGACGCTGGAGAGCACCGCGACGTCGTCGGCCGCGACCGCCGCGCGCAGCGCGTCCGGTCGCAGGGCTGAGAGCACCGCGAGCGCCACCTTGGGGCCCACCCCGCTGACCCCGATGAGCGTCACGAACAGTCCGCGCTCGTCCTCGTTCTCGAAACCGTAGAGGGTGAGCTCGTCCTCGCGCACGTGCAGGTACGTGTGCACGGTGACGCTGTCGCCCAAAGGCGGGAGGGCGGCGAGTGAGCCGGTAGGCATCAGCAACCTATAGCCGACGCCGCCGACGTCGAGCAGCGCTGAACCGGTCGATTTGCCTGCGACCCTGCCGGTGAGGAACGCGATCACGATGCCTCCGCTTCGCGCGCACGCGCGCGCGCCACCCGCTGGTTCGCATGACAGATCGCCGCAGCCAGTGCGTCTGCGGCGTGGTCCGGTTTCGGGTCGTGGTCGAGCGCCAGGATCGTGCGGACCATGTAGGTGACCTGGGCCTTGTCCGCCGAACCCGACCCGACGACGGCGAGCTTGATCTCGCCTGGGCCGTATTCCCCGATCACCAAGTCGGCAGCCGCCGCGGCGACGAGAGCCGCCCCGCGCGCCTGCCCCGTGGCCATCGCGCTCGACACGTTGCGGTTGAAGTAGATGTTCTCGAGCGCGGCCTCCGCGGGGCGGTAGCGCCC
This sequence comes from Coriobacteriia bacterium, assembly GCA_023252055.1. Lineage (GTDB taxonomy): Bacteria > Actinomycetota > Coriobacteriia > Anaerosomatales > PALSA-660 > PALSA-660. The sequence goes on from JAHEXP010000042.1 coordinate 2,715, forward strand.
GATGACGTCGACGAGTCCGTCGTGGACGGCCCTGCAGCGCACGGCGGTCCCCTGCGCGGCGACCGTGCGGATGCAGCCATATGCGAGGCAGCGGAAGCGCGCCCCGTCTGACTCGACGACGCCCCATCCTGTGTTCGCAAGCCCCGGGTCGATCCCGAGGATGATCACCGACACGCTGCCCCCCGCCGAAGCCGCCAATCGAACATACGTTCAGTCTAGTGCACGCCACCGACACGCGCAAAGAGAAGGCGCCCCGCGTGAACGGGGCGCCTTCGCAATGATCGATGGGCCCGCGGCTCAGTCGTCCAGCGCCGCCGCGAGCTCCTCGGTCATCTCCATGTTGTGGTAGACGTCCTGGACGTCGTCGCTGTCCTCGAGGTTGTCGATGAGGCGCATGACCTTCTTCACGGTCTCCAGGGTGACGGCCACCGGCGTGTGGGCGCGCATCGAGAGCTCGGCTCCCTGCACCGCGACGCCCGCGGCCTCCAGCGCCTTCTTGACGCTCATGAGGTCGTTGGCGGCCGTGACGACGATGAACTCCTCGTCGTTGTCCTCGAGGTCATCGCCGCCAGCCTCCATGACCGCCATCAGCAGCTCCTCCTCATCCGGAGCGCCGGCCTTCTCGATGATGATCTCGCCGCGCCGTTCGAACTGGAACGCGACCGACCCGGTCGCCCCCAGCGAGCCGCCGCCCTTCGTGAACGCCGAGCGGACGTCGGCGGCGGTGCGGTTGCGGTTGTCGGTCAGCGCCTCGACATAGATCGCGATGCCTCCGGAACCATAGCCCTCGTAGATGACCTCTTCGAAGTTGCCGCCGGCGGCGGAGCTGAACGCCTTGTCGATGGCGGTCTTGATCTTGTCCTTGGGCAGCGAGTAGCCGCGCGCCTTCTCGATCGCCGCGGCGAGCGAGGCGTTGTTCTCGGGGTTGGGGTCTCCACCCACCTTGGCGGCGACGGTGATCACGCGTGACAGCTTGCTGAAGAGCTTGCTGCGCTTCGCGTCGACGGCGGCCTTGCGGTGCTTCGTGGTCGCCCACTTGGAGTGTCCGGACATCGGCGGCGCCTTCCTGTTGATCGCTTCGAACGCGCGCATGGGCGCGCGGGAGGATGACCGCGCACAAGGATACCCGATACGCGCGGCAGACGGCCCCGAGCCACGCAGCCCCCGCTGGCGCTTCAGGCGCTTCAGGCGCGCGCGACTCCCGCGAAGCGCTCCACGAAGAGGCGATGGATGCGCACGTCGCCGGTGAGCTCGGGATGGAACGTGGTGGCCATCAGGTCGCCCTGGCGGGCGGCGGCGATGCGGTCGCCCTGGCGGGCGATGACCTCCACGCCTTCGCCGACGCTCTCGATCCATGGCGCCCGGATGAAGACTCCGGTGAACGGGCCGTCCTCGATACCGGCGACATCCAGTTCAGCCTCGAACGATGCCGCCTGACGCCCGTACGCATTGCGCCGCACGGTGATGTCCATGAGCTCCAGCGTTCGCTGGCCCGGCAGCGCGTCGAGCACCGTCGAGGCCAGCAGGATCGCGCCGGCACACGTACCCCAGATCGCCATGCCTTCGGCGTGACGCGCGGAGATCGGCCCGTAGAAGCCGTAGGTGTCCATCAGCTTGCCGATGGCGGTGGACTCCCCGCCCGGGATGATGAGGCCGCTGCAACCGTCGAGCTGCTCGGGCAGGCGTACAGCGACCGCTCCCACGCCGAGCGCCTCGAGGGCGACGATGTGCTCGCGGAACGCTCCCTGGAGGGCGAGGACGCCGACCTTCACGCTACCAGCCACGCTCCTGCATCCGCTCGGAGGCCGGGATGTCGGAGATGTTGATCCCGACCATGGCCTCGCCGAGGTTGCGCGAAACTCGGGCGATGATGTCCGCGTCCTCGAAGTGCGTGGTGGCCTCGACGATCGCCTTGGCGCGCGCGGAGGGGTCGCCGCTCTTGAAGATGCCGGAGCCGACGAACACGCCGTCGCAGCCGAGCTGCATCATCAGCGCCGCGTCCGCGGGGGTCGCGATGCCGCCTGCGGAGAAGTTCACGACCGGGAGCTTGCCGTTGTCGGCAACCCACTTCACGAGATCGTACGGCGCCTGCAGGTCCTTGGCGGCTGCGAAGAGCTGCTCGGGGCGGATGCCGCGCAACCACGCGATCTCGTCGGTGACGGCACGGATGTGGCGGACGGCCTCGACGACGTTGCCGGTGCCGGGCTCGCCCTTGGTGCGGACCATCGAGGCACCCTCCGAGATGCGCCGCAGCGCCTCGCCGAGGTTGCGGCAGCCGCACACGAAGGGGACGGTGAAGTCCCACTTGTTCACGTGGTGCTCTTCATCGGCCGGCGTGAGGACCTCGGACTCGTCGATGTAGTCGACGCCCAGGGTCTGCAGGACCTGCGCCTCGACGAAGTGGCCGATGCGGCACTTCGCCATGACCGGGATGGAGACCGAGCCGACGATCGACTCGACGATGGTCGGGTCGGCCATGCGGGCCACGCCGCCCGCTGCGCGGATGTCTGCCGGGACGCGCTCGAGCGCCATGACCGCGACAGCGCCCGCCTCTTCGGCGATCTTGGCCTGCTCGACGTTGACGACATCCATGATGACGCCGCCCTTGAGCATCTCGGCGAGGCCGGTCTTGACCCGCAGGGTCCCGGTGGTCGTGGCGTCAGTCATGTCTCTCATACTCCCTTGTGGAAAGGCACGGACCGGGCGTGTCGTCGCCGGTGCCGCGACCGGGGCCGGTGCAGCGCTTCAGGATATGTCAGTCTAGCGCCCGCCCCGCGTGGCAACAACAGCGGGACCGCACGCGAATCGCACCCATCGACTGCGCGGGGGCGCCTACTTGACGGTGATCTTCTGGTTGCTGGCGATCACCTGGAACCAGGTGTTGCCCTCCGCCAGGCCGATCACCTTGCCCGCCTGGTCGCGCAACTCCGGCGGGGACGTCTGGGTCGCCGTCCACGTGCCGTCGAAGCGCTGTCCGTCACGGAAGATCGTGGCCCGACCGGTGCCGGTGAGCGCGATGGAGAGCACCTGCGACTTCGCACCCGCGGGCGCGTAGTGCTTCTCGACCGCCCACAGGACCACTACGTTGCGAGCGGTGTACTGCTTCTTGCTGACGCGGTCGACGTGCTTCACGCCGTTGATGCTGCGCGCATACACGTTGCTCGATGCGTCGTACGCCCACTTCACCCGGTTCGGGCTGGAGAAGGGCACCGTGATCGAACTCGCGGTCGGCACCGCCGGCAGCGGGGACTTCGTGAACGTCAGGCCTTTGACCGTGGCGGTCGCCGCGTAGCCGCGGTTCTTGACCGCAGCGGTGCGCAACTTGGAGATCGACAGGTAGAGGTTGTGCGGCGCCGACTTGTAGGTCACGCGCTTGTACGGTCCGGGATTGAAGAACTGGTCCATGTCGTCGTACAGCGAACGGTCCTTCAGGTGGGCGCGCACGGCCGAGTCGCCGCCGCAGTGCGCGAATATCGCGTGGTACTGCGGGACGATCCAGAAGTCGGGCGGACGGGCCGAGCGCACCGGCCCGACCGTCGCGGGGATGTCGGACTGGAACAGGGCGTTGAAACGCGTGATGCCGCCCTCGGCCATCACCTCGTAGACGATGTCCGCGCGGTCGAGGCCGGTCTGCGGACGCGCACCCGGCGCGTTCTCGATCTTCACGGAGACCACGCGGGCGGTGACCGCCTCGGCAGAGGGGGCGGGCTCGCCGGTAAGCGGCCAGCGCAGCGTGCCGGCAGGTCGGGGAACGACGCGCTCGCTGGTGGCAGGCGGCCAAGCGGACCGGATCGCCGTCGGGGCCTTGCATCCACCCAGCGCACCGAGCATCAGCAGCGCTGCGATCGAGCAGGCGATGGCACGGGGCCTCGTCATGGGCTGGTCGCCTCCAGAGGAGTTCGGGGTCATCGGCAGGATAGCATGCGCGCTCACGAAATCTGACCGCCGGTGCGGGCCGCCCTGTCCGCGCGGACGGCACGTGCGATCAGCCACACTCCGGCAAGAAGGACCGGCACGGTGAGCAGCTGGCCCATCGTGACGCCCCCCGGCAGGAACCCGATCTGCACGTCGGGCTCGCGGAAGAACTCGACGAAGATGCGGAACCCACCGTAGAGGGTGAGCATCCACCCCAGCAGGAAGCCTTCGGCGTGCCGCTTCCTCGCAAGAACCAGCATCACGGCGAACAGTACGAGCCCCTCGAGGCCCGCCTCGTAGAGCTGCGAGGGGTGTCGCGGCAACGCGCCGGCGCCCGGGAATACGACGCCCCACGGCACGGTGGTGACCCGCCCCCACAGCTCGCCGTTCACGAAGTTCGCCAGCCGGCCGAAGAGGATACCGGCGGGGGCCCCCACAGCGCCGATGTCCGCCAGCGTGAGGAACGGCACCTTGTAGTGCCGGGAGACCCACACCCCGGCGAGTAGGATGCCGGCGAGCCCGCCGTGGAAGGACATACCGCCGTCCCAGAGAGCAAAGACGGTCAGCGGCGCGCGCAGATATGCGCTGAGGTTGTAGAAGAGAACGTACCCGAGTCGCCCACCGCCAACGACGCCGATGAGCGCGGCGATGATGGTGACCATGCGGCCGTCCGGGCCGAGCCCGAGCCCCCATCGCTCATCGAGGACCTTGAGCACCCACCAGGCGACCAGGAACCCGGCGACGTAGGCGAGCCCGTACCAGCGCACGGCGAGCGGCCCCAGATGCAGCGCGATCGGGTCGAACGCGGGGAACGCGAAGGATGCCATCGTGGGCGACGCCTTTCGGTCGTGCGACGAGGAGCGCCGGGATTACAGGGAGACGGTGACCGGCTCCGAAGCGCTCGCCTCGATCTCGAAGTATGAACGCTCGACGAAGGAGAACGCTCCGGCGACGAGGTTCGCAGGGAACTGCTGGACCGCCATGTTGAAGCTCATGACGGAATCGTTGAAGAACTGGCGGGCGTAGGCGATCTTGCCCTCGGTGTCCGTCAGCTGCTGCTGGAGGGACAGGAACGATTCGTTCGCCTTGAGGTCCGGATAGGCCTCCACGACGGCGAACAGCGACCGGAGCGTGTCGGTCAGCTGGTTCTCGGCCTGGCTGCGGCCCTCGAACGTGGTCACCTGCATCGCGGCCGCGCGCGCCGCAACGACGGCCTCGAGGGTCTCGCGCTCGTGCGCGGCGTAACCCTTCACCGTCGCGACCAGGTTCGGGATCAGGTCGTAGCGGCGGCGGAGTTGGACGTCGATCTGCGCCCACGCGTTGTCGCAACGGTTGCGCAGCGTGACGAGGCGGTTGTACATCCCCGCCACGGCGATCGCGGCTGCTGCGAGGACGACGAACAGAACGGTGATGGTCCAACCCATGCGCGTGCGACCTCCTGATTGATGTCGAGGACCGGTCCCCTCCGCGCAGGCGCGCAGGCGTCGGGACGCAGCGCGACTAGGATACACTTCGCCTGAATCCCGGACCCCACGGCCTGCGTTCATCGGCCTGCCAAGGAGCTTCGTGTTCCCCCTCAAAGACGAGAACCCCACCTCGCGCTTCGCATGGATGACCTGGCTCATCCTCGCCGTGAACGTCGCCGTCTTCGGGTGGGAGGTGTGGCTGAGCGTCAGTGCGGGCAGTGGAGCGCTCTCGTCCTTCCTTGGAGCGTGGGCGTTCGACCCGGCAGCCCTCGCCGCCGCACCGTTCGATCCGCGCGTGTGGCTGACGATCCTCACATCGATGTTCCTGCACGCCGGATGGATCCATATCGGCGGCAACATGCTGTACCTCGCGATCTTCGCGAACAACGTCGAGGACCGCCTCGGGCCGTGGTGGTTCCTGGCCTTCTACCTGAGTTGCGGAATCGCCGCGGCGCTGGCACAGGCGATGGGATCAGGGTTCGCCGACACGGCGATGCTGGGCGCGTCCGGTGCGATCGCGGGCACGCTGGCGGCCTATCTGATGCTCTTCCCGCGCGCCAAGGTGCTGACGGCGATCTGGGTGTTCATCTTCATCGAGTTGGCCCGGATCCCGGCGTGGGTGCTCATCGTCGTCTGGTTCCTGCTGCAGCTCGCGTCCGGCGTGGGGACGATCGGCCCTGCCGCGAGTTCGGATGGCGTCGCGTACCTCGCGCACGTCGGCGGGTTCGTCGCGGGGCTGGCTCTCATCGTGCCCGCGTGGCTCGCCGACCACCGCCGGGGCAACTTCGTCGCGTGGCGGTGAGCGGCCGCACCGCCGGCGATGGTATCGTCACCGGCATGTCGGACTCCCCCGCCACCGTCCCCTCCACCTCGGCGACCGCGCGAACGATGCGGGGCGTCCGGCTCGGCATGCCCGTGTTCCTGGGATACGTGCCGGTGGGGATGGCGTTCGGCCTCGCCGCCACGGCGGCGGGTTTCAGCGTCGCGCAGGCCGTAGCCTGCTCGGCGCTCGCCATCGCGGGCGCGGGACAGTTCATCGGCCTCGCGGCTCTTGCGAGCGGCAACCTCGTCGCCGCCCTCGTCGCCACAGGCGTCGTCAACCTGCGCTA
>JAHEXP010000042.1:9304-14437 GCA_023252055.1 Coriobacteriia bacterium
GCGCTCGTGTACAAGTTCACGCGCAGCTTCCTGGGCGCGACCGTTGCAGGCGTGCTGGCGTTCCTTGCGTTCCGCTACCTCCTCGCCTAGGATGCTCGCACGCACGAGCCCGCACCCGCGCGGGCTTGCGAAGACGAATGAGGGATCCCGTGGCCCGAGTCCTCCCCTTCCGCGCCGTCAGGTTCGCGCGGCCCGCCGGTTCCGACATCTCGGCTCTGACCGCCCCGCCCTACGACGTCATCGGGCCCGAACTGCGCGACGAGCTGCTGGCGCGCGACCCCCACAACGTCGTGGCCCTCGAGCTCCCGGAAGGGGCGCTCGACCGGGCCGTGCCCGGCAACCGCTACGAGACCGGCCGGCGCCGCTGGCGCGACTGGTTCGACGGCGGCGTCCTGTCTTTCGACGAGACCCCCGCGATCTACGTGCAGGAGCAGCGGTACCGCCACGGGGACAGCGAGGTCGCGCGCCGCGGTTTCGTCGCCGCCGTCGGGCTCGAACCGTTCTCGGCCGGCGTGGTCCTTCCCCACGAGCGCACACTTCCCAAGGCGCTCGACGATCGCTTGAACATGACGCGCGCCACTGCGGCGAACCTGAGTCAGGTCTTCGGCATGTTCTCGGATGCCGAGCACACCACGGACGCGCTCATCACCAAGGCCATGGAGTCCGAGCCCCTGGCGTGCGCCACCGACGACGAAGGCGTCGTCTCCACCCTCTGGGCGCTCACCGACCGGACGGACCACGCGATGGTGGCGTCGCTGCTCGCCGATACCCCGGTGCTCATCGCCGACGGCCACCACAGGTACACGACCGCGCTCGCCTACCGTGACGAGCGCCGTGAGAGCGACGATCCCCGTCCGCAGGACACGCCGGAGCCGGCCTACGAGTCGGTCATGATGGCGCTCGTGAACATGGACGACCCGGGCCTGATCGTCTATCCGACCCACCGAGTGGTCGACGCGCCCGCCCCGCTGGACTCCGCCGCGTTCTTCGCCGCCCTCGAGCAGCACTTCGACGTCGAGGAACTCCCTGCGGGCCACCCGGCGGCAACACTCGCCTCCGCTTCCGACCGTCCGTCGTTGCTCGTGCGCACGCGGGACGGGTCGACCAGGCTCGTCCGCCTGCGCACGGACATGGACCACACGTCCGCATTCCCGTCGGGGACCTCGCAGCACTGGCAGCACCTCGATGTGGCCGTACTCCAGGAGCTCATCCTGTCGCCTTTGCTCGACGTCCATCCCGACCGACCGGAAACGCTCTCGCGCCTGTCGTTCATGAAGGACGCGCACGCCGCGCTCAAGGCGGCCGACGAGCACGATGTCGTCTTCATCCTCAACCCCACGCGGATGGACCAGATCGCCGCCGTGGCAGGAGCAGGAGAGACGATGCCGCAGAAGTCGACGTACTTCTATCCGAAGCTCCTTTCGGGGCTGCTGTTCAAGTCGCTCGAGATCAGCTAGCCCCGCGTCCGGAGTCCGGCGCCGCAGCAGCGCGTCGCGCTCCGACGCCTTTGACCGAGCGCTCCACAAGCCGCGGGCACACGTCGGCGAGTCTGCACTCCCCGCACTGAGGCCGCGTCGGGTGGCACCACTGCCGCCCTACGAGCCACGTCGGCAGGTCCAGTAGTCCGGGCGCCTCCGGAAACGCTTCCGCGGCGGCCCGCTCGATCTCGGCGCGCGTGTCGAGGTCGACCATCCCGCTGCGCAAGAACACACGGCGCACCTGGACGTCGTAGGCCACGGTACCGCCCTGCAGCTCGCGCACCGGCACGCCGAACGTGCGTGACAGGAGCTCCGCCGCCATCGCTGCCTTCTTGCGGCCGATCCCTCGGAACGCCGCGAGGCGCTCCATCAGCTCCACCGCGGTGGGCTCCCCGGCCCAGACGTTGCGCGCATCCCCCTGGTAGCACTCCAGCAATCGGGTAGCGGCATCCGAGACCCAGCCGGCCATCGTGTGCTTGAAGCGGTGCAGGGCAGGGCGCGCGCACATGGCGACGTCGACGGACTCCCGCTCCGTGGCCAAGCGCGACAGGTCGAGGTGCCCGAGGCGCTCGCTCAGCAGGTACGGCCCCGCCCACGCGCGCTCCGCAGGGACACCTTGCGTGAACAGTACCGCGAGCAGGAACGCCTCCGGCGACGACTTCACGAGCGCGTCCGCCGCAGGGACATCGGTGAAGGCGCCGCCCACCTGGGCGGCGCCTTCAGAAGCGAGCTCCCGGCCGAACCGGACGAGTTCCCGGCCGACCGCGTCGCAGAACGCAGGAGGCGCGAGCACCCTAGAACGGCCCGACGGCCCGCATGGTGATCTTCTCGATGAGGACCATCTGCTCGTCCTCCGTGAACGCGTCGGGGAACGCCTTGAGCGCCTTCACCCTCGACTCGAGCTTCAGTGCGTTGGCGCCGCGATTGAGCGCCCCAAGGAAGCACACCGTGGCGGCCATCCAGAACAGTGAGTGGAACATCACGACCATCATGATGGCGAACGGCGGCATCCGATGGTGCCCGTGGTGCGCGCCACCCTGATGTCCCATACCGCCCATTCCCGGCATTCCCATATGCATCGCAAGGCCTCCTCGCAGTATCGATGGCGCAACCGGATGCGGCCCGGACGCGCATCTTCAGACATACCCAGCGAGAAGCCCGGCGTCACGGGCGGTGGCGAGGCCGGACCGATGGGCCGCGCGGCAGGACCGCGTCAGGAAGCCGCCACGCGAGGGCCGTGCGTGAGGAAGTGCGCGCAGAACGTGCACCCTTCCTTGATGGCCGCCTCACGGTCGATCGTCGGGTCGAAGATGAGCGCCGGATCCGAGGTCGGAGCGTTGGACGGCAGGTAGCACTGCGCGAACCCGCAGCGCGAGGAGCACTTCTCGCCCGGGTTGTTGTGCGGGCAGCGCGCCATCATCTCGTCGTCGCACCCGCGCCGCTCCCAGCACTTCGCCATCCCAGGTCCTTTCGTCTTATACTGGCGCCCGCGCCATCGTAGCATCCGGAGGGGGTCTCCGGCCGCGGACGGACGGCGCCCTACATGACCTGTATCACCCCCGGCGCTCACGCGCCGCGACACGAAGGGTTGGCCTCGTGACGATCCCATCGCGGGACTCCTACGACACCATCGTCGCCGGAGCCGGCCCCGCCGGCGTGCTGGCCGCCTACCACGCAGCGAAGCGCGGTTCCGTCCTGCTCGTCGACGCATCCACGCTCCCACGTGACAAGAGCTGCGGCGGCATGATCCACGAGCTGACCCGCGACGCGCTCGCCCCCTACGGCGCGATCCCCGACGACATCGTCCTCGAGCCGCGGTTCGTGAACTTCCGGTACCACGACTGGGACCGCAAGGTCCTGAAGCCCACGAAGCTCGCATTCCTCAACGTCGACCGCGCCGGCTTCGACGCGTGGCTCGTCTCGCTCCTCCCGGCGAACGTCGAGGTGGTCGGCGGCACGGCGCTCACCGGCTTCACGCAGGATGCGGGCGGCGTGCACGTGACGCTGGACTCCGGCGGCACGGAATACGCCCTGTCGTGCGAGAACCTCGTCGGCGCCGACGGAGCGCGCTCAGCTGTCCGGCGCGTCCTCGGGGTGGATGCGGGCCGCACGTACGTCACGCTGCAGGACTACGTCGAGCTGAGCGGTGAGATCGAGCCGTTCTTCGACTGCATCTACGTGCGCTCGCTCGGAGACGAGTTCGGCTACGGCTACGTCATGCCGAAGGGGCGCCTCGCCATCGTCGGTTCGGTCTTCTACCCGAAGACGAAACGCCCCTGGGAGAAGCAGGACCGCCTGCTGGAGATCCTGCGCGCCGAGCTGCCGCAGTTGGGTGCAAGCGTGAAGCGCGAGGCATGTGCGGCGCTGTATCTGCGCACCCCCGCCGATGTCGTGCCCGGCTTCGGGCGGGTGCTCCTGGCTGGAGAGGCCGGCGGCTTCATGTCGCCCACGTCCGGTGAGGGCATCTCGTACGCGGTGCGCTCGGGTATCCTCGCGGGCCGCGCGATCGCGGATAACCGGCCCGCCGACGTGCTGGGCGCCTACACAGGCACAACCGCCGCGCTGCGCCACGACATCGCCCGGCGCCTGCGGTGGCTGCCGTTCATGGAGTCGCGCGTGGGCAAGTTCATGGGCGGCCTCGCCCCAACGTGGCTCGTGTCCCGCATCACCGAAGGCCTCTAGCGCCCCTAGGCGAGGTGCGCGCGGCTCGGCGTCGGGTCGGACTGCCCTTGATAGCGGCTGCCCAGTCCCTGAGTTCCGTACGGCCGGTCGACGGGTGTCGTCATGAACATGAACGACACCTGCCCGATCGCCATGCCCGGGGTGAGCACCATCGGCAGATTCGCGACGTTGGAGAGTTCGAGGGTGATCGTTCCCTCCCAGCCCGGGTCGATGTAGCCCGCGGTGGAGTGGATGAGCAGGCCGAGCCGCCCCAGAGAGCTCTTCCCCTCGAGGCGCGCCACCACGTCGTCGGGCAGCCTCAGGCGCTCCACCGTCGCAGCGAGCACGAACTCCCCAGGGTGCAGAACGAACGGCTCCTCGACGGTCGCTTCGACGAGCTCCATGAGGCCGACCTGGTCCATCGACGGGTCGATGTAGGGATAGCGTGAGTTCCGGAACACCTGAAACCTAGACCCAAGGTGGAGGTCCACACTTGAGGGCTGGATGTTGCGCTCGTCGATCGGCTCGATGCTGATGCGGCCGGCCAGCAGCTGCTCGCGGATGGTGCGGTCCGACAGGACCATGGCGACTCCCCTTCTTTCACGCATGCGCCTCGCTCGCGAAACATGGGGCGGACCGGGGTGAACCCGGCCCGCCCCACGCGTGACGCCGCTTCTAGTGTCTCGGCCTTACGCGCACTTCGAGAAGCCGCACGCACGGCACACAGCGCAGCCGCTCTCGTGCTCGAGCGCTCCCCCGCACTCGGGGCAGGCACCCGCGAGGTTGTCGAGGAGGTCGGTGTTCTTGCCCACGGCTGTGTGGACTTCGCCGGTCTCCTGGTACGCGATGAAATGCTCCAGGGCGATACCGACAGCGTCGGCACACGACAGGACCTTGCCGCCCTCGGCCCAGCTTGGCGTCGGGCAGCGGATCCCGCGCAGCTGACGCACGACGGTCTCAGGATCGACGCCCGCCCGCAGCAACATGGAGATCA
>JAHEXP010000043.1 GCA_023252055.1 Coriobacteriia bacterium
GTCAACGACGCCTACAATGCGAATCCCACCTCGATGCGCGCCGCGGTCGACGCGCTCGCCGACATGAAGTCGAGCGGAGAGCGCGTGGCGGTCCTCGGCGACATGGCCGAGCTCGGCTCGCTCACCGAACTCGCTCACTTCCGGATCGGCGAAGCGCTCGCTCGGACCGGCATCGAGCAGCTCGTGACGGTAGGGGAGCGCGCGCGTCGCATCGCCGAAGGCGCGCTCGCCGAAGGAATGGCACCCGAACGCGTTCGTCCATGCGCCACCGTCGACGAAGCGTCCGAGGTCCTTGACGACCTCGTGTCCGCCGGAGACGTGGTGCTCGTGAAAGCCTCCCGCTCGATGGGCCTTGAGCGGATCGTCGAGAGGATCCTGGCGAGCGATGTCTAGCATCAATCTGCTGCAGATCGACCGCTATCCGACCTACCAGCTGTTCCTGGTGGTCGTCGCGGCGCTCGCGGCCACCGTCGTGCTCTTCCCGCTGTGGATCCGTTTGGTGCGCTATCGCAACATCGGCCAGCAGGTGCGCGCGGACGGCCCCCAAGGGCATCTGGTGAAGCAGGGGACCCCCACGATGGGCGGTGTGCTGATCATGCTCGTGATCACCGCCGTGTTCCTCGCCATGGGCCGCACCGACCGGCCGAGCATGCTGGTCCTCATCGCGATGCTCGCGTGCGCGGTCCTCGGTTTCGTGGACGACTACGCCAAGGTGGTCAAAGAGCGCTCGCTCGGCCTCACCGCGCTGTCCAAGATCGCGTGGCAGGTCGGCATCTCGCTCTCGATCGGCCTGCTGGCCGTGAACTGGGCCGGCATCTCGGCCAAGGTCACGCTGCCGCTTCTGGGACAGGGCCTGGACCTGGGCGTGCTCTCCTCGAGCTTCGCCGTCGGCGGATACCAGATCGTCGTCCCGTGGCTGTACCTGGCGCTCATCTCGGTGATGGTGGTGGGGTTCAGCAACACCGTGAACCTCACGGACGGCCTCGACGGCCTCGCCGCCGGCACGGTCACCATCGTCATGTTCTCGTTCGCCGCCATCGCGTTTCGTCAGAACCACCTTCCGGTGGCTCTCGTCGGAGCCGCGGTCGCCGGCGCTTGCATCGGCTTCCTCTGGTACAACAGCTACCCCGCGGACATCTTCATGGGCGATACGGGGTCCCTCGGACTGGGCGCGGCGATAGCGGCGTTCGCCATCGTGACGAAGACGGAACTGCTCTCCGTGCTCATCGGCGGCATCTACGTCGTCGAGGGACTGTCGGTGATCCTCCAGGTGGCGTCCTTCAAGCTCACCGGCAAGCGGATCCTGCGGATGGCGCCGATCCACCATCACTTCGAGATGAAGGGGTGGAGCGAGACGAAGATCATGGTCCGGTTCTGGATCATCACCGGCGTGTTCGCCGGCGCCGGCTTCGCCCTCTACTTCCTGTCGACCTTCAAGGTGACCCCGTGACACATCCGAACCTCAGCGGGCGCATAGCCGTTCTCGGCCTCGGCCGCTCGGGCGAGGCCGTTGTCGACTGGGCGCTCGCTCGTCCCGGGATGTCGCCGGACGACGTCGTGGTGTTCGCCGAACACGACACGCCGGCGCTGCAGGCCGCAGCCGACGTACTGAGGCGTCGCGACGTCCGCGTGGAACTGGGAGTGAGCCACCTCGGGGACGACGAAGCATTCGATCTCATCGTCTCCAGCCCTGGGATCGCACCGCACCGGCCGCTCCTCGAGCACGCCTTGGGCACGGGCGTTCCCGTGATCTCCGAGCTGGAGCTCGCATTTCAGGTCTCGAAGGCGCCGGTCATCGCGGTGACGGGCACCAACGGCAAGACGACGACCACGGCCCTGATCGCGCACCTTCTGCGCACGGCGGGCTTGGAGGCGGAGGCCGGCGGCAACATCGGCCGCCCCGCGCTCGGTGTCGCCCGCGAACTGCCTGCGGACGGTTTCCTGGTGGCGGAGTGTTCGTCGTTCCAGCTCGCTCTCACCCTCGAGTTCAAGCCGAAGGTTGCGGTTCTCCTGAACGTGACGCCGGACCATCTCGACTGGCACGGAACGATGTTCGCCTACGTGGGCGACAAGGTCCGGATCTTCGCGAACCAGGATCAGGGCGACGTCGCCATCGTCGATGTGGACGACCCGGGATCGGCCGCCGTGGTGGCGGTCGCCGTCCCGGGAGGCGCTTCGCTGGTTACCGTCAGCGCCGAGGGACGGGGCGCGGCGCGGGTGGAGGACGGGATGCTCGTCGTCCTCGGCGCCCATGGCCGCACAGAACTCGTCCGTGTCGACGAGCTGCTCGTGCGGGGCGCGCACAACGTCTCGAACGCGTTGGCGGCCTCCGCTGCGTCCCTCGCAGTAGGGGCGCCTGCGGAGTCGGTTCGACAGGGTCTTCGCACCTTCGCGCCGATCGAGCACCGTCTCGAGCCGGTCGCGACGGTCGGGGGCGTCCGATTCGTCAACGACTCGAAGGCCACGAACCCCGACGCGGTCCTGAAAGCGCTCACCGCCTTCGACGGCAGCCCGGTCATCGTGCTGCTCGGGGGGCGCAACAAGGGCATCGACTTCGCGCAACTCGCCGGCGCATGTGCCGAGCACTGCCGGCTGTGCATCGCCTACGGTGAGGCCGGCGAGGCCCTCGCCGCCTCGCTCGAAGAGGCGGGCGCACCGTACGTCACCGCGCACGGGATGTCGGACGCGCTGGCGGCGGCCATCGAGGTCTCAGAGGCCGGCGATGTGGTCCTCCTGTCGCCGGCCTGCGCGAGCTTCGACGAGTTCTCCGGCTTCGAAGAGCGCGGCACCGTGTTCAGCGCCGCCGTGCTCGCCCACGCCGAGGCCGCTCGATGAGCATGCTCGAGGCGCGCCCGGCGCCCGCAGCCAAGTACCTCCTGCTGGGCTCGACGCTCTTCCTCGCGGTCGGCGGGCTGCTGATGATCTTCTCCGCGTCGAGTGCGAAGGACTTCATCGACGTCGGGAGCATCTACTACCACGTCGGCAGGCAAGCGATCTTCCTCGCGCTGGGTCTCGTTGCCCTCATGATCGGCATGCGGGTCCCCGCGGCCTTCGTGAGGAAGATGGGCTGGCCGGTCCTCATCCTCTCGGACCTGGGGCTGCTCGCGGTCTTCGTGCTCGGTGTCGGCAAGTACGGGGCCGTCAGGTGGATCGACCTCGGGTTCACGACCCTGCAACCCTCCGAGTTTGCGAAGCTCGGCTGCGTGCTCGTGGTCGCCGGCATCGTTGCCGACCGAGAGAGGCACCCGGGCACGCCGCTGCGTGACGACATCATCAAGGGCGCTCTGGCGGTCCTCATCCCGTTCGGCTTCGTCATGATCCAGCCGGACATGGGCACCGCCATGTCGATCCTGATCGCCGTCTTCATGGTGCTCCTGCTGGGCGGCTTGTCGATGGGTTACGTGCTGGGCGCCCTCGGTGTCGCGGCTGTCGCGGTGCCTGTGCTGATCATGGTCAAGCCGTACCGCGCACAGCGGTTCCTGAGCTTCCTGAACCCCAGCGCGGATCCGCTCGACGCCGGGTATCAGGTGCTCCAGGCGCGGCTGGCGTTCGGCTCGGGCGGTGTCTTCGGGCTGGGCCTGGGCATGTCGCGGCAGAAGTACCTGTACCTGCCGGCCGCTCACACCGACTTCATCTTCGCGATCATCGGCGAGGAGCTGGGGCTGCTCGGCAGCGCCGCCGTCGTCGCCGCGTTCGGCGTCATGTGCTACGCCGGCATCAAGCTCGCCCTCTCCACCAGCGACCTGTACTCGCGGCTCGTGGCCGGAGGTCTGACGACGATGATCGTCACAGCGGCGCTCATCAACATGGGCTCCGTGACCGGCCTGATGCCGGTCACCGGCGTGCCGCTGCCGCTTGTGAGCTACGGCGGATCCTCGCTCGTCTTCACGCTCGGCTGCATCGGCCTCATCCTCGGCGTCACGCGCAGCGGACAGCGGTCCTCCTCACCGCGACCGTCCGCACCGCGCCGCGGCTGAAGGAGGACTTCAAGATGCGCATCCTGGTGAGCGGAGGAGGGACGGCGGGGCACATCTACCCGGCGCTCGCCGTGGCGCACCTGATATCGGAGAGCCCCGGTGACACCGTGTCGTTCGTGGGCGCGCCCGACAGCCTCGAGATGCGTCTGGCCTCTGAGGCAGGGCTGCGGTTCGTCTCCGTGCGCGCGAGCGGCTGGGACCGCGCGCGTCCGTTGAGCTTCATCAAGGGCGTCGCGACCGCCGTGGGTTCACTCTCGCGGTGCCTTTCCCTGTTGCGCGATGAGCGCATCGACGCCGTGTGCGGCTTCGGCGGCTATGTCTCGTTGCCGCTCGGGATCGCCGCAGTGCTGCGTCGGGTGCCGCTCGTGCTCCACGAACAGAACGCCGTCGCAGGGGTGACGAACCGTGTGCTCGCACGGTGGGCCCGTGCCGTTTGCCTCACGTACCCCGGCTCATCGGCCTCGCTGCCCGCCACGGCGCGTTCGGTCGTCACGGGGAACCCCGTGCGGGAGGCGGTGCTCGCCGCGGACCGTGCTCGTGGGCGCGCCGCATACGGCATCGCCGATGACGAGACCTTGCTCCTGGTGTTCGGCGGCAGCAGGGGAGCGCGTCACCTCAACACGGCGACAGTGCACCTATACGAGAGGTTGAGGAACGTTGCGGGGATCCGCGTCGAGCAGATCGCGGGTCCCGCTGAGGCCGCGTCCGTCCGCTCGCTCCTGACGGACATCGCCGGCGCAGGGCTTCCGGCGTGGTGGTCCGTGAGAGAATACGTCGACGGCATGGGCGACCTGATCGCCGCCTCGGACCTGGTCGTGTGCCGTTCGGGGGCGACCACCCTCGCCGAGCTCTCCGTTCTCGCGAAGGCGATGGTGCTGGTGCCGTATCCGTACGCCACCGACGATCACCAGACGCGCAATGCCGACCCGTTCGTTGAGGCCGGCGGCGCTCTTGTCGTGGCGGATGGCGACCTGGACGGCCCAGGGTTCGCTGAGGCGGTACTGGGGCTTCTAGGAGATCCGGCCCGGCGGGCGGAGATGGCGCGCAACACCGGCACGTTGGGACGGCCACACGCCGCGGACTCGGTGCTCGAGGCGGTCCGCGCCGCCGTCGCACCAAGGATCGAGCACGACACCGACAACGACACGAGCACGGACGCGAAAGGCACTTCGTGACCACCACGTACGCCCACTTCATAGGTATCGGTGGCGCCGGCATGAGCGGCATCGCCAAGGTGCTGCACGAGCGCGGCCGGGCCGTGACCGGCTCCGACATGAGGCGGTCGCGCTATTCCACCGCGTTGGCGGAGATGGGCGTACCGGTGCAGATCGGTCATGATCCCGCGAATCTCGGAGATCCCGAGGTCGTGGTCGTCTCGAGCGCCATTCCTGAGTCCAACCCTGAGCTCGCCGAGGCGAGGCGCAGGGGGCTGCCGGTGTGGCCGCGGGCGAAGATGCTCGCGGAACTCGCGGGCGACCGGCTGACGGTCGCCGTGGCGGGCACCCATGGCAAGACCTCAACGAGTTCCATGGCGGCCGCTGCGTTCACCGCCGCAGGTCAGGACCCCACGTTCCTCATCGGCGGCGAGCTCACCGGGATCGGAACGAACGCGCGGGGCGGGGACGGACGCTTCTACGTGGTCGAGGCGGACGAATCGGACGGCTCCTTCCTGCTGCTGGATCCGTACTGCGCGATCGTCACGAACGTGGAAGCCGACCACCTCGACCACTACGCCTCACTCGCCGAGATCGTCGAGACGTTCGAGGTATTCCTATCGCACGTACGTCCGGACGGGGTCGCGGTCCTGTGCGCGGACGACGCCGTGCTGCGCGGGATCGCATCGGATGCGACGCGCCGAACGGTCACATATGGCGTCGCGGAGGACGCTGACGTCAGGATGCTCTCCTACTCTGCAGGTGGGGCGGGGAGCGACTTCGAGGTCACGTTCCCCGATGAGACGCGGATCGCCTGCCACGTGGGCACCCCCGGACGTCACATGGCGCTCAACGCCACGGCGGTGCTCGCGGCCGCGTGGGCGCTCGACATCGACGTGCACCTCTGTGCCGAGGGCATCGGCTCGTTCTCGGGGGTGAAGCGCCGCTTCGAGACGGTGGGCGAGGTCGGAGGGGTCCGCGTGGTCGACGACTACGCCCACCATCCGACCGAGGTGCGCGCGACGCTCGGGGCCGCGCGCGCGGCGACGGATCCCGAATCCGATGTGTGGGTGGTCTTCCAGCCGCACCGCTACACCCGCACCGCGGCGCTCGCCGGTGAGTTCGGTGAGGCGTTCCCCAGCGCGGATCGTGTCGTCCTCCTCGATGTGTACAGCGCGGGGGAGGCCCCGGTGCCCGGCGTGTCGGGAAAGACGCTCGTCGACGCCGTGTTACGTGCCCATCCGCGTACACGCCTCGCGTACTTCCCCCACCGGGCCGCTGTGGCGGAGTATGTGGCTCGCCGTGCGCGCCCGGGTGACATCGTGCTGACGATGGGTGCCGGAGACGTGACCACGATGGGGCCGGAGATCGTCCGTGCCCTGACCGAGCAGGCCGAACAGGCCGGAGGCCAGGCATGAGCGTGCTCGATGCCAGGCAGCGCCTCGTATCGTCGATCACCGGCGAGGTGCGACCCAGCGAGCCGATGGCCCGGCACACGACCTACCGTATAGGTGGACCCGCAGCCCTCTTCATCGTCCTCGAGACGCTCCATGACCTGACGACGGCGCTGCCCATCCTCGAGGAGGAGGGCGTGCCGTGGACCGTGGTAGGCAAGGGAAGTGACTTCCTGGTCGCCGACGAGGGCTACGACGGCGCCGTGCTCGTGCTGGGCCGTGAGTTCAAGCGTCACGTCGTGGAGGACGGCTTCTTGCGGGCCGGAGCGGCCCTTGTACTGGCGCACCTGGTGCAGGACGCCTTCAGCCGCGGCTTCTCGGGGCTGGAATGGGCGGTCGGCATCCCCGGGACGCTCGGCGGCGCGCTGGCGATGAACGCCGGCACGCGCGAGGGATGCATCGGCCAGGTGGTCGACACCGTCACCATGTACGTGCCGGGACAGGGGCTCACCCTCGTCCACGGCCGCGACGTGGCGTGGGACTACCGCCGCAGCGGGCTGGCTGGGCGTGGCATCATACTCGAGGCGGCCCTCAACGTCTCGGAAGGCGAGCCTGTTCGCATCCGCGCCCAGATGGAGCGCAGTCTCAAGGACCGGAAGACCACGCAGCCCATCGGCCAGCCGAGTGCCGGCAGCGTGTTCGTCAACCCCCCGGGTGACTCGGCCGGGCGTTTGATCGAAGCGGCCGGTCTCAAGGGCACGCGCATGGGCGGCGCCCGGGTGTCACCGGTCCACGCCAACTTCATCGTCAACGAGGGCGGCGCGACCGCCCGCGACGTGGTGGGGCTCATCCGTATCGTGAAAGACGCCGTCCGTGACCGGTCGGGCGTCGAACTACAGCCGGAGATCAGGTTCCTTGGGCACTTCGAAGAAGCGTGACAGCGTATTCATCTCGACCGCGTCCCGCGACCGCGTGACCGCGCGAGCGGAGAAGGCGCGCGCCGCCGGAGCACGCAGTGGACGAGCCGGTGCACCGGCGAAGTCCGGCAGACCCGCCAGTGAGGCTCGCGCGCTCGCCGAGGCCCGCAAGGTCCAGCGTGAAGGCCGCATGGCCGGTCAGCGGCGGGCAGCG
Organism: Coriobacteriia bacterium; assembly: GCA_023252055.1. Lineage (GTDB taxonomy): Bacteria > Actinomycetota > Coriobacteriia > Anaerosomatales > PALSA-660 > PALSA-660. Next base: position 7,657 of record JAHEXP010000043.1, read on the forward strand.
CGGCTGCGCGTCGCCGCGATCGTCGGGGCCGTCGTGCTCGTCATCGCGGCGTGCGTGGGCCTGTACTCCTCGCCGCTGTTCACGGTGACGAATGTCGAGGTCGCGGGCGTTCAGCACATCACCGCGGCGCAGGTCCGCGCTCTGGCGCAGGTTCCGGCCGACGCCACACTCATCCGCTTCCCGGCGGACGCAGTCGCCGCGCGGGTCGCCGCCGACCCGTGGGTCGCTTCTGTGTCGGTGTCCCGTGTGTTCCCGTCCGGGATGCGCATCCGCGTGACCGAGCGTGTCCCGCTGGCGATCGTGGATGCGGGTACGTCGATGTGGCTCGTCGATGGCACCGGCATGGTCATCGCCAAGCCCTCCACCTCTGCGAGCGGAACCCTTCCGGTGGTCCGCGACGCTCCGGGCCTCGACCTGAAGGCCGGCCGGCGCACCGTGTCCGAACCTCTGCTCAACGCGCTCGGTGTACTTGCCGGGATCGGTAACCAGATCACATCGACCGTGACCGCGATCTCGGCGCCGACCGTCGACGGCGCGACGCTCATCACGTCCGACCGCGTGGAGATCGTGGTCGGGCAGGCCGTCGACCTCGCGACGAAGGCCGAGCTCGCGCAGCGGATACTCACCGAGCAGAAGGGCAAGGTCGTCGCCATCGACGTTCGCGTCATCGACCGGCCCACGTGGCGGGGACTGAAGTAGGCATCAGCGGGGGAGCGGGGACTCGCTGTACGAAGGCGCGAGGAACCCGGTTTCGTGCTCAATGCGGCTCCTCGCAGCACACCCGGAGCCTGCGCCACCCGGCGCAAACTCGAATACCTGAAAGTCGGGGGTTGCATCCGGGGTAACCTTTATGCAAACATTGAGTGTTCTAGCCGTACTATGACCCTCAACTATAGCCTTAGGGTGTACGGCCCGGATGGTACCCGGGCGAGGGGAGGAGACACGCAGATGCTCGAGACCGGTGCGAACTACCTGGCGGTCATCAAGGTCGTCGGGATCGGCGGGGGCGGCAGCAACGCCGTGAACCGCATGGTTGAAGCGGGCGTCAAGGGTGTCGAGTTCATCGCGGTGAACACGGACGCACAGGCGCTCCTCATGTCCGATGCGGACTACAAGGTCCATATCGGGATCGGGCTCACCAAGGGCCTCGGCGCCGGCGCGGACCCCGATGTGGGCCTCCAGGCCGCTGAGGAGTCGCGTGCCGAGATCAAGGAAGCGCTCCAGGGCGCTGACATGGTCTTCATCACCGCGGGTGAGGGCGGCGGCACCGGTACCGGTGCGGCGCCCGTCATCGCGCAGATCGCCAAGGAAGAGATCGGCGCTCTGACCGTCGGCTGCGTGACGCGGCCGTTCGCGTTCGAGGGCCGCAAGCGTGCCCAGCAGGCCGACGAAGGCATCAAGCGTCTTCGGGAGCATGTCGACACCCTCATCGTCATCCCGAACGACCGCCTGCTCCAGGTGGCGGAGAAGAAGACCTCGATCCTCGACGCGTTCCGCATCGCGGACGACGTGCTGCGTCAGGGCACGCAGGGCATCACCGACCTCATCACCGTTCCGGGGCTCATCAACCTCGACTTCGCAGATGTGCGCACGATCATGCAGGACGCCGGCTCCGCCCTGATGGGCATCGGCCTGGCGACCGGCGACAACCGCGCACACGAGGCCGCCAAGGCCGCGATCTCCAGCCCGTTGCTCGAGTCCTCGATCGAAGGCGCCCAGGGCGTGCTGCTCTCGATCGCCGGCGGCAGCGACCTCGGCCTGTTCGAGGTCAATGAGGCCGCTGAAGTAGTCGCCGCGGCCGCGCATCCCGAAGCGAACATCATCTTCGGTGCTGTCATCGACGATTCGATGCTCGATTCCATCCGCGTCACCGTGATCGCCACAGGCTTCGACGGCCGCCGCAAGCAGTCTGCGCTGGAGCTCGACGAGGACGGGGAGCCCACGCTGCCGACGGCGGCATCGGTCCCCACGTTCGAGCCGATCACCGAAGACGATCTGGACATCCCGGCGTTCCTTCGCCGGAAGAGCTAGGCGGTACCGTCCCGAGCGCCTCACCAGGCGCACGGGTCATCCACATGGGACGTCCGTCCGGCCATAACCGGGCGACGCAGACGCGGCGGGTCGACGAGGAACAGGGTCCTCGTCGGCCCGCCGCGGGCGTTGTCCCCGGCGACTCGTGCCCTGCATGCCCCGGGGTCGCGCGCGCTCCGAACGCGACAGCTATCATCGTGGGGCGGCGTCAGACGCGCTGTGCCGCCGGGATCGGTGCGCGTTTCGATGGGAACGGTCGAAGGTGGCGAGATGGTGTCACTGAGTGAGCGGCGCTTCGGCGACGTGCAGGTGCTGACCGACGAAGCTCTTCGGCGCGAGCACGGCATCGTCGTTGCCTTCTCCCAGCGCGGGGGCGGCCGGAGCATCGGTCCCTACGCCTCGCTCAATCTGGCTGCGCACGTCGGCGACGACCCCGCTGCGGTGGACGAGAACCGCGCCCTGCTGCTGGCCTCGCTCGGACTCTCCTCGGCACGAGACCGGCTCACGACGCCGGAACAGGTGCACTCCTCGCACGTCCGCGTCGTGTCGGGAGCGTGCGCGGGGATGGGTGCCTTCGCGCGTGAGGGCACGCCGCCGCCCATGCCCTCCACCGACGCTCTCGTGACGACCGAGCCGGACACCCCGCTCCTGCTGTGCTTCGCGGATTGCGTGCCGGTGGTCATCGTCAACGTGGACCCGGTCCCGGCGGTCGCCGTGGTGCACGCCGGTTGGCGCGGAGCGCTCGCGGGGATCGTTGCGGACGCCGCTCGCAAGCTCGCTGCCGAGACCGGCGGAGACCCCTCCGGGATGCTCGCCTACGTGGGCCCGCACATCGGCCCGTGCCACTACGAAGTCGATGAAACGCTGTTGTCGCAATTCGTTCACACCTTTGGTACCATTGCCGCGGCCCAGGGCCGTTTGGACCTGGGCGCTGTCGTGTCAGAGAGCCTGAATGGGGTCGGAGTGCCGCTTTCGTCTGTGTGCCGTGCCGCTGTCTGCACGGCCGAACGGACCGACGCGTTCTTCAGTTACCGCGCCGAAGGCCTCACGGGCCGCCACGGTGCGCTCGCCTGTATCCTCGGAGACGTGAGATGAAGCGCTCGCGCGCCCTTTCCCTCCTGCTCGCAGCCACCCTCCTGCTCGCCGCCGGGTCGTCGTCCGGCTGCGTGAGGCAGGATGCGGGCTCGCAGACGAAGCTCACCGTCACCGGGTCGACCACGATCCTGCCCATCGCAGAGGTCGCAGCCGAGGACTTCATGGCAGCCAATCCCGGGACGAAGGTACTGGTCGCAGGGGTGGGTTCTTCGGCGGGCATCGAATCCGTGTCGAACGGGACGAGCGACATCGGCACATCGTCGCGCGACCTCAAACCTGAAGAGGCCCCTCTCGGCCTCGTCGACACCCCGATCGCCCGCGACGCCATCGCGGTGATCGTGAACCTCGACAACCCGGTCCGGTCGCTGACCACCTCCCAGGTGGCCGACATCTTCGCCGGCAAGATCACCAACTGGAAGCAGGTCGGCGGTCCCGACATGACGATCGGACTCGTCAACCGCGACGAGGCGTCGGGCACCCGCGAGGCGTTCTCGAAGATCGTCCTCAAGGGAGGGGACTTCGATCCCACGGCGGCGGTCCTTCCCGGAACGGGCCAGGTCCGCTCGGTCGTCGCCCAATCGAAGAGCGCGATCGGCTACATCTCGCTCGGGTTCGTGGACAAGACGGTGAAGGCGCTCGTCGTCGACGGGATCCAGCCCACCGAGCAGACCGTGGCCGACGGGACATACCCGATCTCCCGCATACTCCACTTCTTCACCAAGGGCGCGCCCAAGGGCCTCGCCAAGTCCTACATCGACTTCGTCCTTTCGGCAGCCGTGCAGGACAAGGTCGTGCGCGACGCCGGGTTCCTCCCCATCGCCGAAGGGGGGAAGTGACGTTGAGCAGCGACATCGACATCACGCAGCACGATGTGGCGCCCGAGATGTGCGCCGACGAAGTGTCGGCCGCCCGCGCGCCCGAGCCGCCGAAGCAGCCTCCGCGCCGCGCTCTCACCAAGATCAGCCGTGCCACCTACCTGAAGGAAGGGTTGCTGCGCAATCTCTTCCTACTGTGTGCGTGTGTGGCAGTGGCCGGAGTGGCGCTCATCTTCATCTTCGTGGGCCTCAAAGGATGGCCGATCTTTGCGAAGGTCGGCTTGGGGCCGTTCCTCGCCGGCGGCACGTGGTACCCGACAAAAGGCTTCTTCGGGATACTGCCGCTGATCGTGAACTCCTTGCTGGCCATGAGCGGCGCTCTGCTGCTCGGCGCGCCGCTCGCAGTCGGCACAGCCGTCTTCCTCTCGGAGGTCGCTTCGCCGCGGGCCCGCGCGATCGTGCGGCCGGCGGTCGAGTTGCTCGCGGGCATCCCGTCGGTCGTCTACGGCTTCTTCGGTCTCGTGCTGCTGCGCCCGATCATCGCGGGGCTGTTCGGCGGGCTCGGTTTCGGACTTCTCACGGTGTGGCTCATCCTCGCGGTGATGATCGTACCGACGATCGCCACCCTCACCGAGGACGCGCTGCGGTCGGTGCCCGACGGCATCCGCGAGGCGAGCTACTCGATGGGCGCCACGAAGTGGCAGACGATCTGGCGCGTTCTCCTGCCCGCCGCGAAGATCGGCATCATCGACGCCGTGATCCTGGGGATGGGCCGCGCGATCGGCGAGACGATGGCGGTCGTCATGGTCGCCGGCAACGCCCGCGTCATCCCGGATGGCATCCTGAAGCCGTTCCTCACGCTCACGACCGTCATCGTCATGGACATGCCCTACGCCTCCGGCGACCACCGCACGGCGCTGTTCGGCGTGGCGATCGTGCTCTTCATCATCTCGATGCTGTTCGTCGGAGCGATCCGCTTGATCTCCCGATTCGGCAAGGAGGTGGGATAGCGCCATGCAGTCTCGCGAACGCGTGAACAAGACGCTGACCAACCGCCTCGCACTGGGCGTCATCTGGCTCGCTGCCATCGCCACCGTCGCCGCACTCGGCACGATCCTGCTCTACGTGATCATCAACGGCATCGGCCAGCTCACTCCGTCGTTCATCTTCACGTGGCCGCACGGCGTGAACATGGAGGGCGGCATCTGGCCGACCATCCAGGCCACGCTGTATGTCACCGCCCTGGCGATGCTCATCACCACCCCGGTGGCCGTGCTCGCGGCGGTCTATCTGGCCGAATACGCCGTGCAGGGCCGCCTGGTCCGCGTGATCCGCTTCGCGGCGGACTCGCTGGCGAGCGTCCCGTCGATCGTGATGGGCCTGTTCGGCCTCGCGCTGTTCGTCGAGGGGATCGGCATGGGCTTCTCGGTCATCGCCGCGGCCTTGGCGCTTTCGTTCCTCTTGCTGCCGATCATCGTGCGCACCACCGAGGAATCGATCCGCGCGGTGCCGAAGTACATCCGCTGGGGCTCCTACGGGCTCGGCGCCTCGAAGTGGCAGACGGTGTCCAAGATCGTCCTGCCATCCGCGCTTCCGCGCATCACCACCGGCGTGATCCTCGCCGCCGGCCGCGCCGCGGGCGAGACCGCTGTGGTCATCTACACGATGGGTACGATGATCAACGCTCCGATCTCGCCGCTCGACCCGGGCCGCACGATGCCGGTCCACCTCATGCTCATGGCGCAGGAGGGCATCAACCTTCCCGCTGCGTACGGCACGGCGCTCCTGCTCGTGCTGATGGTGCTCGCGTTCAACCTCATCGCCCGCTACATCGGGCGCAGGAACAGGAGGATGCAGGGATGAGCGAACGGTTCGCCTCGCTCTTGCCGGACCACTCGACCGTCGGGACGCACGCCGACAAGTTCGCCGTGAAGAAGCTCGACTTCTTCTACGGCAACTTCAACGCGCTCACCGACATCACCGTCGGGATCGCAGAACACGCGGTCACCGCGTTCATCGGCCCGTCCGGGTGCGGCAAGTCCACGTTCCTGCGCTGCCTGAACCGGATGAACGACCTCATCCCGGGCACGCGGGTCGAAGGCAGCATCAAGCTCGACGGTCATGACGTCTACGGCCCCGGCGTCGACCCGGTCGACCTGCGCAGGCG
>JAHEXP010000005.1 GCA_023252055.1 Coriobacteriia bacterium
GCCTCGACGTTGCCCGCTGCGTCCGTGGACCAGAACTCAAGCGTGTAGGAGCCGACCGTGTTGAGGCTGATGGTCGCGCCCTCGACCTGAGCGGCGCCGTTGAGGATGTAGTACGTGTGGGCGACGCCGACGTTGTCAGTGGCGCTCAGCTTGATCACTGCGGAGCTGACGTAGCTGGCCTTGGCATCGGACGTGGTGACCGGGGCCTGGGCATCGGGGGCAGGCACGGGGGCGGTCACGGCGAACGTCGCGGTCTTCACGGCCTCGATGTTGCCTGCGGCGTCAGTGGACCAGAAGGTCACGGTGTGGCTGCCGATGGCGGTCACGGTCAGCGAGGTGCCCTCGACCTGAGTGCCACCGTCGAGACGGTAGTACGTGTGGGCGACGCCGACGTTGTCAGTGGCGCTCAGCTTGATCACTGCGGAGCTGACGTAGCTGGCCTTGGCATCGGACGTGGTGACCGGGGCCTGGGTATCGGGGGCAGGCACGGGGGCGGTCACGGCGAACGTCGCGGTCTTGTGGGCCTCGACGTTGCCGGCCGCGTCGGTGGACCAGAACTCGAGCGTGTAGGAACCGACGGTGTTGAGGCTGATCGTGGTGCCCTCGACCTGAGCGGCGCCATTGAGGATGTAGTAGGTGTGGGCGACGCCGACAGCGTCGGTGGCGCTCAGCTTGATGACGGCGGAACTGACGTAGCTCGCCTTGGCATCGCTGGTGGTGACCGGAGCGGTCGTGTCCGGGATGGTGATGGTGAACGTCGCGGACTTCTTGACCTCGACGTTACCTGCGGCGTCGACCGACCAGAACTGGATCGTGTGCGAACCGGCGGTCGCGACGTTGATCGTCGTGCCGGAGGTCTGCGCGCCACCGTCGAGGGTGAAGTAGGTGGCGGTCACGCCGACAGCGTCGGTGGCCGACAGCTTGATGACGGCGGAACTGACGTAGCTCGCCTTGGCATCGCTGGTGGTGACCGGAGCTGTCGTGTCCGCCGGCGGGGCGGCAACCGGGCTGATGCTCAGCGTACCGATGCCGTCACTCGTGGTAGGGCCGGACACCGCATACAACTTGTACGTCTTGCCTGCGGCGACCGTGATCGACCCGCTCGCGCCCGTGATCTGGGTGAGCTTCGTGGTTCCGTCGAACACGGCGATGTAGTCGGCGCCGGAGGCACTGACGTTGTACGTGACGTTTGTGCCGCTGGTGGACGCGATCGTCGCACTGATGGCGATGCTCGCTCCGCTGTGGCAACCGGTGCACGCACTCGTCTTGCTCGGCGTCGCCGACGCGCTCGTGGCGCCGGCAGCGAACAAACCCACCGCGGCGGCGACGAGTACTCCTGCGAGTACCTTCTTCCTGAACATGCAGACACCTCCAGGTATCTTCGGTTCCGGCGGTCTCGTGCCGCCGCGTTCTTTGAAATCCGCATGGGGATGAGCAGCGTATGTGCCATCGGCCGCAACCTAAGACGTCCCTCATCGCCCAACGGCAGGGCTCCGACGAACGGCATTCCGGCCCGCCAACGCAGGCATGGCCCCGACCGGGATGGTCGAGGCCATGCGAAGCGGTGAGTCGACACGGCGTGGCTAGCCGGCGGGAATCGCTCTCGAGCGTTTCGGCCACTGCCCCATGAACACGGCCCTCGTCACCCGCCAACGCTCGAGCACGGCGGACGCCAGGCCGGAGGCCGTGGCCACGAGTGCCCAGCTTGCCAGAGCGCCGGTCCACCCGGCGCCGACGACCAGGAACGGCAGCACGACCATCTGAGCCCCGTACACGCCGAGCGTGCGTCGGCCGAGCCAAGCCTGCGCGGAGATGACGGCGTCGGGAAGCATCCGGTACACGCCCGCGACCGCCGCAGTCAGCACAAGCGCAGCCACATAGCGCCCGGCCAACTCCGCGCTACCAAGCAGCGCGCACGCTGCGAGTGCGGTCGCCGACGCGACGCCGATGTAGACCAGCCGGCGCGTGTCGCGTCGATTGCGCGCCAGCACGTAACCCAGGATGAAGAACGGATAGAGCCAAGCGACCTTGTCGGTTCCCATGAACGTGATCCGCGGCAGTAGCCCGATGGCGCCCACGGCGAGAGCGACCGCCCCGGTCCATGCGTCCGATCGGCTGACGAGGCGGGCCAGTGTGAAGACGACGAACATCCAGAACAGCACCGCCAGGAACCACATCTGCATCCCGGCGTGCGGGTCGAGGAGAGCCTCCAGCACCCGGGCCGGGATCCCCGCGAAGGGCACGCGCCGCAGCGGCGCCTCCACTGCGATCCACGCCACGTACGGCACGTACAGGGTGAGTACCTTGCGCCACAGGAACCGCCCCGGATGTGAGCCTTCACGCCCCGCAAGGACCCACCCGCTCAGCAGCGCGAACATCGGCATGTTGAATGCGACGATGACCGTCTCGAGCCACGGAGCGACATGCTGGAACTCCCGTCGCAGCCCGAGGATGTGCGTCGCGATGACGAGAAGGATCGCCAGGCACTTGAGCGCGTCGACCGTCATCTCCCTGCCGGCGGCGGGGCACGAGGGCGCGGAAGCCTGAGGTGAGGAAGGCCCTGTCGTCTCGGAGGCGGCTGGTCCTGGCATCGGCCTTCTTCACGTCGGATCGGTCACATCGGGGCGGCAGCCGGACGGCGCCGCGTGCACATCATCGCCGCCTCCGCGTCCGACCTCAAGTGCCGGCGGCCCCGCGGGCCGGGGTAGACTGCGGAAAGGCCGCCGGAGGCCCGGCTGTGGACCGCGAGGAGCATGGATGGCGAGCGCGCTGGACCCGAAGGCGACGAGAACACTGGACCCGAAGCGCTTGCGCGCGGGCCTTCTTCTCGCCGTCGGCATCGGCGTCACCGCGGGACTCGCCGTCGCCCTGATCACCGGCGGGCCGGCGGTCCTGGAAGGCATCCGACGCCTGCCCCTCGTCTGGCTTCTCGTCGCGCTCGCACTGTCCGTGGCGTCGTGGTTCGGCCAGGGCGTCGGATTCGCGGCGCTCACCGACGGCGGCGTCCGGGGCAACCTCCTGCGGATGACGAGCGCGTTCCTTGGTGGCGACTTCCCCGCCCTCGTGAGTCCCTTCGGGTCCGGCGGCATCCCGGGCGGCATCTTCTGCCTTACGAAGGAAGGACTCACCACCGGGGAAGCGAGCGCCATCATCACCATCCACAGCCTGCTCACAGGTGGCTTCTTCGTGATCGTCGGCGCAGCCGCCGCGGTGCTGTTGCCGCTCCACAGCGCCGGATCGGCGGCTTTGGTGTGGACCGGGTTCGCCGCGATCCTGGTCGGCGCAGGCGCGGTGGTGTGGATCGCGCTGCGCCCGGCGCGCGCCATTGCGTCGATACGGGGCATCGTCGCGAGCCCGGCGTTCGCGCGCCTTCTGGGACCCGAGCGGGCCGAGAAGGCGGCTGCAGCCGCGGAACGCGAGACCGAGCAGTTCGCGGCGAGCATGCGTGTACTGATGCGCGAACGTCCCGGAGCCCTGACGCTCTCGTTCGTCGGCTTGTTCGTTTCCCGGATATGCCTGGTGGCCGCGCTTCCGGTGATCATGTACGGACTGGGCTGGCGCGGGGACGTATGGCCGCTGATGGCCACGGCGGTGGGCGCGATGGCGCTCGCGGTCGCCTCCCCCACCCCCGGGGGCAGCGGCGCGGTCGAGGCCGCTCTCACCGCACTGCTGGCCACCCAGACGGCGGCGCCTACCGCGGCGGCAGCGGCCCTGCTTTGGCGGGGGATCACCTACTACACGGAACTCGTCGCCGGCTGGCTGGCGCTGTCGCGCTACCTTGCGATGAAGCGGCCGCGAACTCCGGCCGACCGTAGCTGACCGGGGGCGACCGGCTCCACGCGCGTTACCGCCGGTGGGAGCGCTCGCTGAACGCCCACTGCAGGACGGGCCGCACACGCCGTGCCGAGCGCGCCCGATCGGACTCCGCGCGAGCGAGCACCGATGCGTAGGCGTCGAGCAGCAAGGCTCCGTGCCTCTCGGTGTCGAAGCGCGCAGCCATGTCACAGGCGCGCTTGGCGTAGAAGGCCCGGAGGCTGGCGTCGTCGCGCAGTGCGGCGATCTTCGCCGTGAAGTCGCCGTCGTCCGCGGCGAGGTACGCATCGCCGAAGAGCGGCCGGTAGGTAGGCAGGTCGCGTAGGAGCAGTGGCAACCCCGCGGAGGCGGCTTCCACGATCGCGAGCCCGAACGTCTCTTGGACCGACGGGAAGAACAGGCAGTCCGCCGCGGCGAAGTAGCGCGGCATCTCCTCGTAGGGCATATCGCCGGCGAAGATGCAGTTCGACGGGGCCTCGGCCACCGTCCGCACCATGTCGCCGTAGTGCGCGGTCAGCCGCTTGAACGGCATGCCTCCGACCCAGACGAAGGTCACATCCGGCATCGAGCGCGCGGCGTCGACGAAGTCGTGGATCCCCTTGCGCGGCTGGATCTGCCCCGCGCAGATCGCCACGAACGCTTTGTCAGCGATCCCGAGACGCGAGCGGACCTCCTCGCGCCATCCGGGCTGAGGCCGGAACCTCGCCACATCGATGGCGTTCGGGACCAGGCGGACGGGTGCATCGAGCTGCATGCGCTCGAGCCCCTCCACGACCTCAGGCGACACGGCGAGCACTTCGTCCGCGAGCGAGTAGAACGCGCGCATGTATGCCGCACCGATGGGAAGCCACAGCGGCGCCAACATGAAACTGCCGACGAGCGACTCCGGGACGACGTGTGCGGTCACCACGGCGCGCTCGCGCGTGCGCAACAGCAGGCGGAGCGAGCGCAGTCCCATCGTCTCGATGTGGACGATGTCGCAGCCGGCGCCCGCGTTCACGCGGACGTCGACGCCCGCGCGCTCCAGGGCGGTACGGGTCTGGAGGAACGCGGTGTGCACGCCATGGCCTTTGGAGCCGCCGACGGTCTCCGAAACCAGGTTCACGACCAAGGGTCGGGAACCGTCAGCGCGAGGGTCGTTCGTCAGCATCGGTCTCCGTGCCGCACTCGAGCGACCTGGGTCGCGGGCCGTGAATTCATCGGACACCATACCCCGTATGCGGCGGATGATGACCTGGAGATGTGATGTAGTTGCCGTTGCGTCGCCTGATCGCAGCCGGCGGTCGGCGCGGTCGCCGAGGTCAGCCGCGCGCGCCGCCCTTCCAGACTTCGTGGATCAGACGCGCTCCCGGGCGGTATCCCAGATGCACATGTGAGGGTGCCTCCAGAACCACAAAGTCCGCACGCATGCCCCGCGAAAGTCGGCCGATGTCGGTGCGCCGCAACGCCGCGGCACCTCCAACGGTCGCCGCATGCAGGGCCTCGGCCGGCGTCATATGCATCTCGCGCACGGCGAGCGCGATCATGAGCGGCATCGACGTCACGAACGACGTCCCCGGGTTGCAGTCGGTCGCGAGCGCGACGGTCACCCCTGCGTCGAGCAGCCTCCGCGCGTCGGGGTAGGGCGAGCGGGTCCCGAAGTCGGCGCCGGGAAGCAACGTCGCCACGGTGTCCGACCCTGCGAGTGCCGCCACGTCGGTATCCGTGAGATAGGTGCAATGGTCGACGCTCGCGGCGTCGAGCTCCACCGCGAGCTGCGCGCCCGGCCCGAATCCCAGCTGGTTGCCATGCAGGCGCGGTACGAGACCGGCTCCCATCCCGGCCCGTAGGACAGCGCGCGCCTCCTCCGCGTCGAAAGCGCCCTCGTCGCAGAAGACGTCCACCCACTTGGCGAGCGGAGCGCACGCGTCCAGCATCGCGCCGCGCACCAGATCGAGGTACCCCGCACGGTCGCCTGCGAATTCCGAGGGCACAGCGTGCGCCCCGAGGAAGGTCGTCTCATCGGTGAACTCGCGAGAGATGCGGAGGATCCGCGCTTCGTCCACCGCGCTCAGCCCGTAGCCGCTCTTCGCCTCGAACGTCGTGGTCCCCCAGGAGCGCATCTCTCCCGCCCGCGAGCCGGCGATCCGCCGCAGCTCCTCATCCGAGGCGGCACGTGTGGCCGCAACTGTTGTGGCGATCCCGCCACCGGTGTAGCGCTCCCCCGCCATCCGGGCCGCGAACTCGGCGGCCCGGTCTCCCGCGAAGACGAGGTGCGTGTGGCTGTCGACGAACCCCGGCAGGACCGCACGGCCGGCGACGTCCACCCGGTCATCGGCCGCTGGCGCGGTAGCCGCCGCCCCGGCCCACGCCACCCGCCCGTTCTCGATGACGAGCACCGCCTCCCGAAGGATGCCGAGCGGCGAGCCGTCCCCGGCCTCCGGATCGCAGGTGACGAGCTCGCCGATGCCGGTCAGCAGCGTGGAGGTCACGGCCGCGTCGCCCCCGTTTCATGGTCGGCCTCGCGCATCGGGATGCGCACGCCGCGCTCGGCAGCGACGGCGATCGCGGTTTCGTAGCCGGCGTCCGCGTGGCGGATGACGCCCATGCCCGGGTCGTTGGACAGCACACGCGAGATCTTCTCGGCCGCCAGGGGCGTCCCGTCGGCGACGGTCACTTGGCCCGCGTGGATGGAGCGGCCGATCCCGACGCCGCCACCGTGGTGGATCGAGACCCACGTGGCACCGGATGCTGTGTTGACGAGCGCGTTGAGCAGCGGCCAGTCCGCGATCGCATCGCTGCCGTCGATCATGGACTCGGTCTCGCGGTAAGGCGACGCCACCGAGCCGCAATCGAGGTGGTCGCGCCCGATGACGATCGGCGCGCTGACACGCCCGTCGGCCACCATCTCGTTGAAGCGCGCGCCCGCGAGGTCGCGCTCGCCGTAGCCGAGCCAGCAGATCCGAGCCGGCAGCCCCTGGAACGCGATCTTCTCGCGCGCCTGGCGCATCCACCGGTGCAGCGGCTCGTTGTCCGGGAAGAGTTCGAGCACCGCTTCGTCGGTGGCGTGGATGTCGGCGGGGTCTCCCGAAAGCGCGGCCCAGCGGAACGGGCCCTTGCCTTCGCAGAACAGCGGGCGGATGTAGGCGGGGACGAACCCGGGGAACGCCCACGCGCGATCGTAGCCACCCAGTTCAGCGCCGGCCCGGATGGAGTTGCCGTAGTCGAAGACCTCGGCGCCCGCGTCCATGAAGCCGACCATCGCCTCCACGTGCTTGGCCATCGACTCCTGCGCGCGCTTCGTGAACCCTTCGGGATCGCGCTCGGCGTACTCATGCCACTCCTCGAGGCTCACTCCGAGCGGCAGGTACGAGAGCGGATCATGCGCGGAGGTCTGGTCGGTGACGACATCGACCTCCACGCCGCGGCGCAGTAGTTCCGGCAGCACGAAGGCGGTGTTGCCAACGAGGCCGACGCTGAGCGCGCGACCCGCTCGCTTCGCGGCCTCGACACGCGCCACCGCGTCGTCGAGATCGTCGGTCCACTCGTCGAGGTAGCGCTGGTCGACCCGGCGCTGCAGCCGCGACGGGTCGCACTCCACCACGAGCACCACGCCCTCGTTCATCGTGACCGAGAGCGGCTGGGCGCCGCCCATGCCGCCGCAGCCGCCGGTGACGGTCAGCGTCCCGCGCAGCGTGCCGCCGAACCGCTTGGCCGCAACCGCCGCGAACGTCTCGTAGGTGCCCTGCACGATCCCCTGGGTGCCTATATATATCCAGGAGCCGGCGGTCATCTGGCCGTACATCGTCAGTCCCAGGTGCTCGAGGCGGCGGAACTCCGGCCACGTCGCCCACTCGGGCACGAGGTTGCTGTTGGCGATCAGAACGCGCGGCGCCCATTCATGGGTGCGCATGACGCCCACCGGACGGCCCGACTGCACGAGCATCGTCTCGTCGGCCTTGAGCGTCTTCAGCGTCCGGACCAGCCCATCGAAGCTCGCCCAGTCACGGGCCGCCTTGCCGGTGCCCCCGTACACGACGAGATCGTCGGGGCGCTCCGCCACGTCCGGGTCGAGGTTGTTCTGCAGCATGCGCAGCGCCGCCTCCTGCTGCCAGCCGAGAGCGGACAGCTCGAGGCCGCGCGGGGAGCGCACGGGGCGGGATCCTGCGGTCATTATCGAAACGCCTCCTTCATGGGAGCGGTGGTCCTAGGCGAGTTCGCCGATGGCAGCGGCCGCGGCGGCCGCGATCTCGCCATCGACGACGAGCCGGTGGACGGCTTCGATCTCCGGCGAAAGGAAGCGATCGGGGCCGGGGCCCGCGACGTGAAGCCGCAGCAGGTCGCGGACGGCGCCGGTGGCGGCCGAGGGCTCCAGCGGCGTGCGCAGGTCGATCGCACGCGCGGCGGTCAGGATCTCGATCGCCAGCACGCGCGAGAGACCGTCGACCGACTTCCGGAGCTTGCGGGCCGCGCTCCAGCCCATCGAGACGTGGTCCTCCTGCATCGCCGACGACGGGATCGAGTCCACGCTGGCGGGTACGGCGAGGCGCTTCATGTCGCTCACGATCGAGGCCTGCGTGTACTGCGCGATCATGTGGCCGGAGTCGACACCCGGGTCGCCCGCAAGGAACGCGGGCAGCCCATGAGAGCGAGCGGGATCCAGCATGCGATCGGTCCGGCGCTCGCTGATCGAAGCGAGGTCCGCGGCGACGATCGCGAGGAAATCGAGGACGTAGGCGACCGGCGCCCCGTGGAAGTTGCCGTTGGATTCCACGCGACCGTCGGCGAGCACGACGGGGTTGTCGACAGCCGATACGAGCTCCCGGCCCGCGACCGTTGCGGCGTGATCGATCGTGTCGCGGACTGCGCCCGCCACCTGCGGGGCACAGCGCAGCGAGTACGCGTCCTGCACCTTCACATCGTCGTGCCCCGCGTGGGACGCGACGATGCCGGAACCGGCGAGCAGGCGCGTGATGTTGGATGCGGAGGCCGCCTGTCCCGGATGCGGGCGCAGCGCCTGCAGGTCGGCGGCGAAGACCCGGTCGGTGCCGAGCAACGCCTCCACGCTCATCGCCGTTCCGATATCGGCCACGGTCACCAGCGCACGCAGGTCCTCGATCGCCAGCGACAGCATGCCGAGCATCCCGTCGGTGCCGTTGATGAGGGCGAGCCCCTCCTTCTCCTCGAGTTCGACCGGCGCGAGGCCCGCCGCGGCCAGCGCCTCGCCTGCAGGGCGGCGCACACCGTCGGGCGTGCGCACCTCGCCTTCGCCCATCAGTGCGAGCGCGCAGTGCGACAGCGGCGCAAGGTCTCCGGAGCACCCCAGCGAGCCCGATTCGGGCACACACGGCGTGATGCCGGCGTTCAGCATGGCGGCGTAGGCGAGCGCCGTGGAGAGACGGACGCCGGTGCGCCCGCTGCACAGTGTGTTGAGCCGGAGCAGCATGAGGGCGCGAACGACCTCCCGCTCCACCTCTGGGCCGGTGCCCGCAGCGTGCGAGCGGACGAGAGAGCGCTGGAGCCGGTGGCGCAGCGACGGCTCGATGTAGCGGGTTGCGAGCGAGCCGAAGCCGGTGCTGACGCCGTACACCGGGACACCCGACGTCGCGAGGCGTTCGATGTGTGCGCGTGCGGCCTCGACCGACGCCGCCGCCCCGTCCGAGATACGCACCTCGGCAGCGTGCCGCGCCACCGCCGCCACATCGTGGGTGGTCAGCGGCGCGCCGCCGATCGTCACGGGAACCGTCATGGAGCAACCGCCTTCCGGGCCCGGACGCCTCCTGGGCGCACCGCGGGGCCGATCGGTACTAGAGTGTCTACGTAGCGCATACCGGTGGACTCGGTGCGCTACAGGCCAGTGTCGCAAGTTCGGCGCGCCCGTCAAGGCGGCGCGCCCGGCGCGAAGGACATGAGATGGACGCCCCCACGCTTCCCGTCGACGGACTCTGGCCCCGGGCCGGGCAGTGGATCGTGCCCGCTGACCCGACCGGCGCCCCCGCCTGCGACCTTGCGTTGCTCGGCGTCCCCGCGCATCTGACCTCGATCTCCGCTACCGGTGCGGACGCGACGCCGGGCGCCGTGCGCGACGCACTCATGCGCTACTCCACGTGGGCGGGTAGCCACGATGTGAGCGTCGCCACCCTGAGCGCCCTGGACTTCGGGGACGTGACGGACCCTGACGGCCCGGAGGGCGAGGCGCGGGTGGCCGCTTCGGTCGCGCGCACAGCGGAGCGGAACTCCTGATCGCACTCGGCGGTGACAACTCCGTCACTAACTCCGTGATGCGCGGCCGCCTCCCCGATCTCGGCGCCTGCGGACTCATCACCATCGACGCGCACCACGACCTGCGCGACGGTTGCAGCAACGGCTCCCCGGTGCGCCGCCTGATCGAGGCCGGCCTTCCCGGCGCAAACGTGGTCCAGATCGGCATCGCCGACTTCTCGAACTCGGCCGCCTACGCCGCCCGAGCGCGCGACCTCGGCATTCACGTTGTGCACCGCTCGGAACTGCGTCGACGCCACCTGGAGGACGTCGCGATCGCGGCTCTCGAAGTGGCCGGTGCGGATGGACGCCCGATCTTCGTCGACATCGACGTCGACGTCTGCGACCGCGCGGAGGTACCGGGCTGTCCGGCATCCGCTCCAGGCGGCATCAGCGCCGACGACCTGCGACACCTCGCCTTCCTGCTGGCGCGCGACCCCCGCGTGAGTGCCATCGACATCACCGAGGTGGACGCCGCCGCCGACGCTCCGGACGGGCGCACCGTCCGGCTCGCAGCGCTCCTCGTGCTGGAGGCCGCCGCAGGCCTCGCCATCCGCATGGCGGTCCATCAGGCCTGATCGGCCTCGCCGGATCGGTGCGGGGGTTCGGCACCGGCACACGTGCCCTGAGTGCCCCCCCTTGGCATGCCCTTTGCAAACTAATCGTTCGTATGCTAATCTTTCGTACCGCAACTACTTCTCGTTCGCGAAGGAAGCCCCATGAGAATGCATCCGCACGGCCCCGGCGGGCCGGACCATATCTTCGGCGGCCCGGACCACGGCCCTCTCCACGAGCCGCCGAACATCCCGGGCATCGACCCCTCGTCCCAGAGCGTGCTCAGCGCGTTCCGCATGGCGACGCACCTGAACCGGCAGCTGTTCATGCGGCTTGCGAGCGACAAGGGCGGCCACCCCGGCCGCACCGTCCTGCTCACGATGCTCGCCAAGCACGACGGCATCTCGCAGCGTGATCTGGCCGAGAAGATGCACCTCGCCCGGCCGACGATCACGATCATGCTCCAGAAGATGGAGCACGAGGGCCTGATCGAGCGCTGGGACGACCCCGACGACCAGCGCCTGACACGGATCCGTCTCACGGAGGCGGGCCGCGCGCAGAGCAGGGACATGGGCGACGTGTATGCGCGCTACGTCAACGCGACGATCGGCGCCATGACCGAACCTGACCGTGCCGAATTCGCCCGCCTGCTCGGGCTGCTCAACGACAACATCGCCGCGACCCTGAAGGAGCTCGACGCATGATCTACCTCGTACAGCGATACCTGAAGCCGTATTGGAAGCAGGTCACGCTCGTGATGGTCCTGCTGCTGGCGCAGGCGATCGCGAACCTTTACCTGCCGGAACTGAACGCCGACATCATCAACAACGGCGTGTCCAAGGGTGACGTCGCCTACATCATGCAGACCGGCGCGTGGATGCTCGCCGTCACGCTCGGACTCGGCGTCATCTCGATCCTCAGCGTCTACTACGGTTCCTACGCCTCGATGGCGTTCGGACGCGACGTGCGCGCCGGCATCTTCCGCCGCGTGGGCGAGTTCGCGCAGACCGAGGTCAACAAGTTCGGGACCCCGTCACTCATCACGCGCAACACCAACGACGTGCAGCAGGTCCAGATGGTCCTGCTCATGACGCTCAACGTGATGGTCATCGCGCCGTTCACCGGCATCGGCGGCATCATCATGGCGCTGCGTCAGGACGTGCCGCTGTCGGGCATCCTGCTCGTCATCGTGCCGGTCATGGGTATCTTCCTCGGTCTGCTCGTTTCCCGCGCGCTGCCCCTGTTCCGCGCGATGCAGATCAAGGTCGACAACATCAACCGCATCATGCGCGAAACGCTCACGGGCGTTCGCGTCATCCGCGCGTTCGTTCGCGACGACTTCGAGCAGAAGAGGTTCGGCGCGGCCAACGAGGACCTGACGGAGACGGCCCGCAAGGTCTTCCGCCTCTTCGCGCTCATGTGGCCGGTGCTCATGGTGGTCATGAACCTGTCGAGCGTCGCCGTGCTGTGGTTCGGCGGGCACCGCGTCGCCACCGGCGCCATGCCGATCGGCAACCTCGTCGCGTTCCTGAACTACATCATGCAGATCCTCATGTCGGTCATGATGGCGACCTTCATGTTCACTTTGCTCCCGCGCGCCGAGGTCTCGGCCAAGCGCATCAAGGACGTGCTGCTCACCGATCCGAGCGTGTGCGACCCGGCCGTTCCGGCCGTCGCCGCCGTGACACGCGGCTACCTGGAGTTCCGCAACGTCGAGTTCGGCTACCCCGGCGCTCAGGAGCCGGTACTCAAAGACATCTCGTTCTCGGCTGGTCCGGGTGAGATCACGGCGGTCATCGGTTCGACGGGCAGCGGCAAGTCCACGCTGGTCAACCTCATCCCGCGCTTCTACGACGTCACCGGCGGCACGGTGCTCGTCGACGGCTTGGACGTGCGTGACATGAAGCAGGAAGACCTGTGGGCCAAGATCGGGTTCATCCCCCAGAAGGCCTTCCTGTTCTCCGGGACCGTGGAGAGCAACCTGCGCTACGGCGACGAACACGCGACCGATGAGGACCTGTGGCACGCGCTGACGGTGGCGCAGGGCGCCGAGTTCGTGCGCGAGATGCCCGACGGCCTGAAGGCCACGATCGCCCAGGGCGGCTCGAGCGTTTCCGGCGGACAGCGCCAGCGCCTCGCGATCGCCCGCGCGCTCGTGAAGCGTCCCGAGGTCTACGTCTTCGACGACAGCTTCTCGGCACTCGACTTCAAGACCGATGCGAAGCTGCGCGCTGCGCTCGAGAGCGAGACACGCCAGTCCACTGTCATCATCGTGGCCCAGCGCGTGAGCACCATCCTGCACGCCGACCGCATCGTGGTCCTCGACGAGGGCCGCATCGCCGGCATCGGCACCCACAAGGAGCTCATCGACACGTGTGAGACCTACCGCGAGATCGTCTACTCGCAGCTGACCGAAGAGGAGATCGCCTAAATGGCTGAGCGTAAAGACACCACCGCACCGGCCCGCCCGCGCGGCGGAGGCCCCGGCGGCGGCATGATGGGTGGCCAGGGGATGATCGGCACCGGCGTGAAGGCGCGCAACTTCGGCGAGTCGGCGAAGCGTCTGTTCGCCCTGCTGCGGCCGCGGATGGGCATGATCCTCGTCGTCATAGCGCTGGCCATCGTGAGCGTCACGATGTCCACGGTGGGCCCCAAGATCCTCGGCGACGCCACCAACAAGCTATTCGGCGGCATCATGTCGCAGGTCATCACGGCGCAGGTGAAGGCGAAGTTGCCCGCCAACGTGCCCCTGTCGTCCGTGAAGCTCGCCGACGTCATCGCCCAGATGCGGTCGCACGGGCAGGGCCAGCTGGCGGACATGATCTCGAAGATGGACGTGAAGCTTGGCGGCAGCGTCGATTTCGGCGCGATCGGCAGCATCCTGCTGTTCCTCACGTTCCTGTACCTGCTGTCCGCCCTCTTCGGCTACCTGCAGCAGTACTTCACCGTTGGGATCTCGCAGGGCATCGTGTTCGACTTGCGCACCGACGTCGACGCCAAGCTCACGCGCCTGCCCCTGAGCTACTTCGACAGCCACCCGCGCGGGGACATCCTGTCCCGCGTCACCAACGACATCGACAACATCGCGCAGACCCTTCAGCAGGCGCTCACGCAGATCACCACGTCGTTGCTGTCGGTCGTGGGCGTGCTCATCATGATGACGATCATCAGCCCGCTGCTCGCGGCCATCTCGCTGCTCGTGGTGCCTCTGTCCGTCGTCGTGACGATGCAGATCGCCAAGCGCAGCCAGAAGCAGTTCGCCGCGCAGTGGCAGCACACCGGCACGCTGAACGGCCACATCGAGGAGACCCACACCGGGCGCAACGTCGTGAAGGTCTTCGGACATGAGAAGGACGCCGAGGAGACGTTCGAGGCCGAGAACGAGAAGTTGTTCCAGGCGAGCTTCAAGGCGCAGTTCATCTCCGGCATCATCCAGCCCTCGATGAACTTCCTCGGCAACCTGAACTTCGTCGCGATCGCCGTCATCGGCGGCGTGAAGGTGGCTACGGGCACGATGACGCTCGGCGACGTCACCGCATTCATCCAGTACTCGCGCCAGTTCACATGGCCGATCACGCAACTCGCCAGCATCATGAACGTCATGCAGTCAGCCGTCGCATCGGCGGAGCGCGTCTTCGAGCTGCTCGACGAGACTGAGCAGAAGGCCGACACAACGTCGCCGGTGCATCTGACCGACGTCACCGGGCACATCACGCTGTCCGACGTGTCGTTCCGCTACCTGCCCGACGAGCCGCTGATCGAGGACCTCAGCCTCGATGTGAAGCCGGGGCAGACCGTGGCCATCGTCGGCCCCACCGGCGCCGGCAAGACCACACTCGTGAACTTGCTCATGCGCTTCTACGAGATCGACCGCGGGAGCATCGCCATCGACGGAGTGGACACGCGGGATATGACCCGTGCGCACGTCCGCTCGCTGTTCGGCATGGTGCTGCAGGACGCGTGGCTGTTCAGCGGCACGGTGCGCGAGAACATCGCATACGGTCGCGAGGGCGCCAGCGAGGCCGAAGTCATGTCCGCTGCCGAAGCGGCGCACGTGGACCACTTCATCAAGACGCTGACCGACGGTTACGACACCGTGCTCGACGACGACGCAACCAACGTCAGCCAGGGTGAGAAGCAGCTGCTCACGATCGCGCGCGCGTTCCTCGCCGATCCGCAGATCCTGATCCTGGACGAAGCCACGAGTTCGGTCGACACGCGTACGGAAGTCCTCATCCAGAAGGCGATGGCCAAGCTGATGCAGAACCGCACGTCGTTCGTCATCGCGCACCGACTGTCCACGATCCGCGACGCGGATATCATCCTCGTGATGAACCACGGGCGTATCGTCGAGAAGGGCACGCACCAGGAACTCCTGGACGCCCGCGGCTTCTACTACGATCTCTACAACAGCCAGTTCGTCGAAGCGCTGGACGAGGCCAGCTAGCGCTCGTCGGCATCGGAAGCAGGCACACAGGTGAAACGCACCGCAGCCATCCTCGTCCTCGTGCTCACGCTCGGGCTGGGGGTGGCTGCGTGCGCGCCTGCGGGCCCGAGCGCCACTGAACTGAAGGCACAGTGCTTCTCCAACGAGCAGTTGATCGGCGCCAGCATGAAGCTCTTCTACGCCGACGCCGGCATCTACCCGCCGCTCTCCACGGTGACCGATAAGCTCCACCTGAAGTGCCCGAGCGGCGGCGCCTACACGTTCGACGCGGCCACCGGCGTCGTCACCTGCTCGGTGCACGGCCACCCGTAAGAACCAGCGCTCCTCCCGCCACGACCGGCATCCCGCCCCGAAAGGCCTGTAGATGACTGAACGCAGCGTGCTCGGCGCCCAGAACGTGAGCAGCATGTGCATGGTGTGCGGCCGCGACAACGCATCCAGCCTCAAGGCCCGCTTCTACGAACTCGAGGACGGCGAACTGCTCGGCGTCTTCGACCCGCTCGAGATGCATCAGAGCTACCCCGGGCGCGTGCACGGCGGCATCATCACGGCGATGCTCGACGAGACCATAGGCCGCGCGGTGAACCTCGATGACCTCGACGCATGGGGCGTCACCGTGGAGATCACCGTGCGCTTCCGAAAGCCGGTCCCGGTGGGCGACGAGGTCCGCGTCCTGGCACGCATCACCAAGGACTCGCGGCGCCTGTTCGAAGGCTCGGGCGAGATCGTGCTCGCCGACGGCAC
Source organism: Coriobacteriia bacterium (assembly GCA_023252055.1). Classification (GTDB taxonomy): domain Bacteria; phylum Actinomycetota; class Coriobacteriia; order Anaerosomatales; family PALSA-660; genus PALSA-660. The sequence goes on from JAHEXP010000005.1 coordinate 15,800, forward strand.
CGTGGCCGCGGAGGCCACAGGCCGCTACATGAAGCTCGGCATCGACAAGATCGCCGACGGCGACTTCTCCACGCAGTGGTTCGTCGACGAGCGCGACCGGCCCTCGACGGTGTCGCTGCCGCGATAGCTCGGCTGCCGCCTCGATGCACGATTCGCAGAAGGTCCCGGGATCGCTCCCGAGACCTTCTGCGACTGCCGCATGTGCTGCAGTACCGGACGCCTACTTCGACTTCACCTTGACCGTCTTCGATGTCGACGCCTTGTAGTAGCCAGTCCCCAGGAAGCGGACGCGGAAGTAGTAATAGCCGCGCTTCGAGAGCTTGTACGTGTAGCTCGTCGCGCCGGATGCCGCCGTCGTGCGCGTGCTCAACAGGATCCAGCTCTTCGAACCGGGCCTCTTGACCTCGTAGCGCACCTTCAGGGCGGCCGGCCCCGCGACACCTGCGTGGCGCAGCACGCTCGAGACCTTGATCGACTTCCCATGCTTCACGCTCGCGTGGTTGCCGCTGAGCGAGCACGTCGTCGGCGCCGGGTCCTTGGCGAAGGTCGCCGCGATCGTGTGGTCCGCTTGCACGTTCGCGAACGTGTAGGAGCTCGTCACCGCCACGGCCACGCCATCGACGGCGAGCGTCTGGATGTGCGACCCGGCGTCAGGCGTGATCGTGAACGTGATGTCCTCCCCCGCTTCCACCACCTGGACCTCCGCCGGTGAGATCGCACCGGCTGAACCCGCGGTGGGAGCGATCGAGAAGGTGCCCGCTTCGTTCACCGCGAACGTGACCGAGATCGAATGCGCCTCGCGCACGTCCGCGAGGGTGTACGAACTCAGCGCTCCGACCGAGTCCCCGTCGACGAGCACGTCCGCCACGTGGTACCCGGGGTCGGCGGTGAAGGTGAAGGAGACATCGGATCCGAATGTCGCGTTCTGCGACCCGGCCGGGGACGCCAGACCATGCAGGCCCGCGCTCACGTCGATGGCGTACACGTTCGCGGCGAAGGTGACCGCGATCGCGTGCGTCGCCCGGACGTTGGTGAACGTGTATGAGTCGGCAGCGACGACGGCACCGCCGTCCACCAGCACCGACGAGACGTGGTAGCCGGTGCTCGATGTGAAGTCGAAGGTCTGAGCGGCGCCGGCGACCACGTTCTTCACGCCCGCGGGCGAGATGGAGCCGTGTGCGCCCGCGCTGGCCGTGATCGCGTACGTGACGAGCACGTCGGCCGCGAACGTCGCCGATATGGTGTGGTCGGCGGTGACATTGTCGAACGTGTAGCTGGTGACCGCCCCCACAGGCACCGAGTCAACGGTGACGGCCGCGATGTGGTAGCCCGGGTCGGGCGTGATGGAGCACGTGAGGTCGGAGCCGTGCGCTACCGTCAGCGTCCCTGGCGAGATCATGCCGTTGGCGCCGGAGGTCACCACCACCAGATGTGAGACGACCGGGGTGCCGTCGGGGCTGACGACCGTCACCCCGAGCGGTCCGGGATAGCCGTTAACCGCATATACCGTGTAGGTCGCACCGGTCGGCACCGAGAATTCGCCGGTGTCGCCGGGCTGCCCGGCGATCCGCGTCGATCCCCGGAAGACGGCCCACTCCTCGCCGCCGTTCGAGACGTTGTACACCGCCGTGGAGCCGTCGTTCGAAGCCAGCGTCACGACCGGGCTCACGCCCGGTCCGACATGGCACGACAGGGCGTCACAACGGGTCGGCCATGAGAGACCCACCTTCGCGTATGCGTTCGTCGCGAGGCCCCCCGTGAGTGACAGGGCTGCGACCACTGCCGCCGCGATCAGGACTCTCCCCTTCATGCACGCTCACCTCCGCTGCAGGGCGCGACCTGACCCCCGGCCGGTCGCGCGGGCTTGTTCCGACCCTCGAGATGCGCGCGTCGTGCTCGCGCGAACCGGTTATCGGCATGCTGGAGACGCGCTTGACCGCCTTTCGACGGCTGGCGTCCGCTGTCGTACGGAGAGGGGCCCCGGGAATCCCGGGGCCCCTCTCCGTACGCAGCAGTCGATGTGCCGCGCGCTACCTCACTCTCACGCTCACAACGCGAGAGGTCGATGCCAGGAAGTCGTCGGTCCCCATGTAGCGCACTCGGAAGCGGTACGTGCCGCGCCTGCTGAGGGTGACCCTGACGTTCGATGAGCCGCTGGTCGACACCAGCCTCGTGGCGAGTGGGCGCCAGGTGCTCGAACCGGGACGCTGGACCTCGTAGAAGACCTGCGAACCGAAGAAGAGCGCGGGGAGGCTGTTGCTCAGCACGCCGGAGAGCCGGACCGCGTGCCCCCGCCGGATGCTGTCGTCACTGGTCGATGCCCCACGCGTGGACGACGTCATGCGACGCTTGCACGAACCTTCCTACCCTATGACATCGACTACAGCGAGCCGCTCGTCGGGTCGTGAACGGTCGCCGCAAAGGTCGAGAGCTGCCCTATGCCTGTGAGAGGGATGCGGGCGGTTCGACGTCGTCGTAGATGCGTGCCGCACAGAGCTTGCCGCTGAGCCCGCGCTGGTATGCGGCGGCGCCAGCCTGAGGGGGCATCGCATCCTTGCCCCAGCGATCGGCCATGTACTCGTACACGACGGTCTCACCGTCGTCCGTGATCGTCCCAAGATGCAGGACGATGGGGCCCTGGCTCAGGACAGCCCGATACCACGATGTCCGCTCGGGCCCGCGGTAGACCCATCGTCCGCCAGCTGGTTCCCGAACCATGCCGTCCGCCTCGAAGACTCCGTCTGCGGCATCCGCATCCCCCCTGCCGAGCGCCTCGTGATAGGTGCCTACCGGCTCGGGAGGGCGCTCTGTCAGGGTGTACGGCATGAGCGGATGCCGTACAACGTGCCTACCGGTCAGTGGCCACGTACTGTGGTAGATGCGCAGGTTTCGAACGATGCCTCCGGCGACGTCGGCAACGAGCATCACCGGGACCTGGACGCGCGCGCCGCCCGAATCGAGTTCGAGCTCGAGCTCGTGGACGACCCGCCCAGGGGTCACCACGGTGTGCACCTCCGACGAGGTCGCAGCATGCCGCGCAAGCCAGCCCCGTGTCTCGGCGAGGAACCCCTCAGGCTCCTGCCGTCCGCCGGCCGGGGTATCGACGGTCGCCTGTGCGTCGAACATCTCCGCGATCCCGCCTTCGTCGGCGATGAGGCGCGGGTACAGCGATCGAAGTTTCTCCGCCACAGTCATGGTTCCTCCCCAGCGTGTGCCGACGGCCGACGGCGGGCGACACATGCATCGCTCGGCCATCCCTCTATCTACCCGACGGCCGCAGCCGCACGCAGGGGGCCCTTGGCTGCGCTCGTATACTGGGAAGGCATGGCCACCTCGGCACGGGAGGGCTCGACGTGAAGGCGCTTTGGCTGGAAGACCGGGAACTGTCCGTTCGCGACGTCCCGGCGCCGCTGTGCGAGGACGAGGCGCTCATCCGGGTGAGGGTGTCGGGGATCTGCGGCACCGATCTCGAACTCGTGCGCGGCTACTACCCGTTCACGGGCGTGATCGGCCACGAGTTCGTGGGGGACGTCGTCGCGTCCCCGGACGCGGATTGGCTCGGCGCCCGGGTGGTCGGCGACATCAACGCCTCGTGCGGCGCGTGCGAACAGTGCCTCGCCGGCCGGCCCACCCACTGCGAAGCGCGGACGGTGCTGGGGATCTCCGAGCGCGCGGGAGCGCACGCGGAGTACCTGACGCTCCCGGTGGCGAATCTGCATCGGGTGCCCGACTCCGTGTCCGACGAGGCCGCGGTGTTCACCGAACCGATCGCGGCGGCCGTGGAGATACTGGCCCAGGTGCCGATCGGCCCCGGCGATCGCGTGCTGCTCGTCGGCGCAGGCAGGCTCGGCCAACTGATCGCCCAGGTGCTCGCCACCACAGGCGCGGACCTCGCGGTCGTGGCGCGGCATGATCGCCAGAAGGCCCTCCTGCACGCGCGCGGCATCCGCACCCTCGAGCCGGATGGCGTGGAGCCACGGAGGTGGGACGTCGTCGTCGAGGCGACCGGCTCCCCTTCCGGCTTCGGTCTCGCTGCCGCGGCGCTACGGCCGCGCGGCACGCTCGTGCTGAAGTCGACCTACCGCGGCGACGTCACGCTCGCCCTGGCGCCCTTCGTCGTGGACGAGATAACGATAGTGGGCTCGCGCTGCGGGCCGTTCGAGCCCGCGCTGGCGCTGCTCGAGTCCGGCGCGGTGGATCCCGTGCCCCTCATCGAGGCCACGTTCCCGCTCGCCGACGCCGTCGAGGCCGTGCGGGTCGCCGGCGAGCCGGGAACGATGAAGGTGCTGCTCAGGCCCTAGGCCCCCGGATCAGCGTGGCCACGCCCACGCTGCGATCGAGCTCCACTCGCTTCTCCTCCGACATGAACCGGGACACGAACCGGACGAGGCGCGACAGCGCCGAGTCCCGACCGCGCTTGGGCCCTTCGCTGAAGAGGCCCGTCCACGCGGCCTCGATCCAGCCGAACGGCTCGAAGAACGCGCTCCCCTCTTCGGGCGTGAACAGCGCCGGGGAGCCGCCGCCCTTGAGCTCGTGCCCGGCCGTCCGCACGCGCTTCACGACGTTCGCGCCGGTCAGGTCGGTGAGCCAGCGGGCGAAGACCGGCTGATCGGCGAGATCGCGAGCGAGCGCGGCCACGTTCTCCGGAGGCAGATACGACAGCAGACCCTCGGAGATCACGAGAACCTTGCGCGCCCGCCGCGCCACGTCGTCGAACAGCTCCCGGCGCGCCGCTGCGTCCGAAAGGTCGACCGCCACGCGCTCGAGCCTGCACCGTGGCGTCTCTTGCGTCAGCAGCGCCTCCTTGTACTCGACGATCCCGGGGAGGTCCGCCTCGACCCACAACAGATCCGCCGGAAGGGTGAGCCTGTACGGTCGCGCGTCGAGCCCGGCGGCCAGGTTGACCACCGCGTCGAAGCCTTCGTCGGTCACGGCGGATGTGATCAGGTCGTCGAACACGGCGGTCCGCATGACCACCGCGAAGCGCACCGCCTTCTGCTTCACGCGACGGGCGATCTCGGCTCCCCGCTCTCCTGCGAGCCGACGCGCCAGGGGGTCGCGGAACAACGCGTCCGGGCGCTCGGTTTCATCGGCCCGGTAGGCGGCGGTCCAGAGCGCGGTGTCCGAGACGGTGCGGATGAGGGGTTCTGCTTCCACGAGCGGCTCCTTCACATGCATGCGGGACCGTCGCCGGCTCGGGGAGAGAGTTCGGTGAAGGCCATGCGCCGATGTCAGCGCATAACCTCTAATTATACCATAAACGGGCCGAAAATGCCAGCTCAGCCCTTCGCCGGATACGCATGAAGTACCACGAAGACCGGGGATCCACCCACCGGCCGATCACTTCACCAGTAGCGAAACGCTCCCTGAGTCCACAGTCGCATACGGGCCCCAGCCGAGGTACTTCGCGGTGAATCGGTACGTCCCCTTGAGGCCCGGCTTGAGCTGCATCGACCATGCACCGGCGACCAGCTTCCGCTCCGCGAGCGCCACGGCGTTCGTGGACCCGGGGCGCGTGACGTACACGCGAACCGTGCCGTACGAGACGGGCGCGCTGACCGTTCCGTCGATGGTCGCGGTCGCGGACCGGGCGAGCGTCGCCGCCGAGAGCGTGCAGGTACTGGACACCGGGGACGCGTCGAAGAACCGGACGTCGTCCACGACCGCCGCCGTGCCCGCCGAACCGTTGGCGTCCACGCCGCCCGCCAGCCGGACGCTTATGGTCGCCGAGGTCGTGTTCGCGGGGGCGGTGGCCGTGATCGACATCGCCGTGAGGGTGGAGGTCCCCACGTGCGAGGTCGCCCCACTGAGCGATGTGGTCTTCAGCGTGGCGCCGGCGGCGTTCACGAACGTGATGCGCGTCTCGAGCCCCCGCGGATCTGCGCTCGCGTTCGCCCACAAGGACAACCGGTAGGGGACTCCCGACTTCACAGCCTGGGTCTGGCGCATCTCGACGACGTCGCTGGACTTGCCTGAGTCGTTCAGGAGCCGGAGCGCGGAGTTGCCGGTCTTCGTCACGTCGACGGCACGGCTACAGACGATCGAGCCCCACTGCGTGTTGGGGAACTCCCACCACACCGGCACCGAGCGCGCCCACACGTCGAACGTGGGGTTCGCTGCCAGGTTCCACTGAGGTGCACCCGTTGAGATCTTGTCGTAGCGGTATGCGCGGTACCCCTGCGAGAGGACGGATGCGACGTCCTTGATGTTGCACTGGGTGCCGTTGCCGCCCTGCGTGCTCGACGTCTGTTCGTAGACCACGTACTTCGTGTGCGTCGCGTCCAGCCATCCGACGAAGATCGTCGCGTGCCCCCAGCTGCCGCTCTTCTTGGGTCTGATCATCGCGTCGCCTGGCTTCAGGTTCGCTACCTTGATCTTCGTGTCCACCCGCCACAGCGAGTCCGTCGCCCACGACGTGCCGGTCTTCCACGACATGGACGTGAAACCGGAGCAGTCGGCGCGGTACCCGCGGAAGTAGCCCGACCTCAACTGGCTGTAGGGCACCTTGATGTCGATCCACGTCTGCGCGCGCGCCAGCACGCTCGCGCGCGTGATCGCGAAGGCATCGGTGGTGACGAGGGCGAGCAGGATGGTCGCTAGCACGAGGACGGCGCCCGACCGCAGAGGGAAGCGACGGTGACGTTCGCGGCGCGTGGTCTCGTTCATCATGCGGCTGCCTCCGGCGGAAGTGGACCCCCACGGACACACCGGGCCCTGCAGCCCGGCGTCGAGGCAAGGTATCGGCAGTTCGAGTCCCGCGCTGAAGCGGATCGGGCGGCCTTTACCGCCTGTCAGTCTACGCCCTCGGTGAGCCTCGCCGCCAACCGCTTGCACCTGTCGAGCTCCTCCCGGAGTATCGGCGAGTCCACCACCTCGGTCTCCTCGAACTCCAAGGAGAAGTCGCTGCAGAACCGCTTCGCCTTCTCGCGGTACGGTTCCAACTCGTCGGCGGGCATCCCCGTGTTGAAGAAGAGTCCCCGTTTGTAGTGGGTGAAGAGGCGCTTCGCCATCTCCATCGGGTCGCGGCCGTACTTGGCGGCGCGGTCCAGCTTCAGTTCCTTGATCACCATGTGCGCGCCCACCTCGGCCCACCCGGGGCTCATGAACCACGTGCCGACCTCGTGCTCGATCTCTTTCGAGTAGCGCTCCGGGGTGAGCATGAACATGATGCAGTCGTCGTAGGGCGGCAACACCGTCGGGACCTTGACGAGCTTGTCGATGTCCTTGAGCGACTGGCAGTACCCGTATCCGAGGAATACGGCGTCCACCTTGCCTTCCAGCGCGTCGATCTGCTCGACGAGCGCGTCGCGCATCTTCTCGGGGTAGATGTGGAGCGCCGCCTCCAGATACACGACCTCGGTGATGTCCGGGTCGCCCTCGATGAGACGGGCGATCTCGTGCTTGATCATGTCGCACGCGATGACAGCTATGCGCATCGTGTAGGGCCTCTCGTGTAGGTCAGGCGCTGGCGCTCGGGAACCGCATCGCCGAGACGAAGGTGTTCTGGAAGTCGGGGTGGCCGGCGAGATCGATCGCACTCACGTGGCGGGCGATCGATTCCGCGCGCCGCCGCGCGGCCGTGTCGAGCAAGGCCATCAACGCGCCGGTCATGGCGGTGTTGCCCGCGAATGAGACGCGGTCGAGCCACATCGGGGGGATCATCCCCATGCGCACGAGCGCCGCGGCCTTCACGTGGTAGCCGAATCCCCCGGCGATGACGAGCTCCGCGACGCTCTCGGGCGCCACACCCGCCGAGTCCAGCAGCATCTCGATCCCGGATGCGATCGCGGCGTTCGCCAGCTGGACCTGCCGGACGTCCTTCTGCGTGAGCAGTACGCCCGGAGCGATCTCGAACACACGCGTGCCCTGGGTGTCGGAGATCCGGGCGGCAAGCGGATGCGGCCCTTCGGCGCGCAGGCGGCCGGTGGGGTCGAGGACGCCTGCGTCGAGAAGGACGGCGACGAGGTCGAGCAACCCGCTCCCGCACAGGCCCCGGGCCTCCCCGCCCCCGATCGTCTCGTAGTGCAGCTCCCCGGCCTCGTCCATCGAGACGCGCTCGATGGCGCCCGCTTCCGCCCGCATGCCGTAGGCGATGCTGGCGCCTTCGAGCGCGGGGCCGGCTGCGGTGGAAGCAGCGACAAGCCCTTCGGGCGTGCGCAGGACCATCTCCCCGTTGGTGCCGAGGTCTATGAGCAGCGCGGATGTCTCCTGTTCGGCCAACCCCGTCGCGAGCAGCCCCGCGGTGATATCGGCGCCGATGAACGCGGAGATGCCGGGGAGCACGTAGACCGCCGCCTCCGGCATGCCGGTGAGACCCACTTCTGCGGCCGGACGCTCCACAGGATCGACGAACGCCGGCTCGTAGGGGGCGACGCCGAGCGGAGCCGGGTCGATCCCCAGGAGTAGGTGGATCATCGTCGTGTTTCCCGCGAGCGCGACCTCGCGCAACGCGCGCATCGGCTGTCCGACGGTGCGCAGAACGTCAGCGATGAGACGCTCGATCTCGGACGCGATCGGCTCGCGCATGGACTCGGTGCCGTGGGCCGCCACGTGCGTTATACGAGACATCACGTCATGGCCGAACGGATGCTGCGGGTTGAGCGCTGACGCCGAGCCGAGGCGCTTGCCGGTCTCGAGGTCGAAGATCGCGGCCACCACCGTCGTCGTGCCGATGTCCACGACCGCCCCGAGCAGCGGCCTGCCCCCGGTGATCCCGCGTGCCGCCGGCGACTCCAGCGCGATCTCGCGCTGTTCGCCGGTCTCAAGGATACGGAGGCCCGCCGAGGCGCCGTGCGCGTTCGCAAGCGGCCGCACCGTGACGTCGCCGGTGACGCGGGCCCGGCACGACAACCGAACGTCGCCAGCCAAGCGCTCCTCGCCGAGCATGGTCCGCTCGTCGCCCGTCGGCGGCTCCAGAGCACCCACGGCCACGACCGCGCAGCGGCCGCACGTGCCGAGGCCGCCGCACGGGTGCTCGAGGGCGACCCCCGCGCCCGCGGCGATCTCCTTGAGGGTCGCGCCGGGCTCGGCGGAGACATGTACTCCGTCGGGCTCGAACGTGACGGTGATCGGCTGGTTCGGCATCCGGTATCTCCGTGTGTCGGGTGGGTTGTCGCAGGCCGGGCTAGAGCAGCGGTGGGCCCGAGGCTGTGGCCACGACGGTCAGCTCAACGAACACGTCGTCGTCGCGCCGCTCCTGCTCCGCCACGACCTCGTCGAAGGAGAGCGAGACCGAGACGACCGTGGCGCCGGCGGCCGCTGCGGCAGCGCTTGCCGCCTCGCTCGCCAGCTCCTCGGCGCGCTTTCGCGCCGTCGCGTAGTCATCGTAGCGCTCACGCGTCGCCGGGGTGATGACCGCGAACTGCTCGCCCGCCTCCATCCGGACCCGCGCTTCGGCGCGCTCGATCACGCGCCCGGCGAGCGCCCCGAATGCGTTGGCGACCTCCGCATGCTCCGGGACCACGAGGTCGGCGGCGAGCAGCTCGCCCGCCGACGGGAACCAGGCCGCGGCCGGAGCGCCGACGGCGACCAAGGGGACGCCGAGTGCGAGTCGGGAGCGCAGCGCGCCCTCACGGCCCTCCGCGAGCAGGTGGTCGAGAAGCGCCGCCTCCGCAGCCGACGGTTCCACCCCCCGGCGGTCGCCCGCCAAGGCACGCGCGGCCACCTCGAGGGCGAGGCGGGACCCAACCTCACGTCGAACTGACGCACCGAGCGCCTCGGCGTCGGTCCGGGCCGACGCTGCCATCAAAGCGAGTCCGGCGACCGACGCTCGTCTTGAACCCAGGTCCAATTCGCCGGCCGCGACCAACACATCGGTCGGCGTGGGAGCGATCTCGGCCACGTGGCCCGATCGGACGAGGGCATCGACGTCCACGAACGGCCCCGCAACGCCGGCGGCGCCGTCCACGTGCAACGCGCGCCCGTCGATCGCATCGAACAGGGCCGCCAGAGACGGCGAAAGATCACCTTCCGGCCTCCGCACCAGGGTCAGGTAGACCGGGGGCTCGGCCGCTTCGCCAGACGCAGCCGCGTCGACGGCCGACTCGAGTTCCGCCGCGAGATCGGGGAAGCGCTGGGCGGCGGTGCAGAGCGGTACCGCTCGGTCCGGGCCGAGCGAGACGAGCCCGCCGCGTTGGACCCGGATACGGCTGTCACCACCGAGGCCGACGGTGCGAACGTCGAGCGCTTGCACGCGCGTGCGCCATCCTCCCACGAGCGCTCCGTCGGAGCTGACCGCGGGCATGCCGCCGGAAACGAGTGCGATGTCGGTGGTCGTCCCACCCATGTCGGCCACGAGCGCCGAAGTGAGACCGGAGAGGCGACACGCCCCGACGACGCTCGCCGCCGGGCCTGACAGCACCGTGTCGACCGGACGCAGCCGCGCCATCCTCTCCGCCGTCAACGACCCGTCGCCCTTCACGACCATGAGGGGCGCGGCGATGTGGAAGGCGTCGAGCGTGCTACGGACGGCGTCGAGAAGGTCCCGCACAAGGGGAAGCAGACGGGCGTTGAGCGCGGCGGTCGTTGCCCGCTCCACCATGCCGATGCGTTGCGACAGCTCGTGGCCGCAGACCACCGGGGCGCCGCAGGCCGCCGCGACCAGATCGCGGAGCGCTGTCTCGTGTTCCGAGTTGGCGACACTGAAGTACGTGGAGACGGCAACCGCGTCGACGGTCCGTCCCATTCTCGCGACCGCCGCGGCCGCGGCCTCCAGATCGAGCGGAGTCCGAACGGAACCGTCGGGGCCGTGCGCTCCCGCGATCACCGCCACGTCCATCGCCGGCAGTCCCGCCGGAAGTGCGAACGTCTCCGGGTCGGGCACTGCCACGATGAGCCCCACCCGCGCCCCCTTCCCTTCCACGACCGCATTCGTCGCGAGCGTGGTCGAGAGCGAGACCAGCTCGACGCCTCGGAACAGGCCGGCGTCGATGGCAGCGAGCGCGTCGCGGATCCCGACGGCGAGGTCTTCCCGCGTCGTCGGCCGTTTCGCCTTCGCGAGTATGGCTCCGCAAGTCAGATCCACCGCAACGGCGTCCGTGAAGGTCCCGCCGGTATCGATCCCGATGCCGATGCGGGTTTCGTTGATGCTTCGGGGCACAGCGCTAGGCCACGTTATGGCCGTCGTAGCGCCCGTACTTCCGGGCCGCCATGATCAGCGCATCGACATTCTCGAACGGCGTGTTGATCGGAACCTCGCAGCCCGAGCCCAGGATGAAGCCGTGCGGGGAATCGAGCGTCTTGACGCAGATCCCCTTGGCCTCCTCGTCGATCTGCTCAGCGGTGTTCTTGAGCATGTTCGCGGGAACGACGTTGCCCAGCAGGACGACTCTGTCTCCGACCGCCTCCTTGGCCTCGGCCAGGTCGACCGCGTCCAAGCTCCAGAGGTCGAAGTCCGTGGCCAGCATCGCCTTCCAGTTGGGCTTCGTCTTGCCGCAGATGTGCAATGCGGCGAGCGGCGCGCCCTTGGCGTGCAGGTGATCGGAGACGCGCTTGAGGTACGGCGCGACGAATTCGGTGAAGTGGGCAGGGCTCACCAGCGACGCGGAGCCGATCGGCTCGACGATGATCGGCAGGCCCCCGCGCTCCATGATCGCGTCGATGAAGCGAAGGTTCGCCTCGGTCGTCAACTCGAGCAGCTCGTGGACCTTGGCCTTGTCCTTGTAGAGCTCCCGTGTCATGAGGTCCAGCGGGCGCAGCGCCGCCGCAGTGGTGAAGGGGCCGCCCAGAACCACCGAGACGACGACCTCGCTCCCCACCTCCTTGACGCAGTGCTCGAGCGCCGTGAGGTAGACGGGCAGCCGGCCGTCCTTCTCGGGATCGGGCATGTTGATCCGCGAGAAGTCATAGCCGTCCTGGAGGAGAAACTCGTCGATCTGCGGTGCGTCCTCATCGAAGAACTTCATCTTCGTGCCCATCGCCTCAGCGAGCGTGGAGGTCGTGGAGAAGATGGTGACGAGGTCGTTGCCGTAGCGGCGCCACGTGGCCACGTGGGCGCGGCCCATGACGTCGCCGTCGCGGTTATAGACGCCGACGGGAACGCCCAGGACCCGAGCAGCATGGTTCAGGATCAGCGGGAAGCACGCGACGCGCTGCGGGTGCTCGCCCTTGAGGTAGGAAACGACGCGCTCCAGCGAGGACTGGGTGTCCGCAGGAACGTTGACGAGAGTCTCCATCAGGTGTGACCTTTCCGTATGGGAGCGGGCTAGGCAGCGGCCGTCGCGAAGAGTTCGGTGGCCACGCGCACAGCGCTGGAGGCGTTGTCGGCATAGCCGTCTGCGCCGATCTTTTCCGCGAACGAACGCGAGATCGGGCCGCCGCCGATCATGACCTTGAACCTGTCGCGGATGCCCTCCTCATCTAGCATCTGGATGATCGCCGCCATGCCGTCCATCGTCGTGGTCATGAGCGTCGAGAGGCAGATGAGCTGGGAGTTGGTCTCCTTCGCCTTCTCGATGAAGTCCGCGAGCGGGACGTCGCGCCCGAGGTCATGGACCTCGAAACCGGCGACGTCGAGCATGATCTTCACGAGGTTCTTGCCGATGTCGTGGGTGTCACCCTTCACGACCCCGATGACGCATCCGATCTTCACACCCTGGTCCGCCACCTTGAGATGCGGCCTGAGGACGTCCAGCGCGGCATACATCGCGTCCGAACAGATGAGCAGCTCGGGGACGAAGTACTCCTCCTCGTCGTAGAGGCGCCCGGCCTCGTTCATCCCCACGACGAGGCCCTTGGTGATCGCTTCGTACGCGTCCATGCCGGCGTCCACCGCCTCGTGAGCGGCGGCTACTGCAAGGTCCTCGTCGAGATCGAGGACACCTCTGGCAAGGTCGGCGAGTATCTCTTCTGTGGAGCGCGGCATGTCCGGTGCCTTTCTCATTGGGGTCAGCCGGCCGCATCGCGTGCGGTCGGGACTTCTACCGTCCTACAGCGACCGAGCGGAGCTCTCGCTCCGCGCCTTCCCAGTCTTGGGCGGTCGCCACCACGTCGGCGACCGCGCGGATGTTGGCCAGCGGGGTGCGCGGACCGATGCCGCACGCGGGGGCGATGATGTCGACGCCCTCGAGCACGCGGTTGACCGCGACGCGGCGCAACGTTTCCGCCTTCCCATACTCCAGAAGGTACGTGCTCACGTTGCCCATCGACGCGTGGTCGGGCGCAAGTGCACGCAACGTTCGGAACGACACGTTGCTGTCGATGCTGATGACCGGCGCGCTCACTTCACCCAGCACGCCGCCGAGCGCCTTCACGTCCCCGCAGATGTGGACGATCGAGTGCACGTCGCGCGCGGCGAAGTGGTCGACGATCCGGTTGATGTAGGGCAGTGCGAATTCGCGGAACGCCTTCGCTCCGATGATCTCGCCGGTCCCACTCGGGTCCGCGATGCAGACCGTGTCGGCGCCGGCCCCGACGAGCGCATCACCGAACGCGATCGCGGCGTCTGCCGAGAGCTCGAGGAGCGCGTGGGCGGCGGACGGGTCGCGCCGCATGGCGCGGTAGAAGATGAGCGGATCGACGAGCGAGGTCGCGAGCGATATCGGACCTGTGACGCACGCGATCATCGGCAGATCGGGGCGCTCGGCCACGAGCAGCCGGGTCGCCTCGGCCGCGGTGGCGGCCCTGTCACCGCGGACGTCGAACGCGGCGAGGTCGTCGATGGCGGACAACCCCGCGATCGCATACTCGGTCACGCGCGGCTCGGTCTCGGCGGAGCCCAGGTCGACGGTCGCGCCCATGCCCTCTGCTTCGATCGTCATACAGAAGGGCGCGCCGAGGTTCTCCACGCCCGCGAGGTCGACCATGCCCAGTACGAGGCGGGCCATGCTCTCGGGATCGCTGTGTGCGGCCGGCCATGAGTCTCCAACGGAGCTCATGACCTCGGTCACCGCCATGTTCATCATGCCGCCGGGGCAGATGAACGGAGGCCGATCGACCGCATCGCGGCCGAGAACATCGCGCAGCCGCTGCTTGGGAGTCCGGATACCCAACGTGATCCGTTCGGTCGCTTCAGCACGTCTTATGCAAACCAGAGTGCAAGCATTATGCCATCGGGTCGCACTATTGGGAACCAAGGAGCCGGGCATGGTTCACGGGCGCCGGCCCCGTCCCACGCGGCGGTCTCAGACCGACGCTTCGAACCAAGCGAGCGCCAGGTCGGCGGCCCGCGCCAGAGTGCCCGGCTCCTCGAACAGGTGCGTGGCCCCCGGGACGATCTCGAGCCGCTTCTCGCGGGCGGGGATCAGCGCCAGGGCCTCCTCGTTGAGTCCGATCACCTGGTAGTCGAGTCCGCCGACGATGAGCAGGATGGGCGCCTCAAGGTCGCGGAGCGCCTCCCCTGCAAGGTCGGGCCTGCCGCCGCGCGAGACGACCGCCGCGACCGTTGCCGGCATCCGCGTCGCCGCCACGATCGCAGCGGCGGCCCCGGTGCTCGCTCCGAAGTAGCCGACCGTCAGGTGTGCCAGTTCCGGTCGCGAGAGCACTTCGCGGGTCGCCGCCTCGAGCCGTTGGGCCAGAAGGCCGATGTCGAACCGGTTCGAGTAGGTCTCGTCCTCGCCCGGTGTCAGCAGGTCGAAGAGCAGAGTGCCGAACGAACCGGAGCGGCGCAGCACCGAGGCGACGTAGCGGTTTCGGCCGCTCAGGCGACTGGAGCCGGATCCGTGCGCGAACACCACGACGCCGCGGGCGCCATGGGGAACTTCCAGGTCGCCGATCAGCGTGACCGGGCCCGCCGGGATGCGGATCTCGCTGTCCATGCTCGTCCTCCGGTCTCGACCTGGGGGCGCGCGATATCGGAGCGAACGCCACCGTCGGTGGGTACATTCCCCGCAGTGGGCGGGGCTGCGCCGCTCCCGACAGGAAGGACGCGTCACATGGACTTCATCACGTGGATCCTGATCGGCCTTGTCGCGGGCATCATCGCCAAGATGATCATGCACGACCGGTTCGGCTGGATCATGACGATCGTCCTCGGCATCGTCGGAGCGTTCGTCGGCGGCTGGCTGTCCGGCCTGCTCGGCGGTCCGGCGGTCACCGGTTTCAACCTCATGTCGGTCCTGGTCGCAGCCGTCGGCGCGATCGTGGTCCTGTTCGTCTACGGGCTCATCGCTCGCCGTGGCTAGCCGACCGATGATCGGCACCGGGGTACGCCCATGAGGGGGTCGCTGCCTCCGGGGACGGTGCATGCACCGGAGATCCGCGAAGGCTTGGACTGGGTCGGCACCGCGCCGGTCCGGCTGGCCGACCTGCGTGGGCGCATCGTCGTGCTCGACTTCTGGACCTACGGTTGAATCAACTGCATGCACGTGCTCCCGCGTGTACGGGAGCTTGAGGAGAGGTTCGCCGACTCCGTCACCGTGATCGGCGTCCACGCCGGCAAGTTCGCGACCGAGCGCCACACCGAGCGCATCGCCGAGGCCTGCGACCGATTGGGCGTCGTGCACGCCGTGGTCAACGACCGGCAGTTCCGCGTCTGGCGAGACTACGCGGTCCAGGCCTGGCCGACAGTCGCGGTGATCGACCCGGAGGGGTATGTCGCCGTCGTGGAACCTGGCGAGTTCGACGTCGAGGAGATGGCGGGCGAGATCGAGCGGATCGCTGCCCGGGCCCGGTCTCGCGGCACACTCATGCCCGGTCCGGACCCGGTGGCCTCGACCCTTGAGCGCCACACGGGGCCTTTGCGTTTCCCCACTCGCGCCGTGGTCGAAGGGCGGTCACTCTGGATCGCTGATACCGGACACGGCCGTGTCCTGGAGTGTGCGTGGGACGCTTCGCAGCATGCGGCCTCGATCGTGTCCGAGTACGCGGGTTTCGTCGAACCGCGTGGTCTCGCCGCGCTCGATGGCCGGATGTACGTGGCCGACCGGGGCGGACACCAGGTGTGGCGCCTGGAAGGCGGCGAGCGCGTGAACGTGGCGGGAACCGGGCGCATCGGCGACTACGCCATAGCGGCCGGCCCCGCCCTGAGCGCGGACCTGCGCTCGCCATGGGGCCTGTCTCCGCGCGGCGGCATGCTCGCGATCGCGATGGCGGGCACCCACCAGCTCTGGACGCTGGACACTGCGGACGGCGATCTCCGGCTTCTCGCGGGCGCCGGCGGCGAGAACATCGCCGATGGGCCGCTGGAGCGCGCGGCGCTCGCGCAGCCTACCGGCCTGGCTTTGCTGCCGCTCGGCTCGCTGGCGCTGGCTGACTGCGAGACCTCCGCGGTCAGGATCGCAGACGACGCCGAAGTGATGACGCTCGTCGGAACAGGCCTCTTCGAGTTCGGGGACCGCGACGGCGTCGGGGACGAGGTCCTCCTCCAGCACTGCGAGGACGTGGCCTCCCATGGCGCCGCTCTGGCGGTCGCCGACACCTACAACGACCGCATCAAGCGCGTCGACCCGCTCACCCGCGGGTGCGGTCCGTGGCCCGGGGAGGCCGGCGAGTCGGGCGCGGTCCGCGAGCCGGGCGGCGTCTGGAGCGACGGCTCGACACTGCTCGTGGCCGACACCGGCCACCACCGCATCGTGACCGTCGCGGGCGACGGCGCGCTCACCGAGGTACGCTTGTCCTGACCCTGCTCACCCAGAACCCACCCGAAAGGCGTCGTCATGCCACTCGTGAAGATCGTCCCGATCCCGGTCCGCATGGGTCCGATGAGCGTTATGGCGTACCTGCTCGTCGGCGAACGCGTGGTCGTGGTGGACACGGGAGTGGGCGGACAAGCGCCGCGGATCCTCGAAGCGCTCGCGGACGAAGGCCGCACTGCGTCGGACATCTCGCTCATCCTCCTCACGCACGGTCATGGCGACCACGCAGGCAGCGCCGAGGCGCTGCGGATCGCGAGCGGAGCGCCTATCGCGCTCGGTGCCGGCGACGAGGAGAAGTGCGCGGCCGGGCGCGACACCGAGATGCATGGGCGCGGCCGCTCCGGGGCGGCGATGCTCACGATCATCCGCGCCCGGCAGGCGCTCGGTGCACCGACGGCCGGCCCCGCGCCCGACATCATCATCGATGCCGCCCGCTCGCTGCGTGAGTTCGGCGTGGATGCGGACGTGGTCCCGATGCCCGGCCACACCCGTGGCTCCCTGGCGGTCTTCACCGCGGACGGCGACGCGCTCGTGGGAGACCTTCTGGGTGGCGGTGGCCGCAGTCGCACGGCCCCGGAGCCTGGCGTGTTCGTCAGCGACGAGGGCGCGATGGACGCGAGCATCCGCGAAGTCGTCCGCCGCAGGCCGGTCCGCACCTTCACCGGCCACGATCTGGAGCCGTTCACGTTCGAGCAGCTCACGGAGGCGTTCGGCGCCTGACCCGGCACCGCTTGGCCCTGACCAGCGAGGCCTCAGCGCCCGATGAGCCGCTTCACGGCGCGCTTTGCCCCGCGCACGATCCGGTCGCGGCGCTGCCGCATCATGTGGACGCGCTCGGTCAGCCTGCCGTCCACGACGCGCAACGACAGGTTGCCCTTCTTCGTGGTGACGAGCAGCCCCGATCTCGCGCCCCCCGCAGGCCCGGACGCGTGAACGATCCGCGGCCGCGCTAAGGGCGGCGCGCACTCCGCGATGCGGCGATCGCGGGACGTGGCGCCGGCAGACACCCGGAGGTGCAGGCTGTAGGTTCCGACCTCGAGTACGCCGATGAGCCCAGCGCCTGACACATCGTCATCCACGAGCGCGATGGACTGCCCCTCCTCCACCACGACCGTGTGAGCGAGCGGGACGATTACCTCGTCTTCGCCCTGTGCCGACCGCAGCACGAGAGACACGCGGTCGATCAAATGGCTGATCGGGCCCAACCCGCACCCTGCCACGATGTGGAACCCGCTGCCCGTGATCTGCAGCGGCTCTGCCCGGCACCACGCCCGGACCTGCGTCTCCACGTTGAAGAGATCGTCGGGAAGGTTGCGGGTCCCGTCTCCCATCCACGGCACGGCCAGCATCAGGAGCCCGTCACGTGCGACCGCCGCGGGAGGACACGCGGCTGCGACCAGGTCCAGATAGTCGGAGAACTCCTCGGATCGGCGCTCGGAGACCAGGCGCATGAGCACCCGGGCGTCAGGCGGGAGCGAGGCATCGATGCGTTCGGTGTAGTGGGCGTCCGTGATCTCGACGAACCGCGCGAACGCGGCGCGGCGCGCGACATCGTCGGCCTCGTTCCGGTATCCCTCGAACGCCGAACCCACGAACTCCGACCAGAAGTGGCGCCGCATGAGACGATCGCGCTCCGGCCCGGCGTCCGTCTTGGACGCCACGAGATCGAACATGGCGTCCGCGACCGGCATCCGGTCGGCGAGCGCCACCGCCCTCGTGGTGATGTTCGACCGGTCCTCGCGGTATCCCCAGAACACGTAGTCCTTGTCTGCGAGAACCGAGATGCCGGAGCCGTCGAGGTACGCGGACGCCACGAAGGGCTGGTCCTCGCCCCACGGCATGCCCGTGGGGAATCCGAGTCCGAGCCGGTGGACGAGTTCGGTCCGAAACAGCTTCATCGGGTTGAGCGACCCGTAGATGGGCGATCGGAAGACATCGGTCCGCTGCGCCGTGCGCGCGAAGACGCGCCGGGGCGTTCGGCGCCCCCCGACCCCTTTGATCCGGCCGGCCACCACATCGGTGCCGTTCGCATCGGCCACGCCGACCATGGTGGCGAGCGCATCGTCGGACAGCGTGTCGTCGGCGTCCAGGAAGAACACGTACCGCCCTGTGGCCTCCCGAAGAGCCCGGTTCCTCGGCGCTGCCGGGCCGCCGGAGTTCGTCTGGGACATCACTTCGACCCGGCGCTGCTGCGCTGCGACCTGTGCGAGGTACTCGGATGTGCCGTCGGTGGACCCGTCGTCCACGACGAGCACCTGCATCCGTCTCAGGCCGAGTGTCTGGCGCAGCACTGAGCCGAGCGCCTGCTCGAGATAGGGCATGCCGTTGTGGACGGCGATGATCACGCTGACGTCCGCTGGCCGACCCATCACCACCAGTACCCCTCCCAAGGCGACTGGACGGGCTTCGGCTCAGTCCCGACGGCTCAGGTGCCGCCAGGCGAGTGAAGCATCCCCCCACGGCACGTCCGCGGCCGCGCCGCGCATGCCCAACCACCGCATGGTACCGCCTACGGCCCGGTGCTCCGACCGCAGCCGTTGGAGCTCCTGCGGGAACAGGATGACGGACGGCCCCGCACGGCCGCAGCGGGTGATGCCGTCGAATCTCTTCGAGAGCACGTCTCGCAGGAGGGCGGCCATGTCCACGCCGACCCGCCTCCCCACGTGCAACTGGGGCACCGGGCGAAGGTTCAGCTCGATCACGATCGGGGCGCCGCCACCCGCAGGCTCGAAGAAGTCGATGCTCGCGAATCCGTGCAGGCCGAACGCCAGACCAGCGAGGCGCGCCACCTCCAACAGCCCCGGTCCCACCGGCCTCAGGCGGTTGATCGTGGAGGGACCGAACGGCCCCGCGGTACGAAGTTTGTCGGCGGCGAAGGCCCCCACGACCTCCCCGCGCTCGAAGAGGCATGGCATCAAAGCGACGAGCCCGCTCACCCGCTCTTCAATGAGCGCCGGAAGTCCCACGGCACGGACGGCGGCAGCGGCCTCGGCGGTCGTCTCCGCCGAGCGCACCGCGTTCCCGCCGAACCCGTGGCGCCCCTTCACGATCACCGGCGACCCGAACGAGTCGAACACCGCCGGCACCTCGTCGACACGCCCTACCACGACCGATCGCGGCACACGCAGTCCCGCTGCGGCCGCGGCCGCCGGGAAGGTGGTCTTGTCGAGAAGGACGCCCAGGACGTCGGGCCGTGCGGGAAGCACCGATGTCGCACGGGGATCGCCCGTCGCGCACAGGGCGCTCAGCAGCGGTTCGTCACACGCGAGCGCGCGATCGTATCGGGGAGCCATCTCCATCAGGCGTTCAGCGACGTCCTCCGCCGTCCCGGCCACCGCGATATGCGCTCGCACGCGAGAGGACGCGGCGGCCATCGTGCCCCCGCGATCGAGTAGGTCCACAGAGATGCCGGCGGCGCTCAGCGTTGACGGGAGGCGGGCGACCCCCATCCAATTGCGCGAAGACGCGATCAGAACACTCGGCACCGCACCCCTCCCCCGTGCCTACCGCCGCCCCTGTGCCTGAGCTACTCCGCCCCCGCACCGCCTTCGGGCGCATCCACGTCCTGAGGCTCGGGCGGAACCGGCGCGACACTCACCCTGTCGCGTCCTGCCGCCTTCGATGCGTAGACCGCGCGGTCGGCCGCCGCGACCAAGGCATCCATCGTTGCGCCGTTCTCGGGGAATGTCGCGACGCCGAGCGAGATGGTCGTGTCGATGCGGCCGTCCCCGATCCCCTTCATCACGTCGTGCATGCGAAGGCGCCAGCGCTCCGCCCGCGCCCGCGCACTCTGTGCCCGCGCGTTGGGCAGGACCACCACGAACTCGTCTCCGCCGTATCGGCAGGTGATGTCGCAGCGCCGCGTGCCCTCGAGAAGCTCGGCGGCGATCGCGCGCAACATCTCGTCCCCGGCACCGTGGCCGTATGTGTCGTTGACCTCTTTGAAGTGGTCGACATCGAACATGACGAGGCTGACCGGATACCCGTCGCGCTCGGCGCGGCCAAGCTCACGTTCCAGCTGCTCGGCCAAGTGACGCCGGTTGTGGAGGCCGGTGAGCGGGTCGCGCGTCGCCTGCTCTCTCAGCTCCTCCTGCAGCGCCTCGATCTGCACCATGCGCCCGCGAAGGTCCTCGTACGCATGGTGAAGGGCCTGCTCCGCCTCCACCTGGTGCGTGATGTCGTTGAGGATGAAGAGGTCGCGCGTCTGGTCCGGGGTGCTGCCCGCCAGGCGCGAACGCTCCACGCCCAGGTACATCCCTGTCGGTGAAGCGATCGTGGACCGCCGCTCCTCATACACCGCCCTAACCGCGTCCTTCGCCGCGTCCGACCAGCCTTCGAAGAGCTCCTCTCCGGGCGAGCCCGGCACGGGCGCCTTCGACAGGCCGAGCATCCGTGCGGCCGCCGGGTTGATCTCCAGTACGCGCGCCGTGCCGTCTAGGACGATGAGTCCCACGGTCATCTCGTCCACGAGCACCTCGCGCGGGACCAGGACGAGGTCGAGCAACTTCAGGTGGAGAACGGTGAACGTGATGATGGCGGCGGTGATGCTGAGGGTGAGGGCCGGATCGAATCCCGCGAACCGTTCCGGGGCGACGCTGTACGCGAGTTCGGCGATCCAAGGGAAGGCAGCCGCGACTACCAGGGCCGCGCTCTGCGACCGGTACAGGCCTCGCGCCGCCAGGGCAGCGTCCACGATCAGCAGTGTCGCCACCAGAACCGCCACGAGCGAGTACAGCGTGACGAGCCAATAGATCGGCCCATGCTGGTAGATGATGATCGTCGGCCGGCCGGGCAGGGTGCTGAATCCGGGCCACACCAGATGGTGGTACCTGTTCGTGAACGCCGCGATCGTGCTGATCGCGGGGATGACGAACAACAGTACGGCGCTGCGGCGCATCGGTTTGCGCGTGCGGCCGGAGAACGCGAGGGCGAACAGCAGGAAGAGAACCGGTACCGTCGTAGCGCCGATGTAGGAGAACTGGCCGGCGGTCACGTGCGCGGCCATCGTCAACGAGGAGTAGTCGAACGCCTCAGCGAGCGCCCACACCAAGGCGGCGAGGTTCCACAGGTAGAGCCATCGGCCTCCGGGCGCGTTCCTGACCCGGTACACGAACCAGGCCGCGACGCCAGAGACCGCTGCTGCGGCCAGATAGAGGAACGTGAATCCCGAGACCTCGAATGCCACGGTTCGTCCCCTCCCGATCCGCGGGGTCCGATGGATGTGCGCACAGACTAGCAATGTGTGCGCCGATGCGGAAGCCATGCCGTTCATCGGCGTGCGTCCGGTCCCTTTGCGGGGATGAAGGCTTCAGTGCTCGCAATGGGGCGAGCGACCTACGGGGGTTCGAGGACAGATGCAGCGTTCGGCGGCGTTCCTCGCGGCGAGTCTCGCCTGTGTACTGCTCACGTGCGCGACCGGCTGCTCTCGGGCGGCCTCGCAACCGATCGTTCGGGCGCTGCGGGCGCCGGCGCCGCTCGAGGCGACCGTCGAGGAGACGTCGGCGGTGCCCCAAGGCAGCAGCGTCACGACGTTCGCTGTCATCGGCGACTACGGCATGGACGACTCACACGAGCGCGCCGTCGCCGCGATGGTCGCCTCGTGGCGCCCCGCGTTCGTCATCGCGACCGGCGACGACTACTACGCGCACGCAGGCGGGAAAGGCAGCACCCGGTACGACGAATCCACCGGCGCGTACTACGCCGCGTGGCTCAGGGACATCACGACGACCGGGCACCGCGCGCCCACCGGCCTCGCGGCGGTGAACGCTTTCTTCCCCGCGCTCGGCAACCACGACTACAGCGACGCGACCCCGTCGCCGCGGACATACCTGCGGTACTTCACACTCCCGGGTGAGGGCTTCCACAGCACGTCCGGCAACGAGCGCTATTACGATTTCGTGGAGGGCCCGGTCCACTTCTTCGTGCTGAACTCGAACAGGGTGGAACCCTCGGGGACGAGCGCCACTTCGGTCCAGGCGCGCTGGTTGAAAGCGGCCCTGGCGGCGTCGACGTCGCCTTGGAACGTGGTCTACGACCACCACCCGCCGTACTCCTCCGACAGCAAGCACGGCTCGAGCACGTACATGCGGTGGCCGTTCGCGGCTTGGGGGGCCGACGTCGTCATCTCCGGCCACGCGCATGTATACGAGCGCGTCGTGCGCGGCGGCATCGTGTACTTCGTCAATGGCCTGGGCGGTGCGCCCCGCTACGCGTTCACCACCCCGGTGCGCGGCAGCAAGGTCCGTTACCGCGCCAACTGGGGAGCTCAACTCGCCACCGCCACGTCCTCCACCCTCGACTTCGAGTTCAGGAGCGTCGGCGGCCGCAACGTCGACCGATATCACCTGGTTTCGGACGAATAGACCTCCGAGAGAGCCAGGGGCGCGGCTACTTCATGTTCTCGTCCCACGCCTGCTTTGCGCGAACGACCCATCCCTCCCACGCGTTCTCGAGATCCTTGCTGGCACTGTCCCAACGGTCGTCGGCGGTGTCCCATGCCTGCGCGGCTTGGATCTTCAGGTCATCGAACTGCCTACGAAGATCGGCCAAGGTCTCCATGTACTCCGCGTGGGCCTGCCCCGGTGCTGCTTCGCTCCGGGCCTTCATCGCCTCGAGATTGGCCTTCCACTCGTCCAGCAGGGCGCCGTAGCGCGCCTTCGTCTCGTGCCGATCCATCTCGAACCTCGTTTCCGTGGGACCGATGATCACTTCGCCGGAACGGGGCCGACTCGCCGCCGGCACCCAGCAGGCTTCTTCCCGTCAGGTCACCGCGACGGACATCCGCTCGTCGCCTCTCGTGTAACGGCTCCGCATCGCGGCCGGGGCGGCGGGCCACGACGAAACGCCGCCGTTGTAGACTGTGGCGAATGGTCGAAGGGCCCCGTTACCCGCCTTGGAGGACGATCCGTGCGATCCATCACCGACTGGCGATCGCGCCCGACAGCCGAGAACCTGCTTCTTCTCGCCGTCGCCGTCTGCCTCGCCATAGCCGCCGTACGCGCCGTGTTCGTACTGGTCGCCGTCCCCACGGCGGTCTATGCAGACTCCCAGGCGATCGCTGCCGCCCAGGCGGCGGGCTCGACGGTTCCCACGCAGACGGTCCTCACGAGGATCGGTGAGAGCGCCGCTTGGCAGTCCTGGTGGGGCGGGCGCGTCGTGCCCTTCCGCGATGGCGGCGATTACATCGGCGTGATGTGGCACAGCCAGCCCACCCGGACCGTTGGCGCCGTCATCGGCGTTCTCATCGAACGCGACCGCGCCAAGGGCGTGAAGATCGATCGCGTGGTCGTCCCGATGGACGAGGAGGCCCTGTTCGGTCAGCCCCCCGGCGCACTCTTCACGCGTCCCGACGGCACCACGTTCCGATCCCAGTGGGCGCACATCGATCGATACGCCCGGTCGTTCACGGACGTTCCGGTAGAGCGCCGCGCCTACGCGCCGTTCCTCGACTCCGCGAAGGCCGCTGCGCTCGCTGCCAAGACACACCTCACGTTGCGTGCGCACGACTTCTTCATGGCGGATCCCGTACCGGGCAGCTCCGGCACGTGGGTGCTGTACTCACGCCAGGGTGCCAGCCGCGAGTACCTGCTCGTCCCGCAAGAGTTGATGACGGCGGGAGGCGCGTCGTGAGCGGCATCCCCAGCGAACTCGCAGGACTCGCGTTCTTCGTCGTGACCGGCTGGGTCGCGCTGTGGCCGGCGCGCCGCACCATGGGACCTGTGGCGTACCACCTCGCGGCGCTGCCCACAGGCCTGCTCGCAGCCGCAGTCGCCTCGTCGGTCGGCGCGCTCACGAACCGCCCGCTCGACCTCGTGAGCGCGGCCGGCGGCGCCATCGTGCTCGCGGTCGTGGTCCAACTCCTCCTGCGGTACCTCGGCACGCCCGCGGTCGGTATGAAGGAGGTCCGGCCCGTCAGTTTCGCGCTCGCGGCCGCTTCCGGTGGAGTGCTCGCATCGGTCTTCGGCGTGCTGCGCCTCACCGTGACGAACAACGACTCGGTGATGTCGTACTGGCCGCTCGGCGTCGAGCTCGCTCGCAAGGGCGTCCTCACGCCGGGCCTGATCGCGACGCGGAGCGTCCTCATCCCGTCGATGAACGCCATCTACTACTCGTTCGGCAGCGAGTGGGCCTACGTCGTATATCCGATGCTGGCGGCGACGCTCCTAGCCTGGCTTGCGATGACACTGCTCGCCGGCCCGCTCTCGTCGCTGAAGCCGCACACGGCGTGGACGATCGTGGGGGTCGCGGTGGCGGCGCTCGTTCTCGAACCGTCCTTCCTGTTCCACTCGGTGTTCGTTCACTCGCACATGATCAGCGCGATCTACCTTCTGATGTCGCTGACCTGCGTGTGGCTGGCGGCGCGTCCCGCCCATGGCGGCGAGACGGCTGAAGTCGATCGGACGTACCTGGTGCTTGCCGGCGTTTTCGCCACGGGCCTGATGCTCGCGCGCCCGGACGGCCTCGCCTACCTCTTCGTCCCCTCGGCTGCGGCGATGGCTCTTATAGCCCGGCCGAAGGTCGAACTGAAGGCGGTCGCGGCGTACTTCGCACCGGTGTACTTCATGCTGGTCGCGACATACGGTGTGGCGTACCTGGAGCTGGGGATGTGGCTGTCGGGCAAGCTGAGCGGCAAGCGGACGCTCGCGGTCCTGCTCGTCGTGCTCGCCTCGGCCGCCGGCCCGTGGGTGGTGGCGTGGCTCGACAAGCGCCTGCCCTTCCGCATCACGGGCGAGCGGTTCCAGAGCATCTTCGTGGCCGCGACCGCTGCGCTCATGGTGGCGGCACTGCTGATCAAGCACACCAACGCGCGCGAGGCGCTCGCCAACGCGTGGCTCAACATCTTCGCGGGCCACGGAGGCTACAACTACCTGTGGTGGGGCGTGCTGGCGCTGCTGCTGCTCTCGCTTCTCACGCACGATGCGCTGCGGCGGGACTCGTGGACGCGCTCACCGTTCCTGTCGATCGTGCTGTTCTACGTGATCGCGCTCGTCGTGCACGGCATCTCGCACGCCGGGCGCGTCGGCGCCGGCGACAGTCTCAACAGGGTGGTGTTCCACACGCTGCCGGTGATCGTCTGGTACCTGGCGGCGGTCGCAGGGCGGATCTTCGGGGACCAGGAGAAGGCGCTGCCCGCCGTCCAGTGACGTTGCGACCGCGGCCGCACCCGTTCGGGGCCCGCGCGCCAGGCCTGACGCGGTACCGCCCTACGCCCCTATGCGGCGGAACATCTCCTCGAACTGCGAGCGGGAGTCCTGCCGCACCGCGGGCAAGCGATCAAGGATCGCTGCCGCATGGGCGTCGCGTTCGCCGATGAGACGCTCCACGACAGCACGCAGCGCCTCGGGATCATGCTCGGAGTAGTCGAAGACGAACTCCTCGAGTCCGAACTGCTTCATCACCTCGAGGTACTTGTGGCTCCAACCGACCACCGCCACGGGCACGCCGATCGACAGCGCCCCGACCATCGCGTGGAACCGCGACACCGCCACGACCGAGCACGCTTCGATGACCGTGCGCAGGGACGCAGCGTTCATATCGCCGGTCACGTGCATCACGTCCGCGCCTGCCTCGCCCAACCGCTCATGGATCTGGGCGATCACCGGAAGGTCGTTGTTGCGCAGTTTCGTGGAGCGGGCGCGCGTCGCGTTCGGGAACAAGAGCACGCTGTGCCCATCTTCGACGAGCCCTGCCGCGAGCCGCGCCATGAATCCGACGTAGTCCCACCCCTCCGAGACCGCCTTGCTCGCGAGCACGGCGCTCGGACACAGGCCGACCACGGCACGCCCGGCGGCCCGCATCTCCAGTGAGCGGGCCGCGAGACGGTCCGCCTCCTCCCCGCCCTCTCTCGAGAGCGAGTCCCGCGCCTCGAACAGGAACGCGACGTCCGCCCCGGCGAGCATGCGATCGGCGGGGAACGCGATCGTCTCGAGATGCTCGACGGTCGTCTCCCCGCGCGGCACCACGAGTGCGCACTTCGGCAGCAGCCACTTCGCGAGGAACCGGTTGAGCGGGTGCTTGAACGGCCCTACCGCCTGCGCGAGTTTGAACACGGGCGTCCGCAGCAACATCGCGGGCAGGATCGTGAGCACGTTGAACGGCAGGTACTTGTCGCGGCCGTCGATGAACGAGACGCCGGCGAGGTCGATGAGCGCGCGGCTCTCGGCCAGCTCCCGCACGGAGCGCGGGAAGATGCGCGGGACCTTGCCCAGGCGCGCGAACGGCGCCGCGAGCAGCGAGAGCGGGAACAGCACGCCGACGAGGTACGCCGGCGTCGAGGAACGAACCGTCACCGCCTTGTCGCGGATCAGCTCCGAGTCCATTTCCGGCTGGTACGAGAAGACGGTGAAACGCGCATCCGGGAACTTGTCGCGGATCCTCCCGATGGAGGTCTCGAGCATCGCCTCAGCGCCGCGGTTGCCGTATACGGTCGCGGCGATGAGCGAGAAGCGCGGCGAACCCTCTGGCGCGCCGGGGACGAGCGGGCCGGTGGGCAGAGACTCGAGGCCCTTGAGGTAGTAGAGGCGCGCCTTCAGGAGGCGGCGGTTCGCAGCGAGCACACGGGCGCTTCCCTCGGTGTCCTGACTCGCAAGGTGGTTCCGCAGCGTCATGCGCGCGGCAGCACGTTCGTGCGTCCTAACGCCGGTCCGCACCTTGTCCGGGACGCGCATGCCGAGCGGTGCGCCGGCCTGCGAGCGCGCGGTGACGTTGAAGTGGAACGGCGCGGTGCGGCGCTGACCGTCGAGGACCTCTCGCAGCGGCACCGGGCTCGCCACGAGCACGCCGGAGGCAACCGCGGCACTCAGCGCTTCCTCGCCGCGCTCCGTCTTCACCAGCAGCGCGGTGTGTTTCACCGGATCGTTCTTGTACTTCTGGGACCACAGGTCGCCGGCACTGATGTCCGCCGAGTATCCGAAGTGGTCGCCGCAGAACATGCACTTCTTCGGAGTCCCGAAATAGAGGTTGTGGTAGAGCAGGTAGTGGTTCGACGGCTTGTCGACGACCGCGCCGTTGTCGTAGGTGGCCGTGAGCCGCCCACGCCAATGCCCGCTTCGGAACCGGAACGTCTCGAGCTTCCCGCCGCCCACGCTGGCCGCGAGCCGGTCGGTCATCGCGTCGACGAACTGGGTCTCGCTCGTGTGCCCGCAGAACAGCGCGATCGCGAGCTCGACCTTCTCGCTCATCGACGGATCGTGCCGCACGAGGGCGATCTCGCACGGGAGTGCGACGACCGCCAGCTTGCCCTCGAACTCGCGGATGAGCGGGGCAGCCTCGCGACCGAACTCGCCCAGCACGTACGTGCTGCCGCGTGCCGCGAGCACCTCGTCCCGGGTGCGCGCGATGCGGTAGCGGGCGCGCACCCGACCGTCCTCCACCGACGTCGCGCAGACGAGCGCGCCGTCGACCCGGCCGGACTCGAGCGCCGCGATGAGCAGACCTGACACGGCGCCACCCGAAGCGGCGCCCGACCGCACCGCCTCATCGGCTGCGTGGGCGATGTGGCTCTCGCGCACCTCTCCCACGAGCGAAGCGATCTCCGCGCCGGTCCAGCGGTGCGCGGTGATCCGGTCGACGATCTTACCCAGCTTCACCGGGGGTCGCCTCCCCATCGGAACCATCCGGACCGGCGGCGCCGTCGGAGGCGCCCGCCTCTTCGGTCGCGCCAACGCCGCGCGCACCGCTCATGATGTCGGCCAGACCGACTCCGGTGCTGCGCAGCAGGTACAGCGTGGACGGCACTCCCACGACGAGCAGCCAGATGAGCATGACCGCCCGCTCGATGACCGACGCCGCAAACCCGGCGTCGACGGACAGCCCGGATATCGCGGAGCCGAAGCTCGCACCGACCTCACGCAGGCCCACGCCACCCGGGATCACCGAGATGCGCGTGAACAGGATCCCGAGGGCGGTGACGGTGACCACCTGCCCGTAGGAAGGACTCATACCGAGCGCCTGGAACGACCAGTACGAACGCAACGTCCACAGGGTGACGAGCGAGAAGTTGATCACGAGCTCGATGGCGAGAAGCCGCCCATCGGAGAAGATCTGGCCCATGCCGTCGACGATGCGCATAAGGATGCGGATGACGCGGGAGTCGTGGGACTCGAAACGGCCCGCGGTCCGCATCCGCCCCCAGATGATGAGCCCCGCCACGCCGGCGGTGGGGCCGAGCAGGAACAGCCAGCCCCAGGCGCGATGTGCCGCCGGGCCGAGCACGAGGCAGGTCCCCGCCATGACCAGGGCCACCCACAGGTGGATCACGCTGGAGGCGGCGATGAGGGCGGTGAAGGCGGAGAGCGGGAGCTTGTACCGGGTCCGCATCACGATGCCGTTGAGCACGGTGCCCGCCTTCATCGGCAGGTAGTTGAGCGTGTTGACCGCGAGCCCGAGCATGAGCGCCCCGCTCATCGGCACCTTGCTGCCGAAGTGCCGGGCGAGTACCTGCAGCTCGATGCCGTTGAGGATGAACGTCGCGAACGAGCTCAGCGTGATGAACAGGAAAAGCGCGGGCGTGAGCTTGAACGCGGCCTCGAGGTCGTGCCCGCGGCTGACGACGATCCAAGCCACGAACCCCACAGCGCCCAGCAGGAGCACCCACTGGATCAACCCCGCGCGACTCCGCAGGGACCGCACGAACCAGTTGCCTGAAGCCACTTAGGAGTCCTTCTCGATGCGCCCGGTCTCGGTCTCGAGCTCCAGGCGGCGCGTGCGCCACTGGACGTCCTCGAGGATCTTGCGGTTGTTCCCGATAAGTTCAGCCAGCAGCCCGAACAGAGCGACCTGTACGCCGGTGAGGATGAGGATGGCGGCCAGCACGAGCGACTGCAGGTGCCCGGTCCCCTGCCCGATGGTCAGGTAGTAGAGGTAGCGGACGCCGACCAGCACACCGGCCGCTCCGAGCGTGACCCCCGGCACCATGAAGAACTTCATCGGCTTGTACGTCATGAACACGCGGGCGATCGTCACGAGCGATCGGCGCACGTACGACGCGATGCTCTTCACGAGGCGCGAGGGCCGCAGGTCCTCGTTCACGCGGATGTCGACGCTCTGGATCGCCATGCCGGCGCGGCCGGCCTGGATGATCGTCTCGATCGTGTAGGTGTACTCGGTGTTCACGTTCAAGCGCAGCGCACAGGCGCGCGACATCGCCCGGAAGCCGCTGGGCGCGTCGGGCACCTCGGTGTTGCTCGCGACCCGGACCGCCCAGCTCCCCAGCTTCTGGAGCGCCTTCTTGATCGGCGAGAAGTGCGGGATGTCGGCGATCGGACGCGCACCGATGACATAGTCCGCGCGGCCCTCAAGGATCGGGTCGACGAGCTTGGGGATGTCGTCGGCGCAGTACTGGTTGTCCGCATCGGTGTTGACGATGATGTCGGCGCCGAGGCGCAACGACGCGTCCAGGCCCGCCATGAACACCTTGGCCAGACCGCTGTTGCGCTTCATCCGCACCACATGGTCCACCCCGAGCTCGCGGGCGACCTCGACGGTGCGGTCGGTGCTGCCGTCGTCGATGATCAGCCATTCGACGACGTCCACGCCCGGAACGGTCCGCGGCAGCACCGGCAGCGAGACCGGCAGCGAGGCCTCCTCGTTGAAGCACGGGATCTGGATGATGAGCTTGATCACGAACGCCTACCCCTCGTCGGTATCGCTATCGGCGCCCGACGCCGACGTATTCGCCGCCGCCCGCCCGGACCGCGGCAGGATCCACGCAGTTGCGGCCGTCGAAGACGAGCTTGGGCTCGGCCATCGTGGCCGTCATCGTCTTCCAGTCCGCGTCGCAGATCTCGTCCCACTCGGTGGCGACGATGACGGCGCACGCATCGCGCACCGCCTCCTCGACGCTGCCCACCTGCGTGTACTGGTCGGACTCGAAGTCCATCACACCCACGGGGTCGTAGGCCGGCACGATCGCGCCTTCGACGAGCAGCATGCGGATGATGTCGCCGGCAGGAGCCTCGCGCGTGTCGTCGGTGTGCGGCTTGAAGGTCAGGCCGAGCACGGCGACGCGCACGCCATGGAGGTCTCCGAGGCGATGACGGATCGCGGTGACCGGGACGCGGCGCTGGAACGCGTTGACGTCGATGACCGCCTTGAGCAGCGGCGAGTGGTGGCCGTTGACGCTGTAGAGGTAGTCGAGCGCGCGGGTGTCCTTCGGGAAGCAGGAGCCGCCGTAGCCGATGCCGGCGTTGAGGAACGAACCGCCGATCCGCTTGTCGAGGCCGACGCCCTTCATGACCGTCGTCACGTCGGCGTCCACGGTGTTGCACAGATTGGCGATCTCGTTCGCGAACGAGATCTTCATGGCGAGGAAGGCGTTCGAGGCGTACTTGATGAGTTCCGCGCTCGGGATGTCGCAACGCAGGATCGGTGCGAGGATGTCCTCGTAGAGTTCCGCGACCTTGTCGATCGTCTCGGGGTTGCCGCCCAGCACCATGCGGTCGGTCTCGTACCAATCCTTGACCGCGTTGCCTTCCCGCAGGAACTCGGGGTTCGACACGTAGCCGATGCCGTGCGCCTCCAGGCGCTTCGCGAGTGCGGTGCCGGTGCCGGGAGGCACGGTGCTCTTCATGATCACGATGGTGCCTGCCGGAACGGTCGAGACGATCTGCTCGACGACCGCGCTGATGAAGCGGAGGTCCGAGGACCCGGTCGAGGTCGACGGTGTGCCCACGGCGACATAGACGTACTCGCCGAAATCGGTGACGTTCGAGGGGTGCTCGAAGATGAGACGCCCGGCCTCGATCGACCCGGTGATGATCTCGTCGAGTCCGGGCTCGTGGAAGGGCGTGACCCCGCCGCGCAGGGAGACGAGCTTCTTCTCATCGACATCGAGGACGGTGACGGTGTGGCCGGACTTCGACAGGCATGCGCCTGCCACCAGTCCGACGTAGCCGGCTCCGAATACCGTTACGCGACGTGGCCGCATGCGGGGCACCTTTCAATGCGAGATCGACACCGGACGGACGCGCGCGATCCCGGTGTGTGATCGACTCGGGAAACTACTGGATTCTACAACATCGGGCCGGTGCCGCCCCGCGTTCGCGGCGTACCCGAAGCCCTCCGCGCGAAGCGAGCACAGGGCCGCTGAGCAGGAACGGCCGCCCATCGCCGGGCGCCCCCTGCCCCCGGTGGCGATCCCCATTGTCGCCCTCGGCGTCGCCCCGCCCCCTGTTCGTCACCGGGCCGTCACCCGTTGACGACACCGGCGCGCCACAGGTCAGGGCCGCAGCCCGCCCCTGAGACAGGTGAAGCCGTCCGGCACCCATCGGCGCCCGCGGCAGTTGAAGCAGTTCGGTGCATCGCGCTCGATGTAGCACTCGTCGTCCTCGTCCAAGGAGAACGAGGGGCATCCCGCTGCCACGGCGGAAGCCGCAGCGACGTCCGGCTCGACATCCACGCTCCCGACGAAGACCGGTCCGGCGTCAGTGTCACGTAGCGGGGTCACGGCCTAGAACGACCTGAGCGACTTGCGGTCCACGGGGCACCAAGCGGCCGCGCCCGCTGCGTCGAGTGGCCTGACGAGCAATACCGCCGCACCGTCTTTGAGAACGAGTTTGGCCGAGTCCGCCACGAGCACCCGCTCGTCGTCTCCGAGTGTCTCCCCCTCGAGGGTGCGCACCGCCCCGACGCCCTCGCGCTTGATGTCCGCAACCGTCGCCACATCGTTCTCGTCGCCGCGGAGGCGGAACTTGCCCTTGTACCGGCCGTCACTGCCCGTGAGCCGCAATCCCGCGCCCGCCAAAGCGCCGATCACGCCGATGCCTGTCCCCCCGTGTTCGGAGAGGTGCACGCCGAACTCCTCGGCACGCGCGTACGCTTCATCCTTGGTCAGCACGCGCTGTTTGGCCTCGAGCCCGAAAGCCATCAGCCGTTCCGCGTCCGCCAAACTGGAGAGGACCACGACGGCGAGCCCCGGATCGGCGGCCTCGACGCTCTCCGCTGTCAGCACGTCTGCGCAGATCCGGGTGACCTCGTCGAGCGCATCCTCGGAGATCTCCGCCTCGAAGCACATGGAGCTGTTGTGCGACGTGTACGCGATGTCCGGGTGGACGAGGAGCTGGTGCCGCGTGACGCGTCCGACGGTCGCCAGCCCTCGATCAACCAGAGCCTGGCCGAGCATCTCGGCGATCTCGCCGGTGCCCTTGCTCTGAGCGTCATCCGTGTCGTCGATCGAGATCAGGATCTTCACAAGGTTGCCTTCCGCACATCGCTGCGACCGTTCGGGCGTCGCAGCGATGGTAGCGCACTCCGCCGGCGGCGGGAGTGCACGCGGCGACGGGGGGGGTCGGGTCACCGGCCTCATCGGTCGCGGGCGATTGCGAGCGGTAACGGCTGCTGCTACCGTTCGAGTCGCCCCTGCTCCACCGGCAGAGGCTTCCGGGGGGACGAGAGGGGTGAGCCCGGTGGAGGGTGTTTCGAACATGGTCGCCGGGGGGCGTCGCCCGTTCAAGCGCGCCGTGCCATGGGTCCTGGCGATGGCGCTGGTCATCGTTTCCGCTCTCGTCCTGATAGGGCGATGGGACTTTCTCGCCTACCACTCGGTGATCGAGATCATCGCCTCGGCCGTCGGATTCGCGATCTTCGCCATCTCGTGGCACACGCGCCGCCTGGTGGACGACGACTTCCTGACAGTGCTGGGGATCGCTCAGTTCTTCGTGGCCTCGCTGATCTCCCTCCACGTCCTCACCTACAACGGCATGGCCGTATTCTCCACAGCTACGCCGACCACGGCTTCGCAGTTCTGGATACTGCTTCGCGGCTTGCAAGCCGCGGGGCTCGTCGCAGCGCCTGCCTTCATCGGCCGGCGGATCGCACGGCCCTACCTCGCCTTCGCCGCATTCGGGATCCCGGCGGTCTTCGGCACCTACGCGATATTCGCCGGGATCTTCCCCGTCACCTTCACCCCGGGAAGCGGGCTGACTCCGTTCAAGATCTACGCCGAATGGTCCATCGTGGCGGGGATGCTCGCGGGCATGTGGCTGGTGTGGCGCAAGCGCGAGCGGCTCGAGCGGCGCGTGGTCGTGGACCTCGTTTCCGCCATCGCGTGCATGATCGCCGCAGAGCTCGTCTTCATGTCGTACACCACGCTGACCGACCTCCAGAGCATCGTCGGGCACATCCTCCACATCACTTCCGTGTACTTCATCTATCGGGCGCTGGTCGCGCGTTCGTTGGAGGACCCGTTCTCTGTGCTGTTCCGGCGCCTCGCTCAGCGCGAGGAGGCGCTACGCGAGGAGAACCGGCTCTCCGAGGGGCTCAACCGCATCGTCAGCCTGATCGGGTCGTCGCTGGACGCGGGCGACATCCTCTCGCAGGCGCTCGTGGGAGCCGCCGAGTTGGTGGGGGCCGATGGAGCTGGCATTGCGACCCGCGACAGCGCGGACACGTTCTGTGTCGTCCACGCCTACGGCTCCGGGTTCGAGGCGACGCGCGGCGAGTCCTTGGATCGCGCCCGTGTGCCGCACATCTTCCTTGCCGCAGAGAGCCGCGAACCGGTCGTCATCGCGGACGCGGACGAGACCGACGTCGGGCGCCCCAGCGCTGAAGCGTTCGGGACCCGCTCGCTCATGGCGATCCCCCTCATCTCGCGGGGCAAGGCGACGGGCGCGATGACCCTGCACTGGCGCGAGCGCCCTGCTTCCATAGACTCGCCAAGGCTCTTGCTGTTCGCGCGGAAGTTCGCATCCGCGCTGTCGCTCGCGCTCGACAACGCCCATCTCTACGAGGGCGAGCACCGTGTCGCCGAGACGCTGCAGAACGCGATGGCAGCGTCCATCAAGAGCACCCCACGGATGGAACTCGGCAGCGTGTACCGCTCCGCGCCGGGGGTTGGAAAGATCGGCGGAGACTTCTTCGACGTCTTCGAGCTGCCGACCGGGCAGATCGCTTTCGTGCTCGGAGACGTGTGCGGTAAAGGCATCGAGGCTGCGGCCACGAGCACGCTCACCCGCTCGACGCTGCGCGCCCTCGCATACCGCACTCCCAAAGACCCTGCCCGCGTTCTCGAGGACGCCAGCGAGGCGCTCCGCCACCAGCTCGGATCCGCGGAGTTCGTCACCGCGGCCTTCGGCGTGATCGACCCGTCCGACGGCAGCGTCGCCATCGCGCTCGCGGGCCACCCTGAACCCGTGGTATGTGGCCGGCCGGATCTCGTCCCGGACGCGGGCAGCCGTAACCCGCCGCTCTCCGTGGCCGCGGCCGTAGGAGGAGCGTGGACGTTCGCTCTTGCCCCCGACGACGTTCTCGTCCTGTACTCAGACGGTATCTGCGAAGCGCGTCGCGACCGAGAGCTGTTCGGCATCGAGCGCGTCCGCGCCGCGTTGAGCTCGTGCGCGGGTCTGACGTGCCAAGAGGTCGCCGATTCCCTGCTCGCCGCTGTCACGGCCTTTTCGGGCGGCGACCTGCACGACGATGTGGCGGTGCTGGCCCTGCGGGCCCGCCCTGCAGCGCCCGGGCACGCCGACGGCTGATAGAACCCCTCTCCGAGCGCCCGACCCCGTCGAACACGAACGCCCGCCTCCCATCACGGGAAGCGGGCGTTCGGCATGTGCGTTCTGGCGGAGAGGGAGGGATTCGAACCCTCGTAGGAGGGGATACCTCCTAAACAGTTTTCGAGA